>CAIPEB010000505.1 GCA_903863885.1 uncultured Planctomycetaceae bacterium | reverse complement strand
TCCACCGCTTGTGTGAGCCCCCGTCAATTCCTTTGAGTTTCAGCCTTGCGACCATACTCCCCAGGCGGAGCACTTAACACTTTCGCTACGGCCGAGGGGATGTGGAGGTCCCCTCAACCTAGTGCTCATCGTTTACGGCTAGGACTACCGGGGTATCTAATCCCGTTCGCTCCCCTAGCTTTCGTTCCTCAGCGTCAGTTAAGACCCAGTGAGCCGCTTTCGCCACCGGTGTTCCTGATGATATCAACGCATTTCACCGCTCCACCATCAGTTCCGCTCACCTCTATCTTACTCAAGCACGCCAGTTTCGGGCGCAATTCCTCGGTTGAGCCGAGGGATTTCACACCCGACTTAACGTGCCGCCTACGAACTCTTTAAGCCCAGTGATTCCGAATAACGTTTGCACAGTTCGTGTTACCGCGGCTGCTGGCACGAACTTAGCCTGTGCTTCCTCTGCGGATCGGTCAAACACGAGGGAGAACCCCCGTGCATTTCCTCCCCACTGACAGCGGTTTACAACCCGAAGGCCTTCATCCCGCACGCGGCGTCGCTCCGTCAGGCTTTCGCCCATTGCGGAAGATTCTCGACTGCAGCCACCCGTAGGTGTCTGGGCAGTGTCTCAGTCCCAGTGAGCGGGGGCATGCTCTCACACCCCGTACCCGTCGTCGCCTTGGTGAGCTATTACCTCGCCAACTAGCTGATAGGACGTGGGCCCCTCCTCCGGCGGAATCACACCTTTGGTCCGGAGACATCATCCGGTATTAATTGCAGTTTCCCGCAGCTATCCCGGTCCTGAGGGTAGGTACCCGCGTGTTACTCTCCCTTTCGCCGCTCGCCAGCGCCCTTGCGGGCCTGCTGCCGCTCGACTTGCATGCCTAATCCACGCCGCCAACGTTCATTCTGAGCCAGGATCAAACCCTTCAATTGTTTTTGCTTGACCACCACCGTCAGCCAGTTTCCCGGCTCACAGCGGCGGATTGAAAGCGAGTCAATTTAATGGCTTGATACCATCGTGACACTTCGTGGTCATCGAAGTGTCTGTTAGCCTAAAACGCACAATCTCAGGCCGACTCGAAAGGTCACACGCTACCGAATTGTCAAAGATCAAAGTTACTTGTCACTCACCACTGAACCATCTTTTCGTCAGCGGCGAATGGTCAATCTTACTCGTTTGCTTGTGGCTGTCAACCACACTTTTGATTTTGCTTTTGCCTTTTTTTCAGGGCTCTTGGCCCCGTTTTGCGGCTCGCCAAATCAGTCGCAAACGACAGTGTGCTATTTGTACGAGGCGCTCCCGACTTCGTCAAGGAGGTCCGTCGCGAGTTTTTATTTTCGGCTCAAAGAACCGCGAAACTTCAGTCCACATCCAGCGTTTGCAGCGATGGATTTTCTCGAAAAGACCTCCCCAGTTTTCGCAGTCGCACGCATTCGCACGCTTTGTCGCCCGTCCCTCCTGCACTAAACTCCCGTCTGCTGCAGACGGCACCGCTTCGCGCACCTAGACATTCAAAACAAGTCCATCCCATGAAGGCTCCCCTCAACTCCGGCAACGATCAGGCCGCTGTGATCCTGCTCAGCGGCGGCCTCGATTCGGCGACCACGCTGGCCATCGCCAAGACACAGGGCTTCCGGCCGTACGCCATTTCGTTCCGATACGGACAGCGACACGGCGTCGAAATCGAATTCGCCCGCAATATCGCGAAACAAATGGGCGTGGTTGAGCATGCCGTCGTCGATATCGATCTGGCGCGGTTCGGCGGATCCGCCCTGACCTCCGATCTGCCGGTCCCGAAACATCAGTCCGTTGAACAGATCAGCCGCGGAATCCCCCTGACCTACGTGCCGGCCCGCAACACGGTGTTTCTTGCCCTCGCGCTGGCCTGGAGCGAAGTGCTGGAAACCGGGAACCTCTTCATCGGCGTGAATGCCGTCGATTACAGCGGCTATCCCGATTGCCGCCCCGAATTCATCCGATCCTTCGAGTCCATGGCCAACCTGGCCACAAAAGCTGCCGTCGAAGGCCGCCATCCCGTGAAAATCCACACGCCCCTGATCGACTTGACCAAGGCCCAGATCATCCGCACAGGCGTCCGACTTGGCGTCGATTACGCGCTGACGACCAGCTGCTACGACCCGACGGCAAACGGGCTGGCCTGCGGACACTGCGACTCCTGCCTGCTAAGGAAACGCGGCTTTCTCGAAGCGGAGATTCCCGATCCGACGCAATACGCCAACTGAGCAACGCCCGCCATCGCAGCCGCGGAATGCGTGTCAGCTGAACATCGAGGAAACGCCCGTCGCCGGAAAAGCGTCCGGAAAGTGCCGGATTTCTGAAATTCCATCGCCGGCAGGCAGGCAAATCGCCACGACGTCGAAACGGCACCGCTCCTCCAGCAATCGGTGGCGGCGCATATAGGCCAGAGCGGCTCGTGTAATCCGGCGCTGCTTCGGCAGATCGACGGCCTCCACCGCATCGAGAATGTCTGCCGAACGGCGTGTCTTGACCTCGACGAACACGATCGTCCGCCCCTCGATCGCGACGAGATCAAGTTCACCCCAGCGTTCCCGGACTCCGTGCGCGACCACACGGAGCCCCTTGCGTCGCAAATAGGCGGCCGCCATTCGCTCGCCGGTCTCACCCAGCGAGCACGCGGCTCCAGGCCATCGCAGGCGGCGCCGAATTGCAGCCCACAACCCCATCGTCGACAACCAATCGAGTTACCGTCGACGTTCGCGCAGACGCACGGCCTTCCCGACGCGATCCCGCAGAAAGTAGAGCTTGGCTCGACGCACAACGCTCGAACGCTTCACTTCCACTTTCGCGATGCGGGGCGAATGCAGCGGAAACTTCCGCTCCACACCTTCGCCCGCCACGATGCGACGAACCGTGAACATCTCCTTGCTGCCGCTGCCGCTGCGGGCAATCACCGTGCCCGAGAAAATCTGAATACGCTCTTTGTCGCCTTCCAGAATCTTCGTATGCACGTCCACCGTATCCCCGATGTCAAACTTCGGCACATCGGCTTCGGACTTGATGGAGGTCTTCTCGACCAGATTGATCAGCTGTTGACTCATCGCAAATACCCTTTCGTTGTTCGGTCAACTGCCGCGATTAGCCCTGCCCGCCACCGCATCGACGAGCCACTTCCATCACGGCGATAAGTGCAAGCTCCGGCAGGCTAACCGTCAGCCGGCCGCTTTGTATTGTCAGTTTCCTCTCGATCCAAATCCCCCGCAGACGCCCCTGGCAGCAAGTCCGAACGCCGCTCGCGAGTCTTGCAGTAACTCTGCTCGCCTCGCCACCTCGCGATCTCCTCGTGGTCTCCGCTCAACAGGATGTCTGGAACGTGCAGCCCACGATACTCGCGCGGCCGCGTGTACTGGGCGAACTCCAAGAGCCGCCCTCCGCTCGAAAACGAGTCGTCCCGATGGCTGTTTTCGTCTCCCAAAACGCCCGGCACCAGCCGCATCACCGCATCGATCACCACCATCGCCGCAACTTCTCCGCCGTTGAGCACATAGTCTCCGACGGAAACCTCATCCGGCCGCAACAATTCGACGACTCGCTGGTCGAACCCCTCGTACCGCCCACACAACAGAATCAGCCGCCGATGGCACGCCAATTCCTCCACGATCGCCTGCGTCAACCGACGCCCCTGCGGACTCAGCAGCACAACATGCCCGCGCTCAGCGCCCTGCAACTGAACGTCCTCAGCACATTCGACGACCGGCTCGACACGCAACACCATTCCCGGACCGCCGCCATACGGCCGATCGTCGACTTTCTGATGCTTGTCCCGGGACCAATCGCGCATGTCATGCACGTGAACACGAATCAGCCCGCGATCAATCGCCTTCTTCAACAGGCTCTGCCCCAGAAAACCGGCAAAAATCTCCGGAAACAGGGTCAGCAGATCAAATCGCATGACTCGTTCGTCATTCCCGTGGCAGGCAAGCCGTCAGAATCAGGACTCCGCGGATTCCGCCGCAACTTCGCTGCCAGCGGACTCCTGCGCTGCCTCAGCAGGCTTCTCTTTCTTCTTTTTCGGCAACGGAACAGGCGGAGGCGCAGTCGGCTTGTTCAGCTTCAACCGCTCCAACGCGGCCTTCTGCTGGTCCAAATGCGTACCGTTCTGGCCGTACTTCTTGATCAGGATTCCCGTCTTCTCCGTCGGCTTGGCGCCAACACTCAGCCAGTAACTGATCCGCTCGCCGTTCAGAATCGCCCTGGCATCGGTTTCCTTGACCAGCGGATCGTAGTGACCGAGGTATTCGATCACCCGACCGTCACGCGACGCCCGGGAATCTACCGCACACAAGCGGAAGAACGGCCGGTGCCGCCGCCCCATCATCTTCATGCGAAGCTTTACTGCCACACGTCTCTCCTTTTGGTGATGCTCCGGACAATCCAGCGTCACCCGCGTGCATTGCCCGTGTAAATAGTCGTTCCCCGCCGACGCGTCAGTCCGAATCGCGGCCCTGCCGCTTCCGCCGGCGTAGATCCTTATCTCGCTGCTTCTTCTGCTTCAATCGTTCCTTGGAATTCAGCCGCTTGCCCGTCCCCTTCTTCAGGCGAGGCATTCCACGCCCGGGGTCCATCATGCCGCTCTGCTGCAGTTCCCGAATCGCCTGCATCCTCCCCGCCATTCCCTTGCTGGCCATGGTCTTCATGATGGGAGCCATTACGTCGTACTGCTTCACCAGGTTATTCACCTCGGAGACCGGCACGCCGGCTCCCCGCGCAATACGATTGCGGCGACTCTGATCGATGACCTTCGGATTCCGCCGCTCAGCGGTCGTCATGGAATTGATGATGCCGATCAACCGCCGAGTATCTCCCTCGGCATCCATCTGCTCCATCATCTCCGTAAACTGCGACATGCCCGGCATCAAGCCGATCAACTTCTGAATCAACCCAGGACGAGACAGGCTTTCCAGTTGAACCTTGAAATCGTCCAGCGTGAACTCACCGGCCCGGATCTTCTCTTCCAGATCCTTCTGCTGCTGCTCGGTGACGACCTGTCGTGCCACGTCGACCAGCCCGAGAATATCTCCCAACCCAAGGATGCGACTGGCCATGCCTTCGGGGCGGAACGGTTCCAGCGCATCAATCTGCTCGCCCGTGCCGATGAATTTGATCGGTACGCCCGTAACATGCTTTACGGACAGCAATGCGCCGCCACGCGCATCACCATCCAGCTTGGTCATGATGACGCCATCCAGTTCGAGCGCCGCGTTGAAGGCGCCGGCACTGCGCACTGCGTCCTGACCCGTCATTCCGTCTACGACAAAAAAGACATGATCCGGCGACACCTGATGGTCAATTCGGCGCAACTGGTTCATCAACTCTTCGTCAATCGCCAGTCGCCCCGCCGTGTCGAGAATCAATACGCGAACACCCTCGCTTTCCGCGCGGGCCTTGGCGTTTTGACACACCTTGACCGGATCCGTCGCTCCGGGCTCCGAATAAACCGGAACTCCTATCTGGCGACCGATCACATGAAGCTGCTCAATTGCCGCAGGACGCTGAAGATCGGCCGCGACCAACATCGATGTAACATGATTGGCCTGAAGCAACTTAGCTAGCTTGCCGCAGGTGGTCGTCTTGCCGGACCCTTGCAGTCCGCAGAGCATGATGACGTTGCAGGCCTCGTGAAGCCGAATCGATGGATCCACCGGACCAAGAACGCTCAGCAACTCGTCACGGACGATGCCGACCAGTTCCTGCCCGGGATCGAGCGACAGCATTACGCGTCGCCCCATCGCCCGCTCAGTGACCCCGGCCATGAAGGCCTTGATCACGTCGTAGCTGACGTCAGCCTCCAGCAGCGATCGCTCGACCAAATCCAGGCCGTCGCGCATGTTCGATTCAGTCAACTTGCCCTTGCCGCGCAAGGTCTTCAGAGCGGACCGAATTCCATCTTGCAGTGACTCGAACATGCCCGGTTCCACGATTCAGGGCCGACTGCATGCCGCCAGCGGCCCTCAATAGGGGGGATTCGTGAGGAAAACCCACATTGTAGGCGAGCAGATTACGGGTTGTAAATGGCCAATTTGCCGCCGCTTCCGCTGCACACTCCCCCCGTCAGATGCGAGGCAAAACGGCTCCGGCTTGTCTTTGTCGCCAATTAGAGACCTTTTCCCACAGTTTTTTTGACTTACTAGCGATCGTCCGACCGGTCAGCGTCCAGCAGCCAGACCGGTGATCGTCAGCGTCGAGACTTTCTTCGTGGCTAAATCCACAACGCGAATTCGATGGTTGTTGGTGTCGGCCACGTAAAGCCGGTTCGCAGCGACAGAGAGCCCCCCTGGTTCGTTGAACTCCGCCGGATCGTCACTCGTTCCTTCTCTTCCGCTGCCGACCAGCGTCCGCGTCTCGGATGTCAGCAAATTCACCATTCTTATCTTGTTGTTATAAGTGTCGGCGACGAAAACGCTTTCCCCGTGGACGGCGACATCCAAAGGATGCTGAAAAAGGGCCGTCCCGGGTTTCCCGTCCCGGTCCCCGAACGTAAACAGACGGCCGCTCGAAAGCTGCGAGGTTCCGACAAGCGTACGCACTTGGCCGGTGGCAGCAAGCGGTACGATACGTATGGAACTGCCTTCACTGTCGGCCACAAACAGGGAAGTACCACTTACCGCTAATCCACTTGGTTGCGCAAATGACGCATACGCCCCCCCCTCTTCAGCGCCCCCGGTCTTCAGCAGGTAGGGCTGGGGCGGGAGCAGCAATCCATCGACGATATCCTCGCGTCCATTGCCGGCGTAAATCTCGATTTCATTGAGCTTTAGCGGCATTCTCCAGATCTGATGAGCCCCCGCCATGGCAATGTAGAGTACCCTCTCATGGACACTCAACGCCCAAGGACTGTTCAACGCGACGGATAGAGGCTGGCCGCTGTATTTCGGCGGATCTTTGGCCTGTTTTTTTCCGCGCCCGGGCCATCCATTACGAGCCTGTTGACCGGTCCCCGCAACGGTTGAAACGCGCTTGGCGGCCAGATCCACGGCTCGAATCAGATGATTCTCCGTGTCCGCGACGTAAAGAGTACCCCCGACCAGGGCCAATCCCTGCGGATGATCAAACGTCGCCGCTTCGTACGCGCCATCGGTCCTGCCGGCCTTTCCGGCCCCGATGGTCGCCACCCAATTGCCGTCGAGTGTCGAAATGACGATCCGATTGTGGTTGCTGTCTGAAATGAACAGCCTGTTTCCCGCTTCATCGGCGAGCAATTTGCCCGGAAACCTAAGGGGCGTGACCTGGCCCTCTGAAGCAGGCGGTTCCACGGCGGGAGCCTCCGAGAGGGCACCGATCTCCCGGTAATAGGGGAGGGATTCGCGGAGTATCTTGTCGACTTCGGCAAACTGGAATTCGCCGCTGCGTCCCCACACCGCATTGCCTTCCGGGTCAATCAGGATGAGGGTTGGCCAACTGCGCACGCCAAGAGTCTTCCAGAGCTTCATTTCCGAATCGTTGATTACCGGATGCTGGATTTCGTAACGGGCAATCGCGTCTTCGATGTTCTTACTGTCGCGTTCCGTTTCGAATTTCGCCGAATGCACGCCGATCACAACCAGCTCTTTTGCGTACGCCTGCTCGAGCTTCTTCAACTCGGGCAGAATGTGCATGCAGTTGATACAGCAGTAAGTCCAGAAGTCCAGCAGCACGAACTTGCCCCTGAGCTGCTGCAGCGTCAATGGCTTGGCAGTATTCAGCCAGGCCATGTCGGTCGGGAGGGGAGGTACCGGTACACGACGGGCGAAGGGCGGCGGGAGACTCGTCTCTGCCGGAAAAACCGCTGACGTCTGACTGGAGAAAGCGGCTATTCCCAAAATTAGTGCGATTGTGACTCGGCAAATTGCCCTGCGCTTTGTCACCCGGT
>CAIPEB010000504.1 GCA_903863885.1 uncultured Planctomycetaceae bacterium | reverse complement strand
CTGGTGACAATCATCTCTTCGAGTGGCAAAGCCAGAAAGCTGACGGCACTGAATTTCCAGTCGAAGTCTCGGTGACCCCTCTGGAAATACATGGACGTCGGTTGTTTCACGGTGCAGTGCGTGACGTGTCCGATCGCAAGCGGGCGGAGGCGACGCTACGGGAGAGGGAAACCAATTTCCGCACGTTCATCGATACGATCGACGACCTGATGGTGGCAACCTCTTTGGATGGCCGGATTCTCTTCGCCAACCGTGCCTTGAGGGAGAAGCTGAGATACAGCGACGAGGAACTGACCAACCTGGCTGTGTTGGATCTCCATCCGGCGGAGTCGCGCCGAGAAGCCGGCGAAATCTTTGCCGCAATGTTGCGCGGTGAACGGGATTCGTGTCCTCTGCCGATGGCCGGTAAGGATGGGGCTATCTTACCTGTGGAAACTCGCATCTGGTTAGGACGCTGGAACGGCGCTGATTGCATCTTCGGAGTCAGCCGCGACCTGAGCGCGGAAAAGGAAGCCGAGCAGCGATTTGAACGGCTCTTTCGCAGGCACCCCGACTTGGTCGCGATCACCAGCTTGCCGGACAACCGCTTTTTCGACATCAATGACGCTTTCCTGACGAAACTGGGATATTCTCGGGATGAAATCGTCGGCCGGAACAACGCAGAGCTGGGCTTGCTTCCGCAGGACGAACAGCTGGAAAGCTTGGTCGGACGATTGGCGGCAGACGGGCATGTTGAACACGTTGAGCTGCAGGTCCGCTGCAAGGACGGGTCGATCCTCGATGGACTGTTCTCCGGCGAGTTGATCAACCACCAAGGCCGGCAGTACGCCCTGACGGTGATGGTCGACATCACCGGACGCAAGCAGATGGAGGCGACCCTGCGCAAGCTGTCACAGGCGGTCGAATTTAGCCCCTCCATGATCCTGATCACAGACCCCGAGGGTCGCGTGGATTACGTGAACCCGACCTGGGAACGGGTGACCGGTTATCGTCTGGAAGAGGTTCGCGGACAGAAGCCGCATGCCATGAGGTCAGGTGTTCACTCCCGTGAATTCTATTCCCACTTGTGGAGCGAGATCACTGCGGGAAGAGTCTGGCGCGGCGAGTTCTGCAACCGTCGAAAAAACGGCGAACTGTATTGGGAATCGGCGGCCATCGCACCCGTACACAATGACACCGGAGAGATCACTCACTACGTGGGCGTCAAGGAAGACATTACCCGGCGCCGCGAGATGGAGGAACAGCTGCGTCAATGGAATGTCGAACTGGAACGCAGAGTGACGGAGCGTACCGCCGAACTGACCGCCGCGCAAGACCGCGTGGTCGAATCGCTGGCACTGGTGACGCAGTCCGAAGAGAAATTCCGGGCCATGTTCGAGCAGGCGCCGCTGGGCGTGGCGCTGATCGACTCGCAGACAGGCCGGATCCATGAAGCCAATCCCCGCTTCGCCGAAATCGTGGGACGCACTCGCGAGGAAATGGTCGCGATCGACTGGATGAGCATCACGCATCCGGATGACGTTCAACCGGACCTCGACAACATGGCGAGGCTGAACGCCGGGGAGATTGCAGGGTTTCAGATGGCGAAGCGTTATGTGCGGTCCGATGGTTCCGCCGTCTGGGTCAACATGACAATCGCACCGATGACGGTGAAGGCCGGGCAGGGTCCGAGCCATCTTTGCATGATCGAGGACATCACCGAACGGAAAGAAGCCGAGGATCGCCTACGCGCAATCGGCGACAATCTGCCGGGGGGAGCTGTGTATCAGCTGCTGATGCCTCGCAACGGACCGAATCGCTATACGTACATGAGCGCAGGCGTCAGGGCCGTATTCGGCATTTCCGCCGAGCAGGTGCTGGCCAATCCCGACGAATTCTGGGATCTCATCCTGGAGGAGGACCGACCGCACCTTAACGCGACGCAGGAGGACGCCGCCCGCAAACTCACTCAGTTCGTGTGCGAGTTTCGCCAGCGCGCGATCGATGGCCGGATCCGCTGGCTCCACGTCCGCTCGATGCCGCGCAGACTGGCAGACGGGTCCCTGCTTTGGGATGGCGCCCTCTTCGATATCACCGAACACAAGCAGATGGAATCTGAACTTCGGCAGTGGGCGGACGCCTTCGCACATTGCGCCCACGGGATTGCCCTGGGAATGCCGGGAACAAATCGCATCCTGGCGTGCAATGCGGCGATGGCCCGGATGCTGGGGAAGTCGCTCGAGCAGATTGCCGGTTCGCCGATCCTGAGTCTTTATGCCCCGGAAGATCATGATGCGGTCCGGAGTTGCATCGCCGAGGCCGACCGCGTCGGGCAGGTTCGCTATGAATCTCACATGGTACGGTCCGACGGGTCGATCTTCCCGGTGCAGATGGATGTCGTCAGCGTACGCGGCGACGACGGAGTACCTGTCTATCGAGTGGCCACCGCCCAGGATATTTCCGAACGCCAACTAGCGGAAATAGCCTTGCGCGGCGCCGAAATGCGCCGGAATCTGGCGCTGGAAGGGGCCAAAGCCGGAACCTGGGAGTGGAAGCTGGACACGGGGGAAAACGTCTGGTCCCGGGAGTTGTGGCAAGTGTATGGTCTGGCCCCCAACTCCGTTGAACCGTCCTATGAGGCTTGGCGTCAGACGCTACATCCGGAGGATCGAAATCGCACCGAACAAGCGTTACAGGAAATCGTCCGGCAGGAGGCGGAACTGAATCTGGAATGGCGCGTCGTAGACGCGAATGGCGGTGTGCGTTGGCTGATGTCCCGAGGCCGTCCGGTGCGTGACGCTAACGGCCGAGTGACGAGTTACCTGGGCGTGGTGATCGATGTCACCGATCACAAGCAGATGGAGCAAGTCATCATTCAACGGACCCGCGAAGTGGCTGAGGCGAACGCCCGTCTCGCGGTCTTGGATCATGCCAAGACCGACTTCCTCCGGTTGATTTCTCACGAACTCCGCACGCCGCTGAACGGGATGTTCGGTATTGCCGAGTTAATGTTCGACATGGTGGCTGATTCCCCGAGAGCACTCAAGTATTCCAAGCTGTACGACGAAAGCCGCCAGCGGATCATGACGTTGATCGACGACGCCCTGCTGCTTTGCGAGATCAGTGCGGGTGTTGATCACGGCAAACAGGTGCCGTGCGAACTGGCTGTCTTGCTGCAGCAGGCTCGCCAGGGAGCCGATTTCTTGGCCCAAACGCTGAGTGTTGAATTGGCGCCGCTGCCCCAAGGTCGCGATTTGGTCCTGGGTGTGCCTCAACACCTTGTGCGGGCCCTGCAATCCTTGATCGAGACGGCGGTCAAGTTCGCTCGCTCCGGCAGTGTCGTAGGGCTGACGATACAACCGGTGCCAAGGGGGATCAGCCTGATCATAGAAACCGAAGGCCGGAGCATCCCGCCGGAAGTGCTGCCCCGGTTCTTCCAATTGCTGGCGTTCGCCCAGACATTGACAAGCGGCGGCGATTTGGGACTGGCCCCGGCATTGGCCGAACGCATCGTGACATTTTACGGCGGCACGGTCACCGTCGAGAACCAGGACCCGCCTGGCATCCGTTTCACGGTGAGGCTCAGGACTCCCGCCGATGAAGACGAGGATGCGCTAGGCGTATCGGATTCGTTCGTTTGATACACGGGAGCACACTTGGGCTCATGCGATTTCCATGTTTCCGTCGCGTAGCCTTCGAAGACCCAGAGGACCCAGCGAATGTATTCGAGCCTTCCGCAGCCGTGTGTGGCGATTTTCCAATCCCGTTTGCATGTATTTCCGGTCGGTACTTCAGGTATCGGCTGCGAGGTGATGCAGGAAAGGTTTTTTCGAACAGTCGGGCCTCGAACAAGGGATGCGGGTAACTCGGCTTGTAAAGTCGGGCAATGCGTCAGCTTCAATATGCAGGAGCATTCAACGCGTCGTGCCCTGGGATTCGCCGCAACCACGATAGATGATCGCTCAGGCGGTCAGTGGCGCGGGGCCAGAGGTAGCACGGCAATCAAAAGTCGTTCCGTTTGCACAGTTATTCCTCCAGGTCGGCGGGAAGGCGGGCTTCAACGCGTGCTCACAGGAGCTGGCTCGCCAACATCACCAGCCCGCACAGCCCCGCGACGATGGCCAGCATTCCCAACGCCCGCGCTCGCCGTACTCGCACGAATTCGTCCGCAGCAAATTCATTGACGTAGTACCGGCCCGGCTTGGTCTCCACGAAGACACCTCCCGTGACCAGGCGGCGGAAGATCCATGAGTTTCGGCAGCCGAGATCTTCGGGCGACTGTGCGAACTCAGGTGCCGTCGCTCCGGCCTCCCGAAATCGACGGATCAGTTGGTTCTGTCTGGCGACGATCACGGCGGCTGCGGACATGGCTGGTTTCCGATGGCGAGAAGCTCACAGAGTATTCGGCGGGGAGGCGACCATCTTGTGTGGGAGGAGCGTCAGTCGGTCGGCGGTAACTGAAACGCACTTTGCGACTGATGGCGTGAGCGGGTCGGGAGGGCACGGGATGTTCACAGGCTTGGCCTGCCGTCTCGACGCATGGAGCCGTGGCTGTCGGCGGGCGTCAGGCCTTTCCGCGGAATGGATCGTGTGGGGGTTGGTTTCGGTGGACAAAAGGTCACGCCGAAAGTCGCCGGGCCCGTTCAGAACGACGCAATTGCGGCGCTGCCGGGGCCGCCGAGGGGGTGAGGAACCGACAAGTGCGCGCTGGCCGTGCACGGTGTGCCAGTTCTCCAGCGCCGAGACGAACGCCTTGAACTTATCGGCATCGATACGATCCCGCGGCGACGCAGCTTGGCTAACTACTGAGGCCTCGCCGCCATCCCAGCGCGATTACCGGTAGCATTCGGTGCACAAAAGGTCACGACGAAAGTAACTGGGCCTTCACAGCGGGCCGGTGACAGTGGGTGAAGAATCTCTTTGCAGTACGTTTAACGCCGGCGCGAGCGGTTCCATCACGCGGCGGGTTGTGCGATCTTGCGTCGGCGCCGCTTGAACAGGCCGCACACTCCGGCACCGATGCCAACCAGCGCCAACGTACAAGGTTCAGGAACGGCTGCTGTTGCATTGACGGTCCAGACCACGTTTTCTTTCCGCGTCGTGTCTTTGTTGTCTTCCCACGTGCCGTAGTCTGGAAAGAAAAGACCCAAATTGGAAGTAGGGCTGTTGATCCAATCGTTGATCAGTGTCGGCGAGAAGGTCCACACGGTCGTATCTCCCGAGATCACCCCCGTCGCCGTCGCGGTGGTCTCGTAGTTCGTCCCTGCCACGCCGCCGTTGTTGAAGCTGTTCCAACTCACCGTATCCGTGTTATAAGCGGTCAGCACTTTGTAGGCTCCCTTAGCCCCCTGCGACGCGTAAGGACCGAATCCACCTTCGTCGAAAGTCGACGACCCGACAGTCAGCGTTACCTCATTGATTACGTAGCCCGCACCGAGTGCATTTATCAGCGCATTGTGGAACGTGTTCCCAGACGTGAAGAGCAGCGTCCTTTGATTGTTCTCGGTTGCCTGGTACGTGCTGAAGTAGTCGTTGAAGTTTTGGTTTCTAAGGTCAAAATACGGATAGTCGATCAGCCGGTTGACCGCATCGGGCGAGATAGTAATCAATCCGGCGTTCGCGCTGATCGGGTGCAGGAATCCAACAGCCAGAAACGCGATGAACAACGAAACGGTAAGCCTGCGCATAAGTCACTTTCTTTGTGCGGCGAGTCGCAAACCGTAAGTGCCGGGAGGTAGTGGTCCGAAAGTACCCTGAAACCGGTAATAGATCGGCGACCCGCCTGAACTGGCCGTAATATCACCCGGATTCAATGTAATAGTCTGCATCCATGGAGACTGACGCTGCTTGTCGAACCGTTCGCGACGAAATAATTCGAGCCGCTTTCAGCCGATAAATCGCCGTAAAAATCCCATGCCCAATGAGCCTGGTCAAGACTCGAAATGACCCCATATCGGGCCTCACCCATGTTCCCGCTATTCGGAGGTAAATATGTGTAGTCGCTGGTAAAGCCGGTATTACCCGACTCGAAACTGCTGTTCCCAATGATTAAGCCCGCATGCGCGAATTCAGGCAACGCGAGGATGCAGGAACCGGTAACGACGACGGTAAGAATGACACGATTCATGTCTTGACGCATTGCCATGATATAACGTCCTATCGATTGCCGCCGCAACTGAACCATGAACTTAGTTCTTGAAAATAGTCGGACGGGAATAGGCAATGGGGCTTATTCTAGTTCGCGGGCACCCTGGTTTCCACTACCGCACGAAGGGAATTGATTACACTCCACAATGGGGGCGCTGTGCGAAAATCCCGTTGTGATCGACGGTCAAACTGCTGCGGTGCGGGGAGGACATCGGATGTTCGGTGCGGGGAGGACATCGGATGTTCACAGGCTTGGCCTGCCGACTCGCGACGTGGTACCGCGGCGATGGCGGGCGTCGGGCTTTCCACGAAGGGCCCGTGTGGGGGTTGGCTTCGGTGGACAAAAGGTCACGCCGAAAGACGGTGGGCCCCTTCACCGGGGCTCAAAGAGCTAACCGTCTGCGGAATATGCCGCCCGAATAACGCCGCAGTGCCCGCGGCGACCAGTTGTCGCAATTGATTGACTTATTGGCACTTCGGGTCTAGGTTCACGACTGTTCAGACTGCGCGTTATCCGCCCGAATTCCTCGAAGCCAGTTTGTTCAATGCCACGATCAGCACTTCGGAGTTCCGAATCGAGCTAAGGCAGATTCTGCGTGACAAGGCTCGACTGATACAAGAATTTCTTGGGACATAACCAAGGCGTGTACCGGAGCCGCGATCCGGTCTTCGAAAATGGTTGGAGCCATCGGCGCGGCCCGGTGACGCCGGTCGTTCGGCATTCACAGGTCTGCTACTACGAGACCGGAGGCACAAGTGATTTCGGTGGAAAATCGAAAATGGGGCTCTTGCATGCGGTGCTTGGCGTTGGCAGCGGCAACAGTGGTTTCCCCTGGCTGCTACAATACCAAAAGCGAATCTGCAAAGACGGCCGACGCGAATCGTCATGCCAGCGACACTGAGGATCTTGAATCAGGTCAGGGTCAACTTGATGACCGCCTCATTGGGCAATGGGAGCACATTGTCACAGAGGACGAAAAATATCCGGCTGGCAAGGATTCCTTGTTTCCGCCGGGAACCAAGTCAATTTTCCGCTTTGAGTCCGATGGAATTCTGACCACAACTACAGTTTCGACTGACCGAAAAGAAACTCATTTGAAGCGTCGCTGGCGAGTTAAGTACACGTTCCCGAATACCAAAGATTCTTTTTTGCTTAAACGTCGCGACTTAGAGACCCCATACCCGTCAGTTGGAACTTGGATGTCTGATGTCGTTCATTTCATTGATTCTGACACAATTACGATTCAGGGCCCCATCGACATTCAACCGTTTAAGTACAAACGGCAACTGATATCAGAGACTGAAAGCCGAACCAAACGGTGAACCGGAGTTGCCGATCGCGCAGGGTTTGGAGTAAACGCTTTTTTGGGGCGGCGGCCCCGTTAACACTCCAGGGCAAGGCGGCCTTCAACGCGTGCTCACAGGAACTGACTTGCCAAAATCGCCAACCCGCACAGCCCCACGACAATGGCGAGCATTCCCAACGCCTTGGCTCGTCGCACTCGCACGAAGTTGTCGGCCGCAATCTCATCGACGTAGTACCGGCCCGGCTTGGTCTCCACGAAGACACCTCGCGTGACCAGTCGGCGGAAGATCCACGAGTTTCGGCAGCCGAGATCTTCGGGCGAACGCGCAAACTCAGGTGCGACGGCTCCCGCCTCTCGAAATCGACGGATCAGTTTGTTCTGCCTGGCGACGATCACGGCGGCTGCGGACATGGTCGGACTCCGGTGGCGAGAAGCTCATGGAGTATTCGGCGGGGAGGCGGCCATCTTGTGTGGGAGGAACGCCCGTCGGTCGGCGGTATCTGAGCCGCACTTTGCGACTGACGGGTTAGCGGGGCGGGCGGGCACCGGTTGTTCACAGGCTTGGCCTGCCGATTCGATACATCGAGCGTGGCCATGGCGGGCGTCGGGCTTTCCACGGCAGAGCCGGTGTAGAAGGCTGGGCGAGGAAGCCGTCCAACTGCCCGATCCGTCTGTGTTTTGGGAAGGCTTACGGCGGATTTGCCAGTGTGGTTAGGACATGGCTGGGACCGTCGTACCCTTTATGGGCTCGCGCGATACGGAAGGGCTCGAAACCTTGTCAGTGATGTTAGCCGCGGAGTTGGTTGGCGGTCGTAGCGTGCGACTCAATAACCCGAAAGCCAATATGAAATATGTCGGGGCGGAAAGCATGATTGCCACGAGAACCTCAAACAGCGATGCCGCTAGCCCGCCGGCAATGTCTGCGCTGGTGACAGTCAGGTTCGGAGTTGCTGCAATTACGGCCAACGAAGCAATCGATCCTTTCATCCAACCGCAGACGCTGATGATGCTGGGCAGTGGTAATAACACCAAGTACGCAGCCAGAACCGATGCTGGGCGTCTGGTAGCAACCAAGTAACAAGCTCCGACAAGAATTAGCGCAGCCGACAGAAGGACCAGCAGTGAGGAGACAGATCCCAAGGAACTGAACAGCCACTCGAGTTGGGTTGTATTCGGGGAAATTGCTTGCGCGAAGAGAAGAGGCGGGGCGAATTGCATGATCTTGGTTCTCCCAGAAAGGTTGATGTGGCCGTGGACTTGATCTCAGGCAATCCATTCGACGGCTAGACAGACGAGCTTTGTAATTCTGCCGCTCGGAAAAAGCTCTCGCAATTCGTTACGAGAAGCTCAGGGAGTATTCGGCGGGGAGGCGGCCATCTTGTGTGGGAGGAGCGCCAATCGGTCGGCCTCGTCCGAACCTCCCCGACGTTCCCCACCGTGCCGCCCAACGTTGGCCACATGTGGCGTTCCTATGGGAGTCCGTGAACGGCGTCGACTCCCTCAACCGCTACGCGAAACGTGGCGACTTGGGCGCCGAAACGGGCGAGCATTTTGGTGCCCGTATTGGTGCCGAGCTTATTCCGAATGGTGCCGACTATGGTGCCGTACGGCTCCCATCGATCCGCATCAATCTGCATCGAATTGCACTGGAATGGGCACCACAACTTTCGGGTGGGCAAAGAGTTGCGGCGAGGAAGTGGTTGCCGCACAAGGAGATAGGGAGTGCCCCCTGTTGGAGTCGAACCAACGACCTACTGATTAAGAGTAAGATGCAGTGTGCATTTTCACTTTGAATTATTGCATATATTTTGGGAATTGTGTATCACTGATACAGAATCCAGACGGGAGTTGAGCCAATGGGCCGGATTGCACAGCCTTGGTGGTGGGACGAGCGAAAGGGGTACTACGCGACGATTCGAGGCGTCCGGCATCGGCTCGGCACGAGCCTGAAGGCGGCACAAAGCAAGCTGAAAGAGCTGGCAAAAGAAGGCGATACCGAACAACTCCCCGCACGTTCCCTCGCGCTGTTGCTGGATGATTTTCTGGCCTGGACGCACGAAAACCGCGCCCAGAAAACGTACAGAGGCTACAAGGATTTTTGCCAGTCATTCCTCGTTTTCTCTCCTCGGCTCACCGTGGACCAATTGACTCCGCAGCACGTTACGGCGTGGCTTGCCAAGCAGGAATCCTGGAGCAGCACTACTAAGCGGGGAGGGATCACGTGTCTGCAGCGGGCGTTGAATTGGGGGGTGAAAAACGCCGGACTGAAAATCAATCCCCTTCGTGCCATGGAGAAGCCGGACGCGAACCGCCGTACCACGGTCCTGACGTTGGAGGAGTTCAAGAAGATCCTCCGTGCCACACCGGACCATGAGTTCCGGTGGCTCCTAGAGTTTTCGTGGGATTGCGGGACGCGGCCGTTCGAGGTGAAGATGCTGGAGGCGCGCCACGTTGACTTGGGAAAGAGGCGATGCGTGATCCCTGTGCCCGAAGCAAAGGGGAAAAAGCGGGTGAGGGTCTTCTACCTGGCGACAGAGCGATCCGTGCGGATCATCAAGCGGCTGATGGCTGAGCACCCGACCGGACCGCTCTTTCGCAACACGCGGGGAAGGCCATGGACGGGATTTGCAGTGAGTTGCCGCTTTGCCGATCTTGAAAAGGCATTGGGTAGGCGTTTTCGGCAATACGACTGGCGGCACACCTGGATCACTCGGAAGCTGCTCGCCGGCGTGGACTCACACATCGTGGCGAAACTGGCGGGGCACACGGACAGCAGAATGCTCGATACCGTATATTCGCATGTGGCCGAAGACTACGAGTTCATGTTGGAGGCGGCGAAGAAAGACGTGAAATAGAAAACCCCCGTTCCATCGGGGGCCGTGCGAAACGATAATCAAACTCGTAAATGCCTCAGTTTCTGGCGGGGACCGGAGATGCGTAGCGGCTTTCCGGTTCCTGTCCTCTGATAGGCCTTCAGAAACTCCTCGATAGCTTCCTCCGAAATGCGAACCCCCACCCCTGGGAGCTTGAAGTGCACGAGGAGGCCCCTCTGACACAGTCCATAGATTGACCGTGGGCTCGCGCGCAAGCGCTGGGCTGCCTCACGAATCGTAAGGTAGCGGTTCGTCCACGGCGGTTCCATCTGCTCCGTCGACTCAAGGGTTTCCCCGCAGCGGGGACAGTCCAGGTTGTTCTCCTTGGCAAAGAACTTCGCGCCGCACTGGCAGACGAAGTACCAGAGCTTACGCGGTGGACGGTTCATCTTTCTCCTTCTCCTTCAACTTGGCGTAGACGTGCTCCAAGCACAGTACGCCTTGGAATGATTTGTCCTTGAAGCGGACTTCCACCGTCTTCACCGACTTCTCGCAGATGAAACACTTCTGGTCGCTCTTGGCGATGATCGTGACCATCACGCCCTCCTTTCAAAATGGCACCTTTTCCGGGTGCGGTTCATCGGAATGTTGTCTGTGCCCACGGCACTCAATCACCTGCGATTCCATCCGCGACAGCAGGCCGATCATGCAGCCGATCTCGGCCGGGTTGATCGTGATGCTGCGGCTGTCGGCCTGGCCATCCTTGTTGAACATCTTGCGGACCGTCACGCTCTTGAATGTGCGATCCGATCCATCAATTGCGTTCTCCCACAGCGAGACGGAAAGCCCGCCGACGGAGAAGCTGACCAAAGGTCTATTGCCTTCGCTCATCTCATGCACCTTTCTTTGCCAACGTCGCCAGGGCGTCGACCACTTTATGATCCACTTCCTTCTTGCTAAACGGCGGCTGGCAGCGCGAGTTGTAGACGAGGATCATCGGGTAGGCTTGGTCGAGCGTTAGGCCGAACTTTTGAAAAAGTGCACAACAGACGTAGAAGAATTTGCTGTGGCCTTTCTGTCCGGCTATGGCCGGTTCTGCCTTTTCGATCCATTTCGTCGCCCGATAAATCCTCTGCAGAACGTCGTCCTCGTCGATTCTTCGGTGGCTCACCTCCTTTCGTTCGATTTTGACGGCATCCAGCGAGGGGAGCCGATCCACATCTAATTCGAGTCCTTCGACAAATCTGTGCGGGTTTCCGTTCCCTGGTACCAAGACGTATCCGCCATCTCCTCTGATGTCGGCGCGGATTCCGTTCACAATTGCTCCGGCTGCGTTTCTGACTTCGTGCTTCGGATACCGGAAATACACGTGACCGCCTCGGGTCGATAACACAACGGTCGGCGGGCGGGGAAAGATCGAAAGGTACAGTCTTCGCAACTCCTCAATCCCGTCGTCCACATCGACCACCACGATTCCGTTCCGTTCTCCGGTTAGCATGCCAGGTCGGTAGGGGCCGAACCATTCACGGATCTGTTCGGGATCCCTGCTTGCCCGATTCGGCCAATCTTTCAAGACTGGCCGTTTTCCCTGACAGGGGTGCAGATATAGGCCCTCGTAGCGTCTCATGGGAGTAATTTAGTGCGAGAGGGTTTCCGCCGTCCGTGTCCGGTACATCTCCTCCAACTGCCCGTTGGAACTCGCGGGCGTCGGCTTCACTTCGACGACATGGCTCAATACGAAGCCAACCTGGATTCCGATGATGGAGGTCGTCACGCACAGGAACAGCGCTCGATAGTCCACCATCTCAATCTCCTCCCGGTTGACCGGGATTAAGGGGAACAAAGTGCCCGGGTGGGCGCGGCAAAAAAGGGGCCCGAAGGCCCTCACTTGATGCCGAAGACAGCCTTGCCGAGGTCCAAGAGGTTCTTCGCGGAAGGTTCGGCGGGGCTGATCTTCGTGATGAACGCTCCGGGATCGGCCTGGATCTTTTCGATCATCACGCGGCGGGCGGAAGCAATATCGCTCGGCGCTTCGATGATCGACTGAAATGGGTGGGAGATATTCCACAGCATGGTAATGGGGGGAAATGGGAAATAGGAAAGTTGTCACTTTTTCTTTTTCCACGTGTGTTTCTTCTCTGTGTCCATGCCGGCGATGATGAGGAGAAACAGAAAGGAGAAGAAGCCGATCACGGGTGGGGGGGGAGGAAGTAGATGCCTTCGCTGCAGCGGCCGAAGTCAAGGTGGAGACCGCGGAGCGAAGCGAAGCGGTACGACCTTGACCGGCCGTTACAATGCGAAGGCTCTTCCGACCGGGGGGGACCTGGGCGGGGCCAGCGGCGTAGGGGACGGTATAGTAAATAGCCAGGGCTACAGGTTTCACCTTATGCCCCCGTTTCCTGAGTGGTTTTGGGAGTGGGTTTCGGGAGTGCCCCAACCCTGCCTTTCGGGTCGGTCCATATCTTCCCGTAGGGGTCGCGCGTTACCTTGATGAAGGTCGTGAAGGCGACGGGGAATTGTGCGTCTTTCGCCCTACTGCACATCGTCTCCATCCGCTGCTCGGTGGTCGTGACGACGAGGACCAGGTTTTGACAGCCGGCATACCCTTCCCACTTCTTCTTCACTTGCGTATGTCCTTCTTCTCCCGTGTCAATTTCCCAGTAGTAGGTCTCTTCCGTGTGGAGCACCATGTCGCAGTTAAAAGGGAGATGTCCGGACCTCTCCCACTCCCCCGCATAATTCAGCGCTACGACGGTTCCTGCCAGTTCATGCCGTACTTTGTCTGGTCGGATGTAGCGGGTGGAGTAGACGTTTCTTGGCCTTCCGCCTTTCGCATCCTGCCAGCAGACTCGTCCGACGATGTGGATCTTTCGCTTTCGGACGGCTTTGGCGAGGTACTTCTTTCCGGCGTCTCGGGAAGCGAACAGGTCGTGGAGCTGGTCGAGGGTGCAGGGGTGGATTCTGAGCCGCTGGTAGAGGAACCATCGCTGTTCTTTCCAGTGCTCTCCGATACGTGTACCTGAAAGAAATGATGGGAGCTCCTGATCCTTGCTATCGCCTTCCTGGTTCTGATGTCTGTTAATCCCAGTGGCCATGGTTCCTCCAACATCGGTACGTATTCTTTCCGCACGCCGGTATAGTCCTTGACGAATCGCTCACCTTTCTTCAGCTGTGCGAGTTTCGTCTTGAACTCCTGCTCGTGCAGTTGGGGGGTCTTGTACGTTTCTTCGATCTTCGGCCTGTACTTCCCGAGGTAGGTAATTCCCTCGCGCGTGTCTTCGATCCAATTTCCGTCCGGTCCCTTCCTTCTGCCCTTCGACACGTTCTTGATTTCGTCGTACCCGTCGTGGTGAAGCGTCTCCCTGGTGTAGTACACCTCGTACGGGTTGAAGGTCGGGTCGGCCAGGTCCTTTGCCGCGCGGTCAATCCCCGCATTGATGTGCATCCAGTCATGGCGCTCGGTGAGGCTCAGCAGCGATTCGAGCGTTTCTTGGCTGAAATCAAATATCGTTTGACTGGCGACCCACACGTACACCCCGGCCTTTCTCCACATTCGCATGGAGTCGAGAATGAACGGCGCCAGGATCTCGGTTCCCCCTGCTTCCTCCAGGCAGATGATCGTGTTGAGCGGTTTCCCCGTTTCGTTGAAGTGCCGGATACAGGCGGCTATCGCCGCGTGGGTCGCAAAGAGCGTCAGTGAGCGGGCCGCGGATTTTTTCACGCCCGATAAATCGAAGTAGATCTGCTTCTTCTCTCTCAATGCCTGCAACCAATCAAAGCCTTTCCCGTGGCGTAAATAGATGACGGGAGAGTTCACGACTTCCCATACCAGTCTGGCCGAGGCTCCGGCTTCGTCGTTAAACACTTTCCTGCTCTTGCCGGCCCTCCTCGCGAGTTCCCGAAAGACACTAACAGCGGCTTCATCCTTCGCCTCGCTCAAAGCGTCATGGAAATCCAAGGAGGGATAATTGAACACATCCAGCATTCTCTTGATATCAACGACGTCTCTGCTTCTGAAGATCGCGGCGGCGGCTTCCAGATACCGTTTCGTGTACGGCTTGCTCATGCCGCTCCGTTCCATCCTTGAAGACCAAAACGCCTGGCAGAACATTTCATCCATGATCTCGTTTGCGATCCGGGCATCATCGCCGGAAAGGAGCGAGTCTTCCGTGAAGGGCCACTGTAGCCGGGTCTTCGTATCCCGTGCGATTTCGATGATCGCCCGCTCTTCCATTCCATGCGCTGACAGTTGCCCCATCATTTCCGTCGCCATCGTTCCCGGCGGGTCGGGAGCCAGCACCGCACACTCTCCGTCCTTGGCAACGTGCAGGAGTTCGTTCTTGAGCATTTCGCTTTTTCCCGCGCCCCGATCACCCAAGATGACCCTACAGTTGGCCATGGACGTAGGTATCCGTCAATTGTTCCAGTTGCTTATCAATCACTATCCGAACAGCTTCTCGTGCGTCCTCCCTGAGTTCCCCGTCATCCCCCTCGGCTCGATTTCAATCGTAATCCAGAGCAGGGCCCACTCCGTTATGCCAAGCGGGAGATTCTGTAACATAGGCCCATGTGTTACACCTTTAAGTGGGGGCACATCTTAAGGTACTTCATCCGCAAAGCGTCTTCAGCGATGGGCTTTTCGTCGTCGGGAAGTCCTTGCAGAAGCCTCCGTTCGGTCTCGTAGGCGTTCAAAAAGTCCTGCATCTTCTGTGCATTGGTCGGCTGCACGTACACGGTCCGAATTTGCGGCGGCTGCTTGGCTGGTTCGCTTATAACCGGCGGACGGTACATCGGCCGGAAGTGCGTTTTGGTGTAAGTCGCGATAAAGGCCACAATGGAGAAAACAATCCATCCACATGTTAGGGCCAGCCCTGCGGCAAACAGGCTGCGGAAGGCTATATGAGAGAAATCCGACGCGCAGGACGGCTGGAGTATGAAACATGAATAAATGAAGAAGATGGCGTACGCTCCTCCTGCCCCCCGCCGTCCCCACTGGCGCACATTGGGATTGCACGCCATGTTGGAACCAACAATCGCGGTGATGGCGATGAGGCAGAAGAGCGTAAAGGGATCGTCTTGATCCAACATGTGAAACAGGTTCATTGCTCAAAACTCGGAAGGGGAGGATTCTCGACAATCCCGCATTCAATCAGGCTCGGGTCGAGTCCGGCGTCCATGAGGCAGTTCCGGGTGTCCTCCATGCGGCTCGTGCTGACGAAATAGAACCCGATGCCGCCGGGCAAGCCCTTGAACGCACGGAGTTCTTCGACCATGCGTTTCCGATCCTCCACCTGCGTGGGACTGTTGTCCTCCATGTCGCTCAGAACCAAAACGCACGTTTGCGTTTGCCCCTCGGCCACTCCCGGAAGGCCGCTGACGTACCTGAGTGTTTCCGCGATCCCCGCGAACAAGCTTGACCCTCCCTGGCCGGAGTTCTGCAAAACGAAGTCCTTCATGGAGGAAGCACTCTTGAAGCGCTTCTTCATGGAAAGGGGCGAGCCTTCCCAAAGCAACGATTCACCGGTCGAGAGTTGGGCGAGGAGCACACGGTCGTCTTCCCCAAAGCGCTGCCGGAACAGCCGGTCGATAGCCTGCAACGTAAACTCGTACCCCCGTCCGTCCGCCCCGAACATTTCCTCCATGAATGAGCCACTGGTATCCATACCAATGATGAGCATACATTCCCTCTTGGCGGTCTTGAGAATGGGGACCGATCCCGCCGACGGGACGTACGCCTGCGGGCATCCGGCGAAAACCAACATCACCAACAACACAAGTTTCTTCATAGCTCACTCCTGATTCTTAAAAACGACGTGAAGGAAGGCGGCCCCCAAAAGGCCGGCCGTGTAGCCAAGCGTGCAGATGATCGCAATCGGGCTGAAACCCGTCCCGAAGAGCGAGGTATCCGAAATTCCGACATTGAACATCGCCATATCCCACAGCAGGAGGATAGCGCCGATCGCGACCACGAACCGCCGGGCGAACTGTTCATTCCCTTTCAGGTGTGCAATCGCCGAGATCGTCCCGAACAGGTAGGCTTCCAGCATGTATTGGCTGAAGATCCACACGATCACCATCTGGAACAGCGCGGCGGGGTATGCCCAATCCAAATCCCTGTAGCCCACGAAGTTGCCCAGGAAAGAGAAGAGGAAGAACTTGTGCAGGCGTTCGGAAAGGAGGGGCAGTGAAATCCGCAATCCCATCGAATTCACTTTGATGTAAAGCAAGCCGAGGACGGGCAGCACGAGGCAGTTGAAGAGGAACGCCTTCATGCGGAACCTGTCCATCGCGACCGTGAAGCGAGCGGTCAGCTTTTCAAACAACGTGTTGAAGATGATCCGCATCGTCAGCACGAAGGCCGCGATGATCGACATCGCCTCCTTGGCCACCGCCGTCCCGGTCTCTACGATCTTCTTCTGTGCCTCCTGCAACTCCGGGAAAATAGGTTTTGCGCCCTTATCTTCCGGTTCTTCATCGGGCATCTTCAGGACTGTCGCCATGCGTTCCTCCCTTCGAGATGCGCGCACTGTGTGCGCAGGGTTAGACATCAGGTATCAGGGCGTTTTTTTGGCCCTGTCCTCGCAGAAAACGGGAACCCGCGTGGAGAGCACGGGGCAACAGAAATGCCCGTGGTCACTCCACGGGCCGACAAGATTCACGCTTGGCAACGGGTGTATCATGTGCCCATTGCATGGGTCGAGGTCAGGTCGGCCTATGTGACAGGGGCCTGCACCCTGCCAGGTGCAGGTCCCACGTTCGCAGTTGTGCTCTTGAAAACTCCTACATTGCACTTTGATGTTTGGTATACGAAGTTCAAAGAGGGCCGCTGCCGCTCAGCGCTGGGAAGCGCGAACTAATTCTTGGCCGCACGTTAGACATTTCGCCTTCCATTCCCCGTCGCCAGCAACCCACGCGCCCCGTTTACAGCCGCAGGACCATTCCTTCAGTTTCGGGAAACCGGCCGCCGCGTGCTTTTCCGGTTGCGGAATCTGGGGCGTCCGAACGCCGCATTCCCTCAACAGACATATGAACGGTCCGTCCGGCTCGTATTGCGTGTAGCCGCGACGATCGACAATGAGGCCAATCGTCTTCGCCTTGTCCCGGAATTCGCGGTTGTGGTGATACCAACCGCTTGGTTTTCCGTGCTCGTACTGCCAGGCATGCAGCATCTCGTGGAGGAGCGTTCCGAGCGTGTCCCAAAACTCGCTTCGCAGCAGAAACCGCGTGTTGATCGCGATTTCATTGAGTAGCCCGAGACCATTGTGGCCCAGGCGGTAGTGCCCCAGACAGCGTGGCGACACCGCGTCGATGCATAGCGATATGTTGGGGACGTCCAGTTCACACTGGACGTTGTAAATCTCCATCCAACGATGCAGCTCCTTGGATAGGTCTTGAAACCGCCACGATTCCGTTACCTGATGCTCAGCTAGGACCGGATAGATCTGTTCCATGGCAATCTCCGAAAAAGGCATCGGATCGCCGCGCCGTAAACTCTTCGGCTCACGGCGATTGCGCGTTGACTGCGTCGTTAAAGCGAGCCTAGAATTACAGTGCCGCTCGGACAGCTGTCCATCCTCTACAGATAAATGAATCGGGCGCACACATTTCGGCGGTTTTTTTGATGAGCGCTCCATGGAACGCGACGATGCCAAGGCAAGGTTGTTCGAAGAGACCTACGCAGCGAAGCGAAACGACTGGCTGGCGTGGCTGTTAAGCCGGGGCGTCAATCACGCTGATGCCGAAGAGATCCTGCAGGAGATGGCGATTCGCGCTTGGCAGAAGTTGCCGGACGTCCATGGTGATAATCTGGAACCTTGGCTTCGTGCATTTCTCGCAAATCTCGTGAAGGAGGTGTTGCGCGAGAGGCGGCGTTGGGAAGGCAGCCTAGAGCCGGACCACTGCGAAACGATCCCGACCTCTGCAGCCGACCCAATTTGGGACAGTGAAGCGGAACCTGTCCGCTGGCTCACGCCCTCGGTTTTGTCCTTGCTCCTGCCGAGAAAACTTGCCAACTTTGCAGAAGAAGCGCTTGATGTTGATTTTGAAATAAGCAGAATCGCAGAGCGGAGACGACAAGATATACATGGCGTACGTCGAGAGTTGCAGCGCCTGAAGCAGCATCTTGTCGTCGATTTGGGCTGCGCGTTTGTTTTCAATTTGCAGTTACAGCCCAACGACCCTTCTGATTTATCAGAGAGAGTGGCATACATTCG
>CAIPEB010000503.1 GCA_903863885.1 uncultured Planctomycetaceae bacterium | reverse complement strand
GTCTCTCCGAGACGCGCGGACTTCGCGTCTCGGAGAGACGCGGCTACGTGGGCCCATCCCGCGAACGGTTACGTTCAGGCTTGGTGACGTACAGGAGCCAGCCGTTTCCATCCCGGACGCCGTGTGCCAGGCGACTCAGCTGCGGGATGCCGTCCAGCGCGTTTGTGCAGGAACAGCGGGTGACCCAAACACCGATTCGAGTGAAAGGGCGCAAGACAGAGCTCTTCCGTCATGATGCCGCCGTTTCAGTCTCGCCGCTGACCTGAGGCCAAGCCCTCTACGAGGGCAATCAACCCGGGTGCGTCGAGGGGTTTTACCAAGTAGCCATCCATCCCAGCGGCCAGACACCGCGCGCGGTCCTCCGGCAGGGCGTGCGCCGTCATGGCGACGATCGGGACCCGCCGAGGCACAGGGCTGGGAGGGGAAAAGTCGCTGTCCCGTGAAGCTCCGTCCGAGATGGCCCCGAACGTCGGTTCCAACAACTCTTCAGCCGCACGTATGGCCGCAGTGGCCTCCAATCCATCCATTCCGGGCATCTCCACATCCATCAGGATCACGTCGTAGCGGTTCGCTTGCGCCAGACGGATCGCCTGACTCCCGTCGCCCGCCGCCTCGATCAGATGCCCCCGTTCTTCGAGAATGCACGTCGCCACCAATCGGTTCGCGCGGTTGTCATCGACCAGCAGAACTTTGAATCGGGCAGCAGGAATCGGGGAAATCGGGGCGACTGACTCCGATGCCGCCGGCCGCTCCGCCGCCGCGGGCGGACAGGCAGTAAACGAACAACTCTCTCGCTGCGGTTGTTCATTCGATTGCTGCTTGTCGCTTGCCATGCGCATGCCCTTGAAAGAATAGTCCGGAAAAGGCCCGACCGAGTATCATGGTAGACTAGCTTGATCGCGAACGCACGAATCGTCCGGTGCCGCGGAACTCGCCGCACGGAATTTCAATCCATCGATGTATGTCTGCCTCACGTCGGATTACGGCGATTAACCTGTATCGTGAACTGAACGATGAGCAAGACGCGAAGCGAGCCCGAGAATTCCACTGAGCAAATCGCCCCGCCGTGCGAGCCGCAGGCTGCCGCCGACGCCGGGGGGAAGGCAAGCGTAACCGTGCCGGCGCAGCACTTCGAACCCCACGCCGCCTTGCGGAACGATTCGGTCGACGAGGACGTTCCCGCATTTGATTTTGCGGAGGCCATGCGGCAGTTGGGCGGACGAGAAACGCTATTCCGCGAAATGGTCGCGTACCTCGGGACGCAATCACGGGATGTCTTCGCCCAAATCCGCAGGGCAGGGGACGCCGGAAATGCGGAATCGCTTTGGCGGGCCGCCCATGCGCTGAAGGGGACCCTGGTGTACCTGGCCGCAGCGCCGGCGATGTCAGCCGTCCAACACGTGGAACAACTGGCTCGGGCCGGCGACGTTGCGGCAGCCGCCTCGGCATGCCAAGACCTCGAGCGCGAAGTGGCACGTCTGCAACGCGCTTTGACGCGCGTTCCCGCAACCGCGTGCCTCGCCCAGGGAACGAAAGAGCGTCTGGACTCCTGACGCGGCCAGATTCCCGGCCAAGGAATAACCACTCTCTCCGCGTGTGCGTTTACATCGCTCATGCCGCATCGTGTTGTTGTTCGACACGCCTGCGAAGCCGCTATTTCGCTCCTTTGGCGGTGAGCTCTCCAACTGGCAGGGGTAATCCATCTGAGGTGGCAGCCTCAGGGTTTCTCCGGATTGGATCGTGATCAGCACGGGCTAACATTCCACTGATGACGCTCGCCACGGACTCGGACTCAACTGGAGCACTCGCTATGTCATTGCCTCACGACCTGTCAGGTCACCAGTGTCCCGAACTGTCGCCTCAAGATCCGGTCACTCTCAGGGTTATTCTGTTGGACCCCGGAGGACTCAATCTGCGGAAATGCGTCGACATCGTCCACACTCTGCAGCGACATCGGGCCCAAGTGACGATCCGCAGGGACGAGCGGGTTGAAGATGCCGCCAGCATCCTGGGGCTCATGTCGCTGGCCGCTCCGTGCGGGACGGAAGTGCTGCTTTCGGCAACAGGGCCGACGGCAATTGCCGCGGTCGAGGATGTGGCCCAGGTGCTGGCGGATATTGCGTTAGAGACTCTGTGACGGAAGCCTAGCGGCTTTTCTGGACCCACTGAAAAGCGCGACGGTTCAGCTGCGCACTGGTCGAGATGTTCAATTTTGTCTTGATCACCTTGCGGTGCGACTCTACTGTTTTGGGACTGATCCCGAGCCGGTTCGCGATCTCCCGAGTGTTCAGTCCCTCGCCGATCATCTCAAACACCTGCAGTTCCCGGTTGGAAAGCGTCTGCACCGGGTCTTCGTCCAGAGATTCGCCGCCCGCCGCTCGCTGCAGCAGGGATGTTGCCATCTGCGGGCTGAGGTATATCTCGCCGCGGAGGACCTTTCTCACCGCCTCCACAACTTGGGGCAGAGGCTCCCGCTTGGAGATGAACCCCAAAGCGCCCGCCCGCAACACACGGCCGGCGAAGATCTTCTCGTCGTGAGCGGAAGATACCAGCATCCTCATCGTCGGCCAGCGCGACTTGATGTAGTCGATCAGTTCGATCCCATCCTCGCCGCCAAGTGAAATGTCGATGATCACCACGTGTGGCTGAGTGGCTTCGATCTGACGAAGGGCCTCCGGAACGCTGGCCGCCTCTCCGCAGACCTCCAAATCAACCCCTTCGTTGATCACATCGATCAAACCGCGCCGGACAATCGGATGATCGTCGACAACCAGGACAGGGTGCTTAATCAGAGACCGCGTCGTGTGCGTCATTGAAGTCTCGTGTGAACGGAGGACTCAGTTTGGGCGCACGCTAATAAGCCAGCCGCAAGTTGACCATATGAGGTTGAATGTACGCGTGCCGGGTGCGGGCCACAAGATGGCGGTTTGACTCGGATTCTCGGGACCGGCCCAAGTCCCGGTGGTCCGCGGAGAGCTGGCCGGCTCGACTGAGTTCCTGCGACCGCCGGCTTGCCGCGTCGGCCCGCCGAGCCCGCGACGCGTTGGGTGATCGGACAACGCACTTTTGCAGGGCTTTGCGGCGCGGATGGCAGGCGGGAACCAACTCCACACCACCCGCCCGCAAATCATGACCGTTCCGTCGCAATTCACGCAGGAAGCGGCGACGCCCGATGAAGCCGGGCAACTGCACACTGCCGTTGCAGGAGCACGGACGGCGTCCGGCGCGACGGGCCGTTTACAGCAGGTTCATTTCGATTGCCGGTGGGAGCCTGCGCACGTAATGCACCTGCATGCTCGTCCCGCCGACCGTCAGCCAATCGCCCGGCAGCAGATGCGACTGCGTTACGTGGAAACCGTTCACAAATGTGCCGTGCAAGGAGCCGACGTCCCGGACCCATAAGACACCCCGGATGCCGTCGACCTCACAGTGGAAGTCGCTGACCGACTCGTCGTTCAGGCGGATGGCCACGTCTGGATGACGACCGATCCGGACCGGCAATTGCCGGTCGCAAATCAGCCATGCGCGCTTACCGCGGTTGAGAGTCACAAATTGGATGATCATGTCCGGCTCCGGTCGGAGGATTCCATTACGATTTCGTTCAACATGCGTACCCCTCCCGCTGCACGCCGGGCGACTTTCTGCGCCAACTGCTTCTGATGGAAGCTTGCGGTCCGCAGTTCTTTCTTACGGTCACGCGAGGACATCCCTGCCCATTTCGAGCCGCGCGATCATCTTCTGAATCATGCCGATGTGTTTCGACTCTTCGCCTTTCAGTCTGTCCAGGAGTTCTTTTATGCAACCCACGGAGCAATCGGCCGCAAGTTGCTCGTAGAAATCATGGGATTGCCTCTCCCTGTCCAACGATCTATCCAGGAGTTGTGAGACGGTCAGGTTGTGGTGGGAAACGTTCATTTCAGCGTTGCACTCCTTTCTTGCCTGGGTGATATCGTTCAGATTACGGACGCCCGGCAAACACAGAACCCCGAAAAACCGCACCGTGACCTAAGGAAAAAGACTGTTTTCGACTCCCGACGAAACACTCAGGACCTGCTGTCGCGACGAGCGTCGTGCGTGTTTCGCCTCTTGCCCAAGTGACTTCGGTCCCCTGTGCCGCCAGCAGTTGTTTGAGGAGACTTGGGAGTGGAAACTGCTACGTACCACGCCGAACCCAACCAGAATCACGGCGCTCGCAGGTGCCAACCGCAGCGGCGAAGTCCTCGATCGGACTATCGAGGCGATGCTTGCCGCCGTGCAGGTATCCGGCGCCGAGACGAGGAGGTTCTGCTTGGTCGAGGAACCGATCGGTTATGCGCGTACTGCCGGGCGAGTTCGTACACGGCCGGCATCGAACCAGGCCAATGTGCAGAGGAGGCTTCCCAATGACCAGAGCATCGTCTCCGTGCTGTGCACCGGTCGCTGCGCTCGCCGTTCTATTGCTCTCGGGGCAGCCGGTTGCGGCGGTAACCTACATCGTCGATCAGCGCCACCCGCAGGCGAGCGACCAGAATGCCGGCACGGCAGAAGCGCCGTTCAAGACCATCGGCAAGGCCGCCGGAGTGGCTGCGGCGGGAGACACCGTGACCATTCGCTCGGGCGTCTACCGTGAAGCGGTGGTCCTCGAGAAGGACGGCACACCTGCCCAACCCATCCGCTTCCAGCCCGACGTGGCGGCCCACGTCGTCGTGACCGGGGCCGATGTCCTCCGCGACCTGACAAGGGAGCCGGGCGAGGACGCCGTGTTCTCCGCGCCGTGGCCGCATCGGTTCCTGGGATGGTCGAGCAACCGAGCCCACCCGGATGACGAATTCCACAGGTTGATCGGACGTGCCGAGCAAGTATTCGTGCAGGGCTACGCGCTGCGTCAGGTGCTGAACCGGGGCCAACTCGGCCGAGGCAGCTTCTTTGTCGACGAAGGCGCCAAGCGTCTGTACGTCTGCAGTGCCGACGCCGGCGATCTCACCAAGCTTCGCGTCGAGGGGTCCGTGCGTGAGGTACTGTGGGAGGTGAAAGGACAGCACGTGCACACGCGAGGCATCCGGTTCCGCTACGCCGCCAACAAGGCCCAGTCGCCGTCGGTCGTGCTGCGGGGCAGGGGGGATGTGCTCGAAGACTGCGTTTGCGAGCAGATGAACTCCATTGGTGCCCTATTCGCCGGCGAAGGAGTCGTCGCCCGCCGCTGCGTCTTCCAGGACAACGGGCAGATGGGATTCTCTGCCAATGCCGCCCACGAAGCGCTCATCACGGAGTGCGTCGTGCGCAACAACAACATCAAGGGCTGGAACCGCGGTTGGGAGGCGGGCGGGGACAAACTGGTCCTCTGCCGCGGCTTGGTGATTGAGAAGAGCCAGTTCCTCGGCAACAAGGGCAACGGCATCTGGTTCGATATCGGCAACGAAAACTGCACGGTGCGCCACTGCCTGATCGCCGACAACGAGGACAGCGGGATCTTCTACGAGATCTCCTTTGGACTGCATGCCCACGACAACGTGCTCGTCGGCAACGGCTTCGCCGACTCGCCCGGCGCCTGGGGAGCACAGGCAGCTATTTCCCTCTCCAACTCGCCGAACTGTGTCGTCGAGCGGAACCTGATCGTCGGCAACCGCGAGGGCTTCAACTTCCGCGAGCAGGGACGGACCACACCGACCATCGCCGCGCCCGGCAAGGAAGTGCCGGTCTGGAATCACGACCAGGTCATCCGCAACAACGTGCTGGCCTATAACCGCGATGCCCAGACCTGGGCCTGGTTCGACGTGCCCGATGAACGCCATTGGCCGCCGGCTCTCCAGCAAAAGCCGTCCGACCTGAAACAGGGCGAGCCCAAGGCTAAGTGGGGAAAAATGGACCTGGATGAGAACGGCTGGCCGGTGAACCTGACCCTCGACCGGATGAACCTGACCCTCGCCGGGAACCTCTACGATGCTGCTCCCGGGCAAGCTCTGTTCCGGTGGGGCTGCACCTGGCGGCACAACAAGTCGTACGAGACGCTCGCCGAAGTGAGCCGGGAATTGGGGCTCGAACAGGGCAGTCGTGCGGCGTCCTTCGTCTTCGCCGACTACCTGACGCGGGACTTCCGGGTTCCGCCCGGAAGTCCGGCGATATCGATGAAGTGCTATCCGCAAGGGGACGTACCGGGGGTCAGACTCGGCATCGTCGAGAAATAGGGAGCGGGCTCGGCGTCACGCCCCCGGCGCGGCAGGCATAGTCATTATCGGCATTTCCATGACGTAGTGTCTTTCACCGTCGGAAGGAGCCGTCCGTGCAATCCTGATTCTACGCCGACATGACTTCCTTCAGTTGCTCGAAACTTGCCTGCAACTCGGCGAGAAGTTCCGTTGCGGCGTGCAGGTCTTCCGCCTTTGCCGCCAGTTCCATTTCGAACGCCGTCTGCCGCAATCGCTCTCCGCCGAGATTGGCAGCCGCCCCCTTCAAGGCGTGCGCAGTGCGCCTGGCCGCGGCCGCGTCGTTTAACTTCAGCGATTGCCGCAGGGACTCGATCAGTTCGGGCGTGGACTCCAGGAAACGCGCGATAATGCGATCCGCAAGCGACTCGTCATCCATGAGTCGAGCCAACAGGGCCGCCCGATCAAAAACGGGCAAGTCCGCTTGCGATTTGCCTGCCGGAACTTCACCCGCCGGCACATTGGACCGTGTTTCCGGAGTCCCCGACGGCAGGCAGTCATTCAACGCCTCAACCAATGCATGCGGCGACACGGGCTTGCTGACGTAGGCGTTCATGCCAACTTCCAGGCAGCATTCCCGGTCGCCTCGCATCGCGTTGGCGGTCATCGCGACCACGGGGATGCCGTGATTCAGCACGGTCGATTGCGGATTGCGGATGATGCGTGTGGCTTCCAGGCCATCCATCACGGGCATCTGGATGTCCATCAGTACAAGGTCGTACGGTATGGACTTCAGCGACTCGATGGCTTCCGCACCGTTGCCCACGGCGTCGGCTCGCAGCCCCAGTTTTCGCAGGATGCCCAGGGCAACATCCTGGTTAACCGAGTTGTCCTCAGCCACCAGAATGCGCGATCCGCTGCGGCGGACTACGGGCAAATCGGTTTGCGAAAACCGGTGTGTGACGGGAACGCCGGCGGGCATGTCACCCGCCGATTGCCGATGCAACCGGACGGTGAACCAGAATTCCGATCCCGCTCCCAGATTGCTGGTCAGACCGATGTCCCCGCCCATCAACTCGGTCAGGTCCTTGGCAATGGCCAACCCCAAGCCCGTACCGCCATACCGGCGTGTGGTCGACGCATCCGCCTGGGTGAATTTCTGGAAGAGCTTCTGCTGCTCTTCCGGCGAAATGCCGATGCCCGTGTCCCGCACGGTGAACCGCAGCAGGCAGTCAGCCTCGGTCTGTTCCAGCAGGCCGGCTTGCACGCAAATCTCGCCCTGCTCGGTGAATTTCACGGCGTTTCCCATCAGATTGGCGAGAATTTGGCGCAGGCGACCGGGATCGCCGCGGAGGCGGGACGGCACTTCCGCATCGACCTCGCACTTCAACGTCAGCCCTTTCTCCCGGGCTCGCGCAGCAAAAGACGCCGCGAGTTCGTCCAGCACGGCAGCCAGCTCAAAGTCGACCGCCTCCAGTACGAGCTTACCCGCCTCCATCTTGGAGAAGTCGAGAATGTCGTTCAGCAGAATCAACAGTGCTTCGCCGCTGCTGCGGATCGTCTCGGCATAACGCCGCTGTTCTTCGCCCAGTTCAGTATCCAGCAGCAGACCGGTCATGCCGATGACGCCGTTCATCGGGGTACGGATCTCATGGCTCATGGTGGCCAGGAATTCGCTTTTCGCCGAATTGGCGGCGGTAAGTTCAGCGGTGCGCTCCGCCACATTACGTTCCAATTCGACATTCCATTGTCGCAACTGCTCCTCCATCGCGCGGCGTTCGGTAATATCCTCCTTGACCGAAACGAAGTGCGTGATGCTGCCCGCGTCGTCACGCACCGGCGCTATGGCGGCTGCTTCCCAATACAGTTCGCCGTTCTTCCGACGGTTGCAGAACTCGCCGCGCCACACCCTTCCCGCGGTGATCTCCCCCCACAGGTGATCGTAGAATTCGTGTGAATGGACCCCTGACCTCAGCACCTGCGAACTCTCTCCGCGGATCTCGTCGAGGCCGAATCCGGTTACCTGCTCCCAGGCCGGGTTTACATAGTCCACGCGACCGGCGCGGTCCGTGGTCAATATCATCGAGGGGCTGTGCTTTACGGCCAGCGAGAGCTTGCGCAGCTCCTCTTCAACACGTTTGCGTTCGGTTACGTCGCGTACCAAGCCGTGGCACAACTGCCGCCCGTGGATATTGATGGCAGTCACGGCGACTTCGGCCGGGAACTCGGTGCCGTCGGCCCGCAGATGCTGCCATTCAAAGAAATGGGCCCCGCGATCGGATATGGACATTGCGTTGTCAACGAACGCGACGCGTGAATCCCGGCCATCAGGCTGTTTCACGGGTGACAAGTCCTGGATCTGATGGCGCAGCAGGTCCGCGTTGCTCCTGAATCCGAACATGGTCACAGCGGCGGAATTGCAGTCGCAGATCCCTCCTCCCTCATCGACAAGGAGGACCGCATCGCGGGAACTTTCAAAGAGCCGGCGGAATTTCTCTTCGTTTTCGTGGACCGCGGTTTCCAGCCTTTTTCGTTCCGTGATATCCACCAGCGCGGCACGCGTCCTCAGGAGTCGCCCCTGGGCATCTCGGATCGCCTTGACATTCACCAGCAGGCTGATGCTCGTTCCGTCCCTATGGCGCAGCTCCCACTCGGTAGTTTCGACGGTCCCTTCGCGGACAAAGGCGGCATATCGCGAGTGAAACCTCGCGGCGTGGCGAGGATCCATCAGATCAGTGATCCGCAAGCGTCCTTCCAATTCCCCCCGCTGATATCCCAACCATTGAAGATGAGTGTCGTTGATCTGCAGAATCAATCCGTCGGGCCCCAGGGCACAATACCCGCATGGCGCGTTGTTGTACAAATCCAAAGCCTCGGCGGTCCGCTCCCGCAGGTCGTCATTCAACCGGGATAACTCCAATTCGGCCTGTTTGAGCGGCGTTACATCCATCGAGACGCCGACCGCTCGCGGCGGACCTTCGGCGAGGTCACTGATACGCTGGACCGTGTCGTAAAACCAGCGGTAACTGCCGTCGGGCAGTCGCCAGCGATATTCAACGGCGCATTTGCCCTGTTCCGATAATTCGCGTATGGCCGCCAGAACACGCTGCCGGTCTCTCGGGTGCAGCTTCTCGCCCAAAGGACTACCCAATGCGGTGAATTCCTGCGGAGTCAGACCCGTGAGTTGTTCACAGTTAGGGCTAACATAAATTGTCCGTTCCCTGCCGAGCTCGAACGCATAGAGGACCACCGGCAGCGAATCCAGAATGAGATTGAGCTGCTCATTCGTCCGCCGCAGTTCGTTTTCCAGGCGATGGCGCGGCGTCACGTCACGTACCACGCTCAGGAGCAACGTCTCGCCGCCGATCTGTGCGGCGCGAGAATTGACCTCCACCGGAAACGTACTGCCGTCACGGCGGCGATGCACGGTCTCGAACAATATCCCATTCTGCTCCGCCTGAAGCAGTTGACGCGTTACGACAGCCTCGTCGTCTGAGCGGAGATCGAAGATGGTCTTGCCCAGCAGCTCTGCGCGATTGTAGCCGTAACTCTCACAGGCTATCCGGTTCGCCTCGACAATTCGCCTGTCCTTCTGGCGCACGAACAGGATGATGTCCCGGGCGTGCTCGGAGAGCAGTCTGTATTTTTCCAGAGCTTCACTGGCTGTTCTCTGGGCCGTAATGTCATGAATGAAACCTTCGAGGGCGACCAAGTCGCCCGCCGGAGAATAAACGCCCAGCCCCTGTTCCCAGACCCACTTGGTTTCGCCCTCCCTGGTGCAAATGCGGTAGGTCATTTGAAAGCACTGCCGCTGCTGCAGAGCGGATTGCACAGCGGTCCAGACGGCATGCCTGTCTTCGGGATGGATCACGTCCGCGTAGGCAATCGTCGCATTGCCGATCAGGCTCGATGGCGGGTAGCCGGTCAGCGGCTCGCATCCGCTGCTTACGAACTCGACGGTCCACTGGCGGTCATTCCGGCAACGGTAGGCCATCCCGGGCAGGTTATCCATCAGCGTAGCCAGACGGCGCTGGCTCTCATACAGCGCCTGCTCCGCCTCAGCGTGCGCGGTGCGGATTCGCAGCATGGTGATGCCATACGCCAGGTCCGAGGCCAAGTCCATCAACAGCTCCACCTCGCTTCGATCGAAACTGTCGGGCGTTGACGCATGTACCGTCAGCGAACCCAGGATCTCGCCATTGTGCACCAAGGGCAAGGCTGCTGAACTCGCGCCACCGAACCGGGCGGCGTCCCTGTGCCACGGCATCTTCGCGGAGTCGGCGGCATTATGGCGGATCACCACCGGTCTCCTCTCCCGGATACAGGTCCCCGTCGGCCCGCGTCCCCGTTCGATATCCGACCACGTGATATCGGCGTCCTGCAGGTATCCGTCGTCAAAACCGGCCTGCGCCACCCGGCGTACGGTCCTTGCCTCGTCGTGCTCGGCAAAGCTGACCCCGGCCAATCGATACTCGCCCTGCTCGACCAGAATCCGGCACACTTGCTCGAGAAACTCGTCCTCCCGAGTTGCTCTCGCGAGCGCTCGACCGCACTCAGTGCGTGCAAGGAGCGCCCGATTCCGTTGGCGCAGTTCCTCTTGTGCCAGTTGCCGTTCAGTGATGTCGCGGGTGCTGCCCCGCATTCCCCAGTATTCTCCGTCCGGACCGAACAGGGAGGTGGCACGTATTTCCACCTTGACGACGCGACCATCTCGGTGCCGTATCTTCCGCACGATGCCGGAAATCGGCTGTCGGGCAGCCAGAACTGCCATCTTCTCCCTGCGGACCTGCTCCGGACTGATGTCTTCATGAAGGAGGTCGAGCGGAGCCTTTCCCAGAAAATCCGCAGGCGGAAAACCCGTCAAGTCCTGAAAGGCGGGACTGAGGTACGTGTAACGCCCCTGCGCATCGGTTTCCCAGATGCAGTCGGTGGTGGTTTCCACAAGCGAACGGTACTTTGCTTCGCTTTCCCGCAAGCTCGCTTCAGCTTGCTTCGAGCAGGTCAACAGACCTTCCAAATCGGCAATTCGCTCCCGCAACACGGCGTGTTCATCGATCAGTTGCTGCTTGGTCTTGTCCTGGTCGTTCATTACGACACCGTTCTGGGCCCAGTCCGCAGGCAATGGCAGCGGTCATCGCGACAATCCAGCGGGTAAAGGACGGTTCGGAAATAGTCGTTGTGCGTGACTGCCTGACGGCCAAGCCCCAGGCAACCGGCCAGTCGCTGCAGGACCAATTGGACACGGCGTGTTTGCTGTCGGCAATTGAAAAATGTCGTCGTCCCTCAAGTCGCCTGAAAATAGAAAAAGAAGCCAGGCGGTGCCGCACCCGGCTTCTTGCACGCTATCGGCGATGACTAGTTCCGTTAGAGTGAAAACTCTATCGGTCCTGCCGTCCGCGATCGCTTAATTTGTCGGTTCCGAAAGCCAAGAACCAATCACTGCCCACACCGCCGTACAGCGTATCGCGGACTCCATCGTCAAAGACCGTTTCGCCCAATTTGAGTCGATAACTATTACCAGCACCCACTCCCGTGGACAAGTTGCTGATGCGAGTCGCGAACGGCCGGGCTGACGTCCATTCTGACAAGATGGCCATGAGAGCCTCCTCGTTGGCGTCGTACGCCGAACGGCCACCGATCAAGATGTCGTCCTTGGCCGATCCCCTCAATCGATCCAGCCCGTTTCCGCCGATGAGAATGCTGCGGTCGTAGCCACCATCGAGTTCGTCGTTGCCGTCTCCGCCGGAGAGTATGTTGCGGCCGCCGGCACCTGACAGCTTGTCATTACCGGCTCCACCCAAGAGGATATCGTCGCCGCCTCCGCCCCGCAGGATGTCATTTCCGTTGCCTCCATCAATCAGCATGGGCACCTTGACTGAAGCGCTGACAGCCACAATATCGTTGCCGTCGGAGAGCCGCATTTCGATCCGCTTGACCGAATCGAGACTGAACCCGACCCCGGAGGGCCTTGAGTTACGATTGTCGTCGTCATCGTCGTCGCCATCGCCGCGGCTGCCTGTGAAACTCGCCACGATCCATATCTGACCTCGGCTTCTCAGTTCGACCGAAACACGGTCGCTGCCCGAGGTGCCGTTGACTTGCAGCACGCCGTTGGTCAGCGTAATCCCGGAAACAGCTCCGTCGTCGTTATTGATCGTGCCCGTCGCAGTGGCCGTGGCAACCGTCGCCCCGACCGGACTGGCCAGCGTCACCGTGAAGCCTTCGTTGGACTCGACCGTCGTGTCGCCGTTGACGTTGACGGTGACGACCTTCGAGGTCTCGTTCGCGTTGAACGTCACGCTGCCGCTCGGTAAAGCGCTGCCGGCAAAGTCCGCCGCGCTGGCCGCGTTGCCGCCGCTGCCCGTGACCGCATAGTT
>CAIPEB010000502.1 GCA_903863885.1 uncultured Planctomycetaceae bacterium | reverse complement strand
CGGCATCGGGCATCCGGCATCGGGCATCCGGCATCGGGCATCCGGCATCGGGCATCCGGCATCGGGCATCCGGCATCGGGCATCCGGCATCGGGCATCCGGCATCGGGCATCCGGCATCGGGCATCGGGCATCGGGCATCCGGCATCGGGCATCGGGCATCGGGCATCGGGCATCGGGCATCCGGCATCCGGCATCCGCTTTCCCTCCCGTGCCGGTTCATTCCCCGGGCGGTTCCGGTTCGTTCAGCTTGCTGTAGAGCGTGGCGCGGCCGATGCCGAGAATGCGGCAGGCCTGTGTCTTGTTGCCGCCGCATTTTTCCAGCACCCACAGGATGTGCCGACGCTCGGCGTCCTTCAGCGACAGCAGGTCGTCCGAGCCGGTCGGTGCGCCGGTCGGTGTCGGCAGGCCCAGGTCGGATACCGCGACTTCGTCGCCCTGGCCCAGCACGACGGCCCGTTCCACGGCATTCTTCAATTCGCGGATATTGCCCGGCCAGAGGCTCGAACGCATCGATGCCAGGGCCTCCGCGGAGAACCGCAGCGGTCCGCGTCCCATCTGCAGACGGAACAACTCCAGGAACTGCACCGCCAGTTCGACGATATCCTCGCCCCGCTCGCGCAATGGAGGAACGTGAATGTCGATCACACGCAACCGGTAATACAGGTCTTCGCGGAACTGGCCCTGCGAGATCAACTCGGGCAGATTGCGGTGCGTTGCCGAGATGACCCGCACATCGACCTGCAGCGACTCATGGCCGCCGAGTCGTTGGAACGGGTGGCCTTCGAGGACACGCAGCAGTTTCGCCTGGCAGGCCAGACTCATCTCGCCGACTTCGTCCAGGAAAAGCGTTCCCCGATGCGCCCTCTCGAACTGGCCGATGTAGCGGCGGTCAGCCCCCGTGAAAGCGCCCACCTCGTGCCCGAACAGCTCACTCTCCAGCAACGACTCCGTGAAGGCCGCGCAGTTGACCGTTACGTAGGGGCCGGCGCTGTTTCGGCTCAGGTCGTGGATCGATCGGGCGATCAACTCCTTGCCCGTGCCGCTTTCGCCCAGAATGAGCACGGTCGAGCTGGTCGGCGCCACGCGCGCGATCTGCTCGAGCACGCGGTTCATCGCGGGGCTCGCCCCGAGAATACGAGGCTGCTCGGACAGTCGGCGAACCAGTTCCGCGTTGGCCAACTCGAGCCGCTCGCGGTGTTCCAGATTCTCCAGCGCCAGTCCCGACTGCTGCGCCACCACCACGGCGAAATCGAGATCGCTTCCGATGAAGGGCCGATTGGCTGCCCCGCGATGGCACTGGATAGCGCCGCGACAACTGGTGCGGCCGGGGATCGGTACAGCCAGCGCCGTGCCGATCGATGCACTTGGCTGGCAAGATGATTCGGAGTGGACTGCGGAAGTCAGGAAGATGGCCTTCCGCTTTTCGACCGCGAGGCTGGCAAGAACGTGGTCGGTCTCCCAGTCGGCGGTCCTCGCCTCGCACCGCAGTCGCCCGTCGGGACCGACCACCCAGAAGGAAACCGCATCGGCGCGGATCCCTTCGCGCAGCGCGTCCAGAGAAGCACGGACCAGCGATTCCGTATCCGGGTGCTGCTGCAACAGATTCGCCAGACGGGACAGGATCGACGAGTCGCGCACGATCCGCGAAATGGACTCGCTCACGCTCTGTTCGGCCAGCCGACCGCCGTTCCGTTCGCTGCGCGGACCGGTCGTCGTGGTCGCTCGAAACACGGACGTCGCCGGTTCGCCGATTTGGGACTGCGCGTCGTCGTCCACAAACAAGACCAGACGTTCTCCGATTCGGATCAAGTCGCCCGACTCCAGCACGGACTGCGTGACCGGTTGCGAGTTCACGAACGTCCCGTTGCGGCTGCCGCCATCTTCGATGTGCCATCGTCCGCCACGACAGACCAGTCGTGCATGAGTGCGGCTGACGCGATCGTCGTCCAATTGCAGGTGATTCGACGAGTGCCTCCCAATCGTCAGCATCGCCAAGCTCGGATCAAGCGGTAAAGTTGTTCCGGGGTGGTTTCCGTTAAGAACTACGACTGAACAGGACATGGTTTGTTCCGTCCCTCACGAGATCATCAACTCGGGGCGCGACGACGACTTTCCGACGACTGTCGAGTTCGATAAGCGGCTGTCGGTACGCGTCAGACGGTCAAGACTCGATAGCTGCCGTCTGGCGTCGTTTGCCGGTTGCGACCGAAAGCCCACTGTTAAGATCGTATTATTACAAGGCGCTTCCTTCAACCGTTGCGCACGAAATTCAGGCGCATTGATTTATTTGCGTCACCAGCTACTTCACAGGTATTTTGATGTAAATGGTTATTTTGCAATATGTTATCGGTGAATGCTGTCAGTGCAGAGATTTTTGGTACGGAGGTTGCTAATAAGAAAGACGCCCAGATTCTGGGGAACCCACTCAACGTTGCCACCGCCGGTGGGTTCCCCCTCTTTTTTGACGAGCATCTCGCGGACGGCCCAGATCAGAGGGGCCGGCGCGGGTTGTTGCACAATAGCCGATGCCTGAGGCGTAGAGGGACGGCCGCTACCGGGAAGAGGTGGCCGTCCCTCTTTATTTTTGTCCGTCGGCGATTCTTGTTGGGTTCCGGTCCTCAGCCCCACTTGCCTTTTTGCCTACTTGCGCAGACTGGGAAATGTACTAGAGTAGAGCAAGCGAGGCGATCTTTTTGCCTGTGTGGGAGTGTGCGGCCGTGAACATCTTGATAGCCAGCAGTGAAGTAGCGCCTTTTTCCAAAACGGGAGGTTTGGCGGACGTCTGCGGCAGTCTGCCGATAGCTCTGGGAAAACTCGCGCAGCGGTCGATGGTAATCACGCCCGCCTATCGCAGTCTGATGAAAGCGGGCCTGGCGACGCGGCCGTTAAACGTGCAGCTTGAGGTCCCGATTGGCGGCAAAGTCGTGCGCGGCGGTTTGCTGGAGGGACGACTGCCCGGTTCGGACGTTCCCATTTTCTTCGTCGATCAGCCCGATTACTTCGATCGGCGCGAGTTGTATCGGGAGAACGGCGAGGATTATCGCGACAACTGCGAGCGATTCGTGTTCTTCAGCCGCGCGGTGATGGAGGCGATTCGCGAGTTGGAGCTGCCGGTCGACGTAGTGCACTGCAACGACTGGCAGACCGGACTGATACCCGCGCTGCTGCGAATCGAATACGGCCATGCTCACGGCTTTGAGGGCATGGTGTCGCTGCTCACGATCCACAACATGGCGTACCAGGGCAACTTCTGGCACTGGGATATGCTGCTGACCGGGCTTGACTGGAAGTACTTCAACTGGCGCCAGATGGAGTTCTACGGCAGCCTGAACCTGTTGAAGACGGGCATCGTGTTCTCCGATGCGATCACCACGGTGAGTCCGCAGTACGCCGAGGAAATCCAGCATCCGCCGACAGGTTGCGGTCTGGAGGGCGTGCTTCAGCAGCGGCGCGCCGACCTGTTCGGAATCATCAATGGCGTGGACTACGATGTCTGGAATCCGGCCATCGATTCGCACCTTCCCTTGCGCTACGACGTCGGCAACTGGCGAGAGGGCAAGGCGGCTTGCCGCGCCGCGCTGGCTGCTGAACTCGGCCTGCCGCTGAACGAGCACGCCCCGCTGATTGGGCTGGTCGGCCGGTTGGCGGATCAGAAGGGCTGGGATCTGGTCGCGACCGTCATGCGGCGCTGGGTCCAGGATATCGGCGTTCAATGGGTGATCCTCGGGACGGGGGAACCTGTTTACCACCAGTTGCTGCACACTCTCGCCAAGGAACACCCGCAACGGGTGGCCGTCCGACTCGAGTTCTCTGATCGTCTTGCCCATTGGATCGAGGCCGCATCGGACGCTTTTCTGATGCCAAGTCGCTTCGAGCCCTGCGGGCTGAACCAACTCTACAGCTTGCGGTACGGCACGGTGCCCATTGTCCGTGCAACGGGCGGGTTGGCCGACACGATCACGGACTCCACCGAAGAGAACCTGGCCGCGGGCACGGCCAACGGATTCAGTTTCAACGCATACGACGCGGGCGCATTGGAAGACGCGCTGCGGAGGGCTTGCAACACGTACGCGTTTCGTCCCGACGTGTGGGCCAGGATCGTAGAAACCGGCATGCGGCAGGATTGGTCCTGGACGCACAGTGCCCAGCAATACACCGACATCTACCACATGCTGCGGACCAGGAAGCGGGCCTCGGGCAGGTGAGAGTCTGGAGTCTGGAGTCTGGAGTCTGGAGTCCGGAGTCCGGAGTCCGGAGTCCGGAGGACGGCCGAGGTTTACTTGGCATTACCGCTGCCGCTACCGGCTACCGGCTACTGGCATTCGGCACGCTTCGTTGACGGCAGTTCGCGTTTCGGCTACCACATGAGCCTCGCGAGGCGTCAACCGCATCTCCGCGTGATTCGCCCTATTTCCTGCAGATTTGTGTGTGCTGCCGATGGCCGAGTTTCGCAAGGACCTTCTGACGGACCGCTGGGTGCTGATCGCCGAGCATCGTGCGGCCCGGCCTGATGAGTTCCGCGACAAGGCGGTGCGCCGCATCGTGGCGCCGTGTCCCTTCTGCGCGGGGCACGAGGACCAGACTCCGTCTGCTGTGGCAACGTACGGCGAGAACGCATGGCCTGACGGCGGGGAGCCGTGGCAGGTCCGCGTCGTTCCGAACAAGTATCCGGCCGTGCAGTCCGACGGCCATGTCACTGGAATCACGGCGGGCGCTCAATCGGCGCGAGGGCGGCACGAGGTGATCATCGAGTCGCCTCGCCATGTGGTGACGCTCAGCGAATTGACTGACGTTCAGGTCGAACTGACGTTTCTCGCCTACCAGGATCGACTTCGCTGTTGCCGCGACGAGACCGATCTGGCCTATGCGCTCGTGTTCAAGAACGCCCGCGCCGAGGGAGGCGCATCGCTCGAACATGCTCACAGTCAACTCATTGCCACTCCGATGGTTCCCTGCGAGGTGGCGCAGGAATTGGCCGGTGCGGAGCGATTTCAGCAGTCGTGCGGCGAGTGTCCGTTTTGTGCGATGCTGCACGGCGAGATCGCGTCGGGCCAGAGGCTGGTTGCAGCCACTGAGCACTTCGTTGCCGTCTGTCCTTTTGCCAGCCGCTTTCCGTACGAGGTCTGGGTATTGCCGCGAGTCCACGGCGATCGGTTCGAGGAGGATCCGCACTCGGCCGAATTGGCCCGCCTGGTGCGCGACATCGTGCGCCGCATCGAGTCGTTGTTGCCCGGCACGGCCTACAACTACTGGATTCACACAGCGCCCTTGAAACGCACATCGCAGTCCGTCTTCCACTGGCACGTCGAGGTAATCACCCGCATGTCGCGCATGGCCGGCTTTGAACTGGGGGCCGGTTACTTCATAAATCCGGTTGCTCCGGAACAAGCGGCAAATCGGTTGCGGTCGGTGTGAGTAGTCGGGAGTCCGAAGTCCGGAGGACAGCGATCATCCATCCGGTATCCGGTATCCGGTATCCGGCTGCATTCTCTTCCCCGGTCGCTTTGCGCCGGTTATCTGGGTGGATGGGGTGGAGTTTTTCCGTTGGAAAAACTTGATGGCGAACGTTGAGTTTGCCGATGACGTGATTGCTGCGGCTTTCGCTCTGCCCGGCGATAGTGAGTAGGGAAAGGATGCCACTCACGTGTTGACTATCTGAGGGATCGTCACTCGGCATCCACACAACTCGAACCCTCTCGCACCTACTATGACCCACCCGATGATCCGTTTCTGTCTCGTACTGCACAATCACCAGCCCATCGGCAACTTCGACGCGGTATTTGAGCGAGCCTACCAGGACAGTTATCTGCCGTTCCTGAACGTTTTCGAACAGTACCCCGAGGACTTGCGGATTTCGCTGCACACGAGCGGACCGCTCATGGAGTGGCTGGACGAGCACCATCGCGATTATGTGGACCGGCTTGCGCATCTGGTGTCGGCCGGTCGCGTGGAGATCATCGGCGGGTCGTTTTACGAAGCGATCCTCACGATGATTCCCTCGCGGGACCGCATCGGCCAGATCGCTTCCTATACGCGCTGGCTCGAACGGCGATTGGGCGCGCGGGTGCAGGGGGCATGGATTCCGGAGCGGGTATGGGAGCAGTCGCTGACCGCGGATCTGGCCACGGCCGGAATTCGTCACACCGTGCTGGACGACTTCCATTTCAAGAACGCCGGCCTGAGCGAGAACGACCTGTTCGGTGCGTATCTGACCGAGGACGATGGCCGATTGCTGAACGTGTTCCCGGGGAGTGAACGGCTGAGGTATCTGATTCCGTTCGGCCAGCCGCATGAGACGATCGAATATCTGCGCGGAATTGCTCAGCGGCAGCGTGATGCGGTCGTGGTGTTCGGCGACGACGGCGAGAAGTTCGGGACGTGGCCGGAAACGAAGAAGCACGTCTACGCCGACGGATGGCTGTATCGTTTCTTCGACGCGTTGATGGAGAATCGCGATTGGATTTGCGTGACGACGTTGTCCGAGGCGGTCGAGAACACGGCCCCGCGCGGCAAGGTCTACCTGCCCGACGCCAGCTATCGGGAAATGACCGAATGGGTGCTGCCGGTCGAGTTGCAGGTGGCGTACGAGGACATGGTGCACGGCTTCGAGCACGATCCGCGATGGCAGGAGATCCGGCGGTTCGTTCAGGGGGGCTTCTGGCGAAATTACAAAGTGCGATATCCGGAAGCCAACGAAATGTACTCGCGGATGATGATGGTCAGCCGGCATGTGGAAAACGCCTCAAGAGAAGGGCTGTCCGGCGAGACGTTCGAGGCTGCTCGACGCGAACTGTACCGCGGGCAGTGCAATTGCAGTTACTGGCACGGCGCGTTCGGCGGAATCTACCTGCCGCATCTGCGTCACGCGGTCTACAACCATCTGATCGCCGCGGACAACCTGCTGCAGCAGGCCATCGGCAAGAGCGGCACCTGGGTCGAGGCGACGGTCGACGATTACAACTTCGACTCGAGGCACGAGGTCCGGCTGGTCAACAACAGGCTGGTCAGCCTGATTGCCCCGTCCAGCGGCGGCCACCTGTATGAGCTGGACGTGCGGTCCATCTGCTTGAATCTGCTTGCCACTCTGGCGCGGCGGCCGGAGGCCTATCACCGCAAGGTGCTTGCAGGCGCCCGCTCGAACCAGAGCGACTGCGCGAGCATTCACGACCGGATCGTGTTCAAGCAGGAAGGGCTGGATCAACGCGTGCAATACGACAGCTACCAGCGCAAGAGCCTGATCGATCACTTCTATGACGACGGAGTGACGCTGGACGCCGTAGCCAGGAACGAAGCCGTTGAACGGGGCGATTTCGTGCAGGGCGCCTTCGAGACGCGGGTTCGCCGCAACCCGGACCGCATCCAGGTCGTGATGAGCCGGACCGGCAACGCGGCAGGGCATGTGATCAAACTGACCAAAGGGGTTACCTTGGCAGCGGATGACTCGGCACTCGAGTTTGCCTACATGCTCGAGAATCTTCCGGCAGATCGATCGCTGTTGTTCTCGGTCGAATTCAATTTTGCGGGACTGCCCGCCAACGCGGACGATCGGTTCTTCTTCCAGGGAGACCACAACACGCGGCTCGGGCATCTCGGCACTCGTCTCGAAATGCGCAATGTGCGGCAGTTGGGGCTGGCCGACCAGTGGCAGGGAATCGACCTGCAATGGGAAACGAGTCAGCCGGCCGGATTGTGGGCCTATCCGATCGAGACCGTGAGCCAGTCCGAAGGCGGGTTTGAACTGGTCCATCAATCGACCGTCGTGCAGCCTTACTGGAAAGTGCGGGCCGATGCGGCCGGACGCTGGAGCGTGACGATGCGGTTGGCGATCGACACCAGCCTTGCAGAAAGCCGTCGCGTGCATCACATTCCAGTCGCGGAGCACGAGCCTGTCGCGGTGTAGTTCGACGATTGGCATTCGCGTTGCACTCCGCGGCGGCGTCGATCGAGAGCCAAAGCGGCGACAAGTCGCCGCACT
>CAIPEB010000501.1 GCA_903863885.1 uncultured Planctomycetaceae bacterium | reverse complement strand
TGCGACACGGAACTCAAAGCCGCTTCATCCGTGACGCTGGTGCTCTTTGCCTGGCTCTCGTCTTTCTTGGCGCCCCCGCCAAGCCGCGTTATCGTTCGCCTCGTCGCCGCCGGAATGACGTTGGGTTGTCTCGGCGATGCCAGCCCTCTGCTTGGCTCACTTTGGCCGGACCCGCAGCGAACGCTGGGCAACATGGTGCTCTTTGGAATCGGGCATGCGGCTTACATCCGGGCCTGCGTGCTCGTTTCTCGTCGGGCAGAAAACAGACTCGCAACCGGGCTCTGGTATGCGAGCCTGTTGTTCTGGCTCGTCGTCGGAGTGATCGCGTGGCATTTCGCGGCCAACAGCGGAACGCGTCACCTCGAGATGCGCTTTCCGGCGCTGGGCTATACGCTGCTGCTTTCAGCAACGGCCGGCGCCGCGACGGGATGCGCACTGCAGAACCGCCGGTTCGCTCCGGTTGCCATCGGTGCCGTTCTATTCCTGATCAGCGACCTGCTGCTGGCTGTCCGCATCTTCCACGATTTTGCGCCGCCGCCGTTTGACTTCGTGTGGCTGACCTACGGCCCGGGGCAGATGCTGATCGTATTCGGAACCGTAGTCTGTGTTGATCCTCGGGCGTTTGAGCAACAACAATGAGGAACACCATGCGAAGCCTGCTCGTATTACTCGTTGCGGTGTTATCGCTTGCGGCCGGAAAGTCCGCGGCGCAAGCGGAGATCCCGTCATTGGCCTGGGAGAAGAGGTCGGACTGGATCGACGTCAAGTCGGATGTCGCGCCGGTTGCGGTCGGCGACGGAATTGCCGACGACACGAATGCGATCCAGGCGGCACTGGATCGGGGCCGCGATGCCAGGGGCGTGTATCTGCCTCCGGGTACTTACCGGATTACCAGGACGCTCGTGCTGCAGGGACCGGCCGTCGGCTGTCTGGTCGTCGGCCATGGCCGCGGAACGCGACTGGTCTGGGACGGCGAGGCGGGCGGCCGCATGTTCTGGAGCAACGGCGTTGCGTACAGCCGCTACATCGGTCTGAGTTGGGACGGTCGAGGCAAGGCGGCCGTCGGGTTCGATCATGCGGCGGAGCAGCGATTCGAAACGGAGGTTCGACACGAACACGAAGCGTTCCGCAATTTCACCGGTTTCGGCATCCGCGTCGGGAACAAGCAGAAGGTAGCGTCCGCGGAGATTCTGTACCGCAATTGCCTCTTCGAGAACTGCGGCACGGCCTTGGCATTTCTCGACTTCAACGACTACGACAACAGCGTTGACGGTTGCGAGTTCCGCAACTGCGGCACGGGCGTGCTGGATAACAAGGGGAATTTCTATGCCCGCAACTGCCATTTTGAAGGCAGCCGCGAAGCTGACTTCGTGATGGGCAGCGAGCACGGCAGTTCGATCCGCCGCTGCACATCCGTCGGGTCGCGGCGATTTGTTGAAGAACGCGGCACGATCGCTCCGCTGACATTGCAGGACTGCCACGTCGCCGGCTGGACCGATCCGGAAGGAGCCGTGCTTTTGAACGGCAGCCCCGTTCTCATGTTTGACTGCTCGTTCACCGGCGCCTCATCGGATCGCCGCCCGGTTCGACTGGCTAATCCCTCGCAGAAACTGCTCATCAGCAACAACCGACCCCTGCGCATCGAAGACCTCGCGCAAGTGCCGAACGAGGCCCGGGTGTATGTGATTCCGCCGGGAAACCGCGGCGGTTCGATTGCTTCGGCAGAAGAACGATTTCTTCGAGACACCGCGGCAGTCCCGGGCAAGGTGTTTGACGCGGTGCGGGATTTCGGTGCGAAAGGGAACGGGGATTCCGACGACACGGCCGCCATTCAGTCTGCGATCGACGCAGCCAGGAGCCACGGCAAAGGTGCGATCGCGTATCTGCCGACCGGGCGATATCGAGTGTCACGGACTCTCTCGGTGACCGGCCGCGATTACACGTTTGGCGGAAGCGGCTTTCGGTGCGGACTGGTATGGCGAGGCGAACCGGGCCTGCCGATGGTCGAGGTGTCCGGCGCACAGGATGTGACTCTGGCCGATATGGCCATCGGAAACCACGATCTCGGGACGATGAACCACGGCAGCGATGTGAAGGTTACGTCGCCGCCCGGCTCGCCGTGCCGGCTGGTGCTCGACGAAATCTCGGCATATGGAATGTACCAGAAGGACCCGGATCGCCACGGCATCCATTTCGAGAAACTGTCGCACGGGAGCGTGATCCACGCGATTCACGTGCAGGGCAACCTGCGGTTTACCGACAGCGCTCGAGCCGCGTTTCTGTTCCGCACCTCCTACGAAGGGACAATCACTGTCGAAGGAACGGACGCCGACCGTGATGGATTACTGGGTTTCCTCACTCGCCTTGCCACGCAATCCAAGCCGACCCTGCATGTGCGGGACAACCACTCGCTCGTGATGAGCGACTTCTACAACGAACAGAGCGACGAGCATCTGGTGTTCGAGGGCGCGGCCGGCCAACCCGAGGGCGCGGTCACGATTCAAGGGCCCAAGATGCACATGTTTTCTCAGCAGCCGGTAATCACCATCAACGACTTTGCCGGCCGCATTTATTACGGTCAGAGTCAGTTCTACATCGACCCCAAGGAGCCCCGTTTGGTTTCGTCCGGATCGCGGGCCGTCCGGCTGATTCTGGCTGGACATTTCTGGTACAACACCAAGCCGCGAATCGAGCTCGGGCCCGAAGTCACGCTGACAATGCTCGGCAACCGGGACGTGCCCGACTCGGGAGTAGACAACGAGTCACTCCGCGCTGCGGCGTCCGCGCTGGACGATTTGCGACGGCTTGGAGACTTGGACCGTCAGCTATCGAAATAGACTACTTATGCGAGACAAATCATGCGAACTCCCGCTTCACGCCGGCGCGGACTTTTGTGCCGCATTGCACACTGTGCGCTGCTGAGTCTCTTGTTCGTTTGTCCGTGGCTGATCTGCCCCTGCCGCACTGTGTCTGCTGAACCGTGGACCGTGACGGGCGATGTGCAGCGAGTGTCCGATCCGGCGATCATCAAATCGGACGGCAAATACTACATCTTCTGCAGCGGCCCCGGGATTCCTGTGCGAGTGTCCGGCGACATGCACCAGTGGGACCTTCTTGCTCCCGTTTTCGCGGATGTACCGGAGTGGGCCAGAGAGAAAGTGCCAGGCGCGAGATGGATCTGGGCCCCCGACATCAGTTTCCGCGACGGTCGGTATTGGCTGTATTACGCAGTGTCAACGCTGGGCAGCAGGCGATCGGTGATTGGCCTGGCGACGAACGCGACTCTCGACGCCAGGGACCCCGCCTTTCGTTGGCAGGACCACGGCCTCGTCTGGGAAACGCACGAAACCGACAATTACAACGCAATCGACCCGAACGCGGTCGAGTCGTCGGACGGTCAACTCTATCTTGCGTTCGGCTCCTTCTGGACCGGGCTGAAGATGGTCGTGCTTGATCGCGAGACGGGAAAGCCGAAGCCGGGCGCCGAGTTGAAACCCGTCGCGTCGCGGCCCGGCGCGGAGGCGATCGAAGGCGCCTGCATTGTGCGGCACGGAGAATACTTCTACATGTTCTGCTCGCACGACTTCACCGCTCGCAAGCTCGCGAGCACGTACAAGATCGTGGTCGGGCGTTCGCGCGAGGCGACCGGGCCGTTCGTTGACCGATCCGGACGCGCGATGCTTGAGGGCGGCGGCACGACGATCGTTGCCAATGATGCCCGCTGGCGCGGTCCGGGGCACAACTCCGTGCTCGAGGACAACGGCATGACTTGGCTCGTCTATCACGCGATCAATCCAGTCGGACGAACGTCGCTCACGCTGCGGATCGACACGATTCACTGGACCGACGACGGCTGGCCTGAGGTGGAAAAACCTCTGCCGCCGGTGTTCGGTTGGTGGGAGCGAACACTCGCGGGCAAGACAATGACGATCCATCTGCTGCCTGACGGCAAGATCGACAGTCCGAGCGGGCCGGCGACATGGACGGTCACCGGCGATACGCTTGAGGTGCGCTGGCCTGACCCGGGCAAGCCGGGCAGTGTGATTACCGAACGTTGCACCGTGGCCTCCGATCGCCGGAGCTTCTCGGGCCGCGATAGTCAAGGCTCGCCGATCTTCGGCCGAATGAGCGTCATCGGATGGTGGGAGCACCGCGTCGGAAACGGCGCGGCATCGATGGTCCGCCTGCTGCCCGATGGACGAATCGACGATGTTGCGGCCGGCGCAGCTTGGAAGCAGATGGGCGACACGCTGGAGTTTCGCTGGCCGAACACGTCCGCACCCGGCGGCGTCTGGATCGACACTCTGAAGTTGTCGGCCGACCACTCCACCTACGAAGGCAGCAACCAGAAGGGCTTCAAGATCAGCGGCTGGCAAGTGGCGAGCGAATGACGGGTGCAATAAGCGAGGGCCTCCGGGCCGCCACCACATGCTGCCCCGGTGGAGTTGCCCTACGACATTTGAAAATCGTTCACCCTGTTCCGCGTGCCAGCCGTCTTCTGGTGTGCCCGCGCCCGCTTTGCGAGCTTGACACACCGTATCAAATGCTGGAGTCGCGGAGCGACGGCATGAAGGTAGACGTGGGTTTCAACCCACGGCGGGATTGTCCGCTACCAGCTACCTCGGGCTGGAGCCGCCTTCTGGTGTGCCCGCGCTCGCTTTGCGAGCTTGACACACCGTATCAAATGCTGGAGTCGCGTAGCGACGGCATGAAGGTAGACGTGGGTTTCAACCCACGGCGGACTGCCGTGAGAGATTTCCTTGCGTGTCACCACGATTCGTAGGATTGATAGGGTGATGCATCCCTGAGCTTACTCAAGCACCTTAAGACTGAAGTCGCGGACCTGTGCGTCGACGTCGAAGATTCCGGGAACCTCCCAGCCGACGAAGGCGCCGCCTAGGCGGTAGTCCGCGAAGTCCGTGGAGTCCTTCAGGAATCCGCGCGACCAGGCGACTTGGAGTGCTTCCCGCAGCAGCGGGAGCAGGTCCTTGTCGATGGTCACCCATTTGCCGTCGTGTGCACTCTCGCTGGTGACGTCGGTGGCGGCGAGCGTGTAAATGAACATCTTGGTGTCGCCCCGGTCCTGTGCCTTGAAGCCCGACGGCAATCGTTCGCGGTTGTCGTAAAGCGGCACTCCGAACCAAAGGTATTGGCCGTACCCCGGAGACCCCGTCTTTCGATTGCTGATGGTAAGGAAGATCTGCATCTGCGCAGCGTGGCGCGCGGGCGAGTAGCCTTCCGGCGTCACCAGGCGGGAATGCTTCAATCGCATTCCGATACGCAGTCGGCATTCGCGGAGTTCCGCAAGCGACGGCGGGTTGTCGAACTCCTGCTGCGTCAGCAGGTGTACCCAGGGATCGCCCTCCTCGCGCGGATGAGTGCCGTATTCGGCGCTCGCATTGACGGCCAGAGACAGGTCGCCGTCCTCAGTGCCCGGCAGGCCGATCGCCACGACCTTGCCCGGATTGGCGTACCGGACCGCTCCATTCGGCAGTTTCTCGGGCAAGTCCGGCAATGTCGGATGCTTGCTCGACCACTGCGCTAAGTCCCACGCGGGCTTGCCGGCCTTGTCCGGCCCCTCAAGTGTCCGCTGCACGGCTCGCTTGCCCGGCGCCGCTTCCAGCAGGATGAATCCCCGCTGGAAATGAGGATCTCGCAACAGTTCGCGTTCGGCTGAAGAGGCCAAGTTGAGTTGCGTCAAGCTCCAGGCAATCGCCAGGCCGGCTAAAGATAATGCAATGCGGTTCATTGTGGTGCAATTCAAAAGGAGTTAAGTCAGTGATCCGTCTCGGGATGTTCGGTGGAACCTCAAATGTGCCAGACAGTTGTGAATGACGCTAGCACCGGAGGTCGTACATTCCGAGGATCATGAACCCGGCATGATTACGAATTCAACGGGATTTTTCGGGACGATGTAACCTCGCCGTAACGTCACGCATCAGTATTGGAAGGGAAAGCTGCAATTGCCAAGTTGGGAAAAAAGCAGTTTAGTTCGCAGGCCTGAACCTGCTGCGGCCAGGATGGCTCGGCGGCGTCCGGATTGGATGCCGGACTAGATCGG
>CAIPEB010000500.1 GCA_903863885.1 uncultured Planctomycetaceae bacterium | reverse complement strand
TCATTCTCGCCGGACTGTCCCCGCACCATGTCAGGCGAGCAAAAGCCGATCAGAGTCAGAATCAGTACGAGCCACGGCAAGTGCTTTGCAAGTCTCATTATTCACCAATCGCCTATCGGAGGTCCTGGTGCCCAGGAGTCGCCTGCGCGACAGACCGTCGCCCCACACCAAAGCCATCAGGGAAATTCTGACACCTATGCGGGGGGAGGTTGCACTCAAACTCGATTAGATTTACCGCCGCTCCCCCTGTCAACTGATTTCGCATTAATTCATGCGCACACCAGAATGGGGGTGTGTTGGGATGGCTGGGAACTGAGGCGATGCCATGCAGAAGCCGAGGATCGGAGGCGGGATGCCATTGTCGAAAGTGACGAGATACTCCGGCAACCGAACCTTGGGTTGTACCCAATAGGATGTCAGGCCATTCCATCAACCGTCGTTTACGACTCGCCAGATTTCGCGCAACGCCGACGGAGTGTGGCTCAACAGCGCCAAATAGCTGAGCAGCAGCAGGCACAGTCCGATCGCAACTTCAACCTGAAAACGAGCTTGCAGAATCAGGGTGATGACTGCAATCAGCGAAAAGAACACGACCTTGTAAGCGATTCCCATCGTCTGGCACTTCAAATTTGCGTTGCGTTCTTTACATGTTGTGCATGATTGAGCCGATGGGTGCTCGGTAAAGTGAGAAAGAAGCACTTTTCCCGAAATAAGGGCAAGACCCAAATGGCTACTCGTTGGGTCGCCTGCCTCGCAGCTTTGGGTGAGTAAATGGAATAGAGGGTTTTGGTGGGATGGCGATGTTGGGCGGTGCACCACCCCAAGGTCGCGACTCGGGGCTGCGAGTGGAGTTGGCTTGCTCGCACGAAAGGCGGTTGCGCTGGCGAGTCAGTATCGACCGTCGCCAGTGGAAGCGAGGGCACTGCGGAGCGGATTGCCCTCTGCGAACCAGCGAATTTCGTTCGAGCGAGGTTGTCGCCTTAACTCGTTCTCCTCACTTCAATTCCTTCACCTCTTGCTGTCCCTCACCCCAAACCGCGGCAGCCATGAGGAACGCCCCGGTACCCCAGGGGTAGGTGCCGTGGATCTTGGAGGCGTAGCCGCGCTGGTCGCTGGGGCCGGTGCCGCCGGAAACGCCGACGACGCGGCCGTTGGAGTCCACTTGAGGGGCGAGGCCGCGCCAGGCACGCTGAAGCGTTTCAAGCGGAACGCTGCTGTCGAGGCCCAAAGCTCGGCTTTCCTGCATCCCGTAAAGAAACAACGCGGAGGCCGAGGTCTCGAGATAGGTGTCCGGCGCGTCCAGCACGGTGTGCCAGAGACCGGTCGCTGGATCCTGCAGCTTGGCGATCGATTCGAGTTGCTTCCGGAGCAGGCTGCTTAACTCGTCACGCGATGGCGACGAGGCGGGTTCGTATCGGAGCGTCTCGACCAGCGAGAGCACGACCCAGCCGTTGCCGCGGGCCCAGAAGGATGGCGTGCGACTGCCGCTGGCCTGGTCCCACATGTGATAGTACAGGCCGGTCTTCGGATCGCGCAGATGCGTGGTGAATAACCGCAATTGCCGAACCGACTCAGTCTGCCACGTGTCGTTCTTGTCGATGCGGCTTCCCGGCGACAATACCGGACAACACATCGCCAGCGTATCGACCCAAAGCTGCGGCTTGCCGTTGAAATGACTCAAGCCGCCGTCCGTCGTCCGTTCCGCACGCTCGGACATGAATCGGATAATCTGCCGGACCATCGCCGCATAGCGGGCGTCATGAGTCTCTTCGTAAAGCTGCCAGAGCGGGTAGCCCGGTCCCCAGTGTCCGCAATATCCCTTCTTCTCCAGCAGCGGCTCGATGCCCGCCTGCGACCAGTGGTCCGCGAACCTGCGCACGAATTCGAGATACTTCGCCTCTCCGGTCATCGAGTGAGCCCGCATCATGCCGGCCAACAGTATTCCCTCGCCCCAGTTGAAGTCCGGCGGTTCCGGATTGTCGCGGATCACTGCGTCCGCGACCTGCCGAACCAGCACGTCCGGTTGCTCGGACGCAAGGCTCGCAGTCCAGACGCAGCCGAGAAAGCTGGCTGAGATGCAAGAAAGTACTAATGTGCGGCGGCGGAGAGAATGAATGATCATGATTAGTGCCATTAAGGGAGGGTGAACGGTTACCAAGCCACCCATGGCAACCTGAGTTGTGTTGTCCGTGAACATCCGTGGCCTCCTATTTCACTGAAGACTTGCCGGGATGAAAGCTGGATTCGCGCAGAGCCGACCAATAGGGTGCCATACCTGTGATGGCTACGACCTGCAGATTGTGGATTTCCAGCGACCATCCGTCGCGCGGGCCGGTGATGGGTACGGCGATTTGCAGCTCATATCGGCCGGGATCCTCGAACTCGACGAACTTCTGCACCCGCTGAACTGGAACGCCCTGCGGGTCGAACAGGGTTGCCGAGTGGAAGCCCTCGCCTTGCGCGGCGAAACGGACCGAGATTTCCGTCGCTCCGCTCTCGGCCGACCCATAAGCTCGGGGCAGGATGTCGGGCAGCAATTGGTTGGCTCGATCCACCACGATAATCTTCGTGCGGTGATCGCTGTGAATCTGCCAGGCATACGCATCCTCGCTGTCCAGACACAGCCGATACCACGGACTCTCGCCGGGGACCCGCAGCACGGATGACTGCACCAACTGGGCTGAGTCAACCTGCTCCACACGCTCGACGGACCGCCCCTGCGAGTCGAATAACTCCGCTGCGCCGCGTGCCAATCCCTCACGCACTACGAGCAGCGGCGCGGGCTGGCCGTTCGCTGCCTGCACATAGATCTCCGCGTGAGGCTGCTTCAATCGCAGCGATCGCCATGTGTCGGCCTGCGGCAGGAATGTCTCGTCCGCGGGCAACTGCGGGAACAGGTTGTACTCGACGGCAAAGCTCGGATACCGCCACGCGTGCGTCTCGCTCGTCAATGCGTCGCGGTTCATCAGGAACTCCAGCGAACTGATCCACGAGCGATGCATGTTGTCGAGATACCTCGCATCGTGCGTGCGCTCCAGCGCCCAGCAATACGCGTTGAGCGTCCGGCAGGCGTAGTCGGGGTACATGCCCAGCGTGCGCGCCGCAACTCGCAAGACTCCCTGTTCCAGCTGCGCGTCGGGCGCGATCTCATCCACGCCGAGCAGACCGTTCATGGCAATGCCGTTGAAGAACGCGATGCGGTTGTCCCAGCGGATATTGAAACGCCCGGTGGGAGCCTGGTCCCGCACGAGCTGCTGCGACAGTGCCTGTGCGCCCTGCAGATACTCGGGCTTTCGTGTCACGTCGTACAGCGCGGTCAAAGCGTACAACGACCAGCCGATCTGTCGTTCATTGCCGACGCCGCGCCCGTGCAGCAGCGAGTCGGCAATGCGATCGCCGGCTTTCATCGCGATTTCCAGGCTGCGCGAGTCTCCGGTCAACAGATGATGCAATAGCAGCCCGCGTAGAAATACATGCCCGAACTCCGCTTCCGTTGTCGTGTGCAGCGGGCTGTGCTTCCACGCGAGGCCCGTGACGTTCTCCGTGTCGATGTCCGCTTGATGGCGAGCCAACGGTTCGGCCGCCTCGAGATACCAGGCATCTCCCGTGCGGAGAAACTCGTGCAGGAAATCCATCGCCACGTCGTACTCGAGATTGGCATACGCGTGGCGCCCCTTGTATGGCCCGCCGAGATACGCATCGCCGAAATCCCGCATGCCCGTGGGCATCGCGTTGACCCAGTTGCGGATCGCCGTCTCGCGCCAACACTCCCAATAGGCGAGCTGACGCAGTGCCTGCTCGTTGCGAGGCAGCAGCGCGCCGGCCGCCTGAGTGCCGCACATCCACTGCGGTGGAGGTACCGCATAGAGCGGTGTCGTCTCGAAGTCCGCCGGGCATGCCGCCGCAACATCAATCACCAGCTCATGCGTCTTCGCCAGTCCGCCTTCCCAGACAAACGGATCGCTGCCCGCCCACAACTGGGCGCCGATGACCGGCCCATCGCTGAACAGTCTCTTGCTGTGGTTCTGCCAGAAGTGCCGCACGCCGAGCGTAATGACCGCATCGCCCAGGCCGGCCGATATCCATCCTGCCGAGCGAGTGCCCTGGGCGAGCGTTTGCTGACCCAGTTTCACTTCGTAATGCAGGTCATCGCTCTGATAAAGCCCGACGGATTCCGCCGCCGCACACCGCACGGGAGTTCTCTCCGTTCCGAAAAGCAGTTCCCCCGCCGGTTGCGGCAGACGCAGCCCCCATCGCCAGTTCGCGACCTGACACTGCGGCTGCCGATCGTCCCAAGGCTGCGTGCGAGGTCGAGCGTGCAGCACCGTCAGCCATGCACGCAGTCGATGCGATCCGGCGGCGGCCCGCAATCGCAAATCATAAGTGAATGGCCCAGGCTTGCCCTCCGAGTCGGTCAGCGGACCTTGCCAGCGAATCTCGGCGTGCAGCGGAGACTGCGACACAACTTGAAAGTCCGTTGCGGGTCCGGCTTGAAGACGACGCGTCGTTTCCCCTTCGCACAGATCAAGATCGAGGATCGTTCCGGCGCAGATCGTCCGCTCGCCGAGCTTCAGTCCCTTGATCAATACATCGCGGCTCAACTGCAGCGACATGTCACCCGTATCGATCTGAAAATCCTGGCCCTGCTCGGTTATACGGATCGCCGCACGGTTCGAGGTCTCACTGGCCGTTGCCGCGCGTTCCGCAGCACTAAGTCTCGCGGTCAATTTATCTCCGCCCTTTGCCATGAACCGCAGTAGAACCCACCTCGCGGATCCATCGGGCCATGATGACAACACGGAGTTGGCGCATGCGATGGCCTGGTCACTGTCGTCAAGCAGTTCGACGTCCGCGGCGTTGCGGATCCTACCCTTTGGCAAGGGCAGTCCCGATACGACAAGCTCTTGCAGGCCGGATGCGCCTTGGACCTGCAAGGGAATGCGTCCCACCTGGTTGAGTTCGGCAAACTGTTGCTCGTGCACGAGCGCGCGAGGCTCGCCCAACGATCCCTTCAAGAGTTCAGCCGCTTCGCGCAGCAGATCCGCCGGGTTGTAGGGCGGCGACTGTCCCGGAAAATCTTTCACGCATCGAAAGCCGATGAAGTCGTGGCTGCCGTAAGGAACAAGCCGTGCGCGCTGAGTGCACGTGCCCGTGTTCACGGTCGCATACAGGTACTCGCCGCCGCCGCCTCGCACCACCTTGTAGCCGCGGCCGAAATGCACTGATCGTGCGCGGGAATTCGGATAGGCGGCAAACCAATCGGATGTCCACTCCCACGCATTGCCGCTCATGTCGAGGCATCCGCAGGGCGATGCGCCGTCCGGGTAGTGAGCTACAGCCATCATCTTGCCGGTGTCTCGGTTTCGCAGCGCCGCGTTGTCCGCATCGCCCCACGGATAATTGCGCCCGTCTGCGCCCCGCGCTGCCTTCTCCCATTCGGCTTCCGTCGGCAATCGCTTGCCGGACCACACTGCGTACTGCATCGCGTCCGACCACGTGATGTTCGTGATCGGCTGTTCCTCGATGCCCGCCGGAGGATGATTGTCGCGCCATCCCACCGGTGCCGGATGGCCCGTGGCGATGATGAATTGCGCGTACTGGCGCACCGTAACTTCGGTGCGGTCGATATAGAAGGCAGGCAAAACAATCTGGTGCGGCGGCGATTCTTCGGGCGCACCCTGCAACTGGCCCATCGTAAACACGCCTTCCGGGACCAACTGCATCACGCTGCCGTCGGTGCCCGTGATGGTCGAGGCGGGTTCCGCAGCATGCGTACTTATCAGATAAGTCCAGGCTGCAATCACGGCCAATACGCTGGCCGCCATGCGACTGTGTCGAAGACGCTTGACGCGCAGAATCATGTCACGACTCCTCCGGTCGTCATCATAGCAAGAAAGGGGGAGGCCACGGATTGGCACGGATCGTCACGGATGACCCCGGAGCGTATTGCTCGTTGTCTTCATCCGTGATAATTCGTGTTCATCCGTGGCCGCTTCGCTATTCCTCGGCGCAGAAATCGAATCCGTAGACGTCGGTATGCCATGCGGGTCTGCCATTGATGGCGCCGTAGGTTACCTCGATGGCGAGCAGACTGTTTGAACGGCCGATCCTGAGGACATAGTCGGCCAGTTGATCGAGGGTGACCTCCTGCAGGGCTGCTTTCGCACAGCGTTGGAGGAATGTCGCGGACCGGTACTCGAAAACGCCGAGTTTGCCGGAATACACGAACTCGAGATGTTCGCACGGGCGAGGCGCGCGAGCCGCTGCGAACGCTGGCTTGCCGCACGCGGGACAGTGGATGCGCGGGGGACGGAAACTGAGCGGCTGTTCGATTGCGGCATAGAATCGAATGGGTTGAAACACGGTGACTTCTCCAGCACGATTCGACAACCGAAGGATCTCGATTTGCAATCGTACCTTCCACTGCGGTCAGCCCGTGTCCAACGTGACGGATGTACATTAAAAGAGTGCGGAGTCCGGAGGGAGTGATACGCTGTTGTCTTCATCCGTGTTCATCCGTGCCAATCCATGGCCTCTTCGATCCAGTCAAAACACGAGTCGTATATGAAGAATCTCTCGCCGAATCCGACGCTAATCGCTGCGGTGGTGTTTGCGGCACTGATGCACGTAGACGCAGGTGAAGAGCCTGCGGATTCACGCTGCGCACGGCGAATCGGGCCCGATCGCGTCCGGTTGATTGAGGCGAGCCCCTTCAGAGAGCGACAGGAGCTTTACCGCACGGAGTATCTGCACAATCTCGATGCCGATCGGCTTTTGGCGCCTTTCTTTCACAACGCCAAGCTGCCGCTCGATGCGAAACGCTACCCCGGTTGGGATTCGGGCTTCATCGAAGGACACATGGGCGGCCATTATTTGAGCGCCGCCGCACGAATCTACGCCGCGACAGGCGACGCGTCGTACAAGGGCCGGGTGGATCACTTCATCGAGGGATTGGCGAAGTGCAGCGAGGCTCTCGATAAGCGCGAGCCGCATCGCGGTTACCTTTCTGCGTTTCCCGTCGCCAAACTGGAGCAACTGGAGACGGTCGGCCACGGCGGCAGTGTGCCCTACTACACGCTGCACAAGATTCTGGCAGGACTGCTCGACGCACACGAGTTCTGCGGCAACGAGCGGGCGCTCAACATGGCCGTTGGCCTGTCGGACTACATCGCCTGGCGCATGTCGCGACTGAGCGAAGACCAACTGGCGAGGATGATGGAAACCAATTATCAGGAGAACCCGGGCAACGAGCATGGCGGCATTGCCGAGGCACTGGTCGATCTGTCGGTTCAAGCGAAGGCTCGCGGCGATGCCGGTTCGGAACGTCATCTCAAGCTGGCTTCGCTGTTTCTGCGGAACTGGTTCATTGATCCGCTGGTTGCCGGTGAGGATTGCCTGAGCGGTCTGCACGGAAACACCCACATCGCCATCGCGTCTGCACTGGCACGGTACGCTGCGGTCAGCGGAGACGAGCGGGCTGCCGCGGCCGCGCGGAATTTCTGGATGCAGATGGTTGGACACCACACGTTCGCAAACGGCGGCAATACTTTTGACGAGAAACTGCGGGACAGCGGTGTCGAAGTGCGGGGCACGGGCGGAAGTTCACTGGCTGCGGGAACGGCTGAGTACTGCAACACGCACAACATGCTTAAGCTCACCCGCAACCTCTTCGAGCTCTCGCCGGGCCATGCGTACGCCGACTATTACGAGCGTGCGCTGTACAACCACATCCTCGCGACGATCGAGCCGCGAACAGGGCAGGTGTGTTATCTGACTTCGCTGCGGCCCGGAGACTTCCGCAGTTATCTGCCGGCGGACGGCACGTACTGCTGCAACGGTTCCGGCTTGGAAAACCCGTCACGATTCGGGGAAGGGATCTACTTCCGGAAAGACGGCACCTTGTGGGTGAACCTCTATATTCCGTCGTCGCTTGATTGGCGCGAAAAACGCATCGTGTTTCGGCAGGAAGCGAAATCACCGTTTGATGAGACGATCCGGTTTACGATCAAGGCAGAGCAGCCTGCCATCGCGAAGTTCTGCCTTCGCATTCCGAGCTGGGCTGTCGGCGAAAACAGGCTGTCGATTGACGGCAAATCCCAACGTATCGAAACGGCGGCGGGAGATTACTTTGAATTGACTCGCACCTGGAAGGACGGCGACTCGTTCGAACTGATGTTGCCGATGCAAGTCTGGTCGTTTCCGGCGTCGGATGATCCGGAGGTACGGTCGTTTTTCTATGGGCCGGTACTTCTGGCCGCTCCGCTTGGCCGGGACGCGATGCCAAACTCGGACACCGGCGACAAGTGGCTTGGCTTGCGGGTCGATGGCAATGCGGATGGCCAGCCCACCGCCGCTTACGATCGGGTCCCCGTGCTGTTGGCGGAAGACCCTCAGAATCCCGATTCGTGCCTCAAAGCCGTGGCAGGGCAGCCCGGGCAGTTCCAGGCCCCCGGGAAAGTGGGCGATCAACCGGCCGTTGTAACGCTATCGCCGCTGTACATGGTTCATCATCAACGGTTTGCCGCGTATTTCAAGGTAGTCCGGAGGTAGGAGGGGAGGCCACCGATGAACACGCATCAACAAGGATAAAACCAAAGCGTAATGCTCGTTGTCTCCACCCGTCTCAATCCGTGGCCTCTTCACGGGAATATCTCGCAGGCTCGCCGGATCATTCTTTACGGCCGTCGGGATCTTCTTTCAAGCAAGTTGTTAAGGAGCAGGGGACATGCTGCGCGCTCATCTGGCATGGTTCAGTGCCTGCGGACTGGCAGTTCTGGCATTGGGTTGCGGTGGAGAAGGCGATCCGGGAGGTGCATCGTGGGGGCCGAGTTACCACAGCGGCAAGACGGCCCAATCGGCACCGGCCGCGAGTTCCGCCGATTCAGCGGAGTCGCCGGCCTTCTCGGCGCCTCCGGCTGAGGCGTTTTCCGTATCGCCGGGCACAGCGGCCCCGCCGCCGGTCGCCGCGCCGGGAAGCGGGCCCGGGCAGCAGGGTGATCGATTCGCCTACCAGGTGGAAAACGACTTTCAGGCGACCACCGATAAGCCGCTCTCGACGTTCTCGATCGACGTCGATACGGCTTCTTACTCGAAAGTCCGCCAGTACGTGATGCAGCAGAATTCGCTTCCGCCAGCGGACGCCGTGCGAATCGACGAGTTCGTCAACTATTTTCGATATAACTACGCGCCGCCGACCGACGGGCGGCCGATTGCGATCCACGCCGAGTCGACGAGCTGTCCGTGGCGTCCCGAGCATCGCCTGGTGCGGATCGGAATCCGAGGTCGGGATCTGGGCACGGACCGGCCTGCGTGCAACCTGGTGTTTCTGGTCGATGTGTCCGGTTCGATGGATGAGCCCAATCGTCTGCCGCTGGTCAAACGGGGCTTGGAGATGATCATCGATCGGCTCGACGAACGCGATCGAGTCGCGATCGTTTACTATGCGAGTTCCGCGGGGATCGCGCTGCGCTCCACTCCTGCTTCGGAAAAACAGACCATTCGCGGTGCGCTGAACCAGCTGCATGCGGGCGGTTCGACCAACGGCGGAGATGGCATTTCTTTGGCTTATCGACTCGCCATCGAGAATTTCCGCGAAGGGGGAGTGAATCGGGTTCTTCTCTGCACGGACGGTGATTTCAACGTCGGTGTAACCAGTCCCGGAGATCTGGTGAGGCTTGCGGCGCAGCATGCCAGGCAGAACGTGTTCCTCACCGTCCTCGGGTTCGGCATCGGCAACCACAACGATGCGCTGCTCGAGCAGATTTCCAATCAGGCCAACGGCAACTACGCCTTCATCGACAATTGGTCGGAAGCCCGCAAGGTCCTGGTCCGTCAGATCAGCGGCACGCTGGTTGCCATTGCGAAGGACGTCAAGGTCCAGGTCGAGTTCAATCCGGCGCGGGCTTCCGCATATCGATTGATCGGCTACGAAGACCGCCAACTGGCCGATCGCGATTTCAACGACGATCGGAAAGACGCCGGCGATATGGGAGCCGGCCATTGCGTCACCGCGCTCTATGAAGTCGTCCCGGCCGATGACGCGTCGGAGGCCCGGCCGAATATTGATCCGCTCAAGTACCAAGCGAATCTCGACGGCTTTGAGAAAGAGCCGTGGAAGCCCGAATCCCGGGAGATGCTGACGGTCAAGGTGCGGTACAAGCACCCCGAGGGAAACCGCAGCGACAAACTCAGTCTGGCGCTCGCGGACGAAGGGAAGTCGTTTGAGAACGCTTCGCCCGATTTCCGGTTCGCTGCAGCGGTGGCCGCGTTCGGCATGCGGCTCCGTAATTCACCCTATCTGAAGGGCATGAATTATCACGACATCCTGCAGATCGCCGAAGAGGCGCGGGGGCGGGACGGGCAGGGCGACCGGGCGGATTTCGCCGAGCTGGTTGCTCGAACGTCGGAACTGAGCGGCGGGGGCTTGGCCTGGAATAACGGGACTTCGGCTTCCGCGCCGTTTGTTTATCGGCCTCAGGTCCGTCCCTACGTCGCTGCCAACCAGTACCATTGGCCGAGCCCCGGCATGGATTGGTGGCCCATCGTTATCGGCGCGGTGGGACTTGTGTTCGGCATCGCCTGCGTGGCCCTCGCCATCGCGCTGGTGCTGGTGATCCATGCGGTGCGAGTTCCGCACGGGAAATAGGAAGAGGCCACGGACGGGCACGGATTCTCACGGACAACAACCTCTCGCATCCGTGTTTGATCCGAGGTCTCTTATTACCGAGTGGCAGCGAGGATCTCATCGCCGGAGAGACCGGTCAGCCGCATCCATTTTCCGGCCGGTACCTTCAGGCAGTTCCGGCCGGCCTGCAGCGGTTGGCGTTCGCCAATCGGCGCAACGTAAGCGTCGGCAGTCCGGTTTGCGGGCAGGTTCAGCACCAGTTCCGCTTCCCAGGGCTTTGTCGGCCAAAGATAGGCCATCCACTGTCCGTCACGCCGAAACACGCGTCCTTCGATCGACTCGCCGATGCGCACCGTCGAGGTCACGGGCCGGCGCGGAGGCGAATCGATTCTCAGTACAAATCGGTTTTCGCCCTGAGCAACATCGCAAACAAGAAGTCCGTTCAGGTTCTCGGTGAAGGGCGCGCGAACGGGAACGAAGCGTGCACCGGGGCCTTGGACATTCCACCAGCCTGAGCCGGCGCGCCAGGCGCGGTTCAGGTCCCACAAAGCCAGCACGAGCTTCTTCTGATCGGTTCGGGCCTGGACCGTCAGCGTGATCAGCATCGCGCCGTCCTGCTCGGAATCCTCGCGACTTGCCTCGAACAATCGTGTGTCGATGATCTTCGGAACGACTGCGAAAGGATCGTGCCGGCCGGGGTACAGGTATCCCCACCGGTTGCGGACCAGATCTTCATTTCCCCAAGCCGGGTAATTCCACGGCCGCTGGTAGTCGTATTGATAAGCGGGCAGAACGTCGGGCGCCCGCATGAGTGCCTTGAACGCCGCGCCTTCGATCTCGAGTGTGTCGGGGTAGCCGGCGAACTTGTCCAGTTTCGTCAGGCCTCCGAAATAGTCCTGCTGATAACATGTCGTTTCCGGAGTCTCCCGAAAATGACGCCGGTAGTAGTCGGATACGGCCTCGCCGGTGGAAAAGACCAGTCGTTCGGTACGGGCCTTTCGCGCAGCGTATTCGATCAGCAGGCGATTCGCTTCGGTAATGCCGGGGGCCACACCGTTGAACTCGAGGCCGACGTTGAAGAAGTAGGGCGTCGACTGGGACAGGCGGTTCTGCAGCATCGCGTCGAAGAAATCGTACATGCGCGACATCCACAAGTCGTCGATTTCGCGGCGTCCGCCTCCTTCGTTGTAATAGTCGTTCCAGGCCGGTTCGAGGCAGTACGTGCAATTGAATTCGCGGCAGAGAAACGTATTCCGCTGACATTGCGGGATGCCGACCAGGCCCGCGGGACCGCCCGGCCCTGCCTGGCGAAAATCAGAAGTGCCGATGAAGTAGGGACGGTCAGGCATGCCGAAGTGATTAATGCGCATCGGCCCGTCCATGAAGTTCTGGCCCGAGCACAGCGACGAGATGGTTCTGAAGTTTGCATCCCGCGCGGCCTGAACGAACGAATTGTCCATCGTATAGGCGCTGATGATGCCAACGGAGCCGAACCCCAGCCGCGGCAGCGTCTCGCGATAGCCTCGCAGGATTGCCATTTGCAGATCGGGCGATTCGGCTTGCAGGTTGGCCTGCGGATCCACGGGCGTTCCTCGCACCCAATAGGGGCCGAACAGATGCGGGTTGACTTTCGTCCCGAACTGTCGGTATTCGCGACTCCAGGCGGCCCACGTTTCCGCGTTGCCGTTGAGAAGTCGGTTCACTTCCAGCGGTTCGCCGATCCACTGCTCGTAAGGTATCGAGTGTTTCTGCAGGTCGATGCCGGGGCCGGCTGCGTGGTGCGATGTGCTGAGGATGATGCACACGGCGTAGGAGTCATCGATGACGGCGAAGTGCCGCGTGAATTCGGCGATATCTCCACCCGCATCGCAACGCCATTTCAGGCGGTAGGCCCCCGCTTGCGCAGCCGGCAGCTTCAATTCAGCGCGATAGACGGTTCGCCCGTCGCGTGCCCCCGCGGTTTGCCACGGCAGAGCGAGGCCCTGTCGTTTGGAGAGTCCGTCCACGTACAGATCGGGCACCAGTTCGATTGCAGCGTTGGGTTGCGAATCCGCCAGAACTTCCATTTTCAGCGTCACGGGCTCCCCGACCTTCGCCAGCTCCGGTGCGACTTCCATCGCGACCGGCATAAGGCGCGACAGTTCGGGCGCAATCGCCGCATGTTTCTGTTTGATCTCGTTGAAGGTTGCCTGGACCTGCTCGGGAGTGGCGCCGGACGGAGGAGAAGGCGGACGCTGCGCGGGCGGCAATGTGGTGTAGACGATGATCGCCAGCGCATGGCCGCCGGAGGGCTCTTCCTCGTAACGCACATGGATGGCACGTTCCGGCTGGAGATCGTCCGCGGCGCCGGGTTCCTCGAAGGCGCCTTCGAAGTTGTGCGGATCGACCCGGGCCCGCACGCGACGGTCACCCACGTCGATGAAAAGGCCGTCCGCTGTGCGGAGCAATCGCCCCGCAATGTGATTCTGTGCGGGAACAACGGCTGGTCTGAGGTTGTCGTCACCCGGGCCCCGTCGCACGCCCTGGATCGTGATGGACGTACCTGCGGCATCGATGGCTCCCCAGAATCGCATGGACCGATCGCCCGGGAATTCCGCAAACGGCGCCTGCCGGATCCGCTGGTAATCGGTGCTGCCGTCGGTGCGAAGCGTGACGGTGTATTGCGTCGCGTTGTGGTGAAGTGTGACGGTGCACTTGGCGGAATCGACCGCCAGGATCCGCGCATCGAATTCCCGGATCGGGGCAGCAGCGAGCTCGCGGGATTGGCCAAGGGCGCAAAAAACACAGATAATGCCCAGCAGGATATTCTTCATCATGCCAACCTTTCTCGTCGGAACATGGGCGGGATTATTGTAACTTCAAGAGGAGGAGGCCGCGGATGGGCGCGGATTTTCAAGGATAAGCGCCTCAGGCATCCTTGTTCATCCGTGGCCTCCTCAGGAGGGCTGTTAACATGACCATTCGAACCAGCTTGCGTGTATACCGCGGACTTCGCTGGCTCGCGGCGGCGCTCGCGGTGGTTGCCGCGTTTTCGTCTGCGATCAGAAGCCGTGTCGATGCGTCCGAATGGAAATTGTCCGAGATCAAACTGCCGTCTCCGCTGAAGCACCCGATCATCGCGTGCACGGACGACGAACTGCAGCGGCTTCGCTCGGCTTGGAAGAATGGGAGCAAGAACGAAAAGGCGGTTGTCGACGAGATGATACGCGATGCGGATCGCGCACTTGCCAGGCCGCTTGAGTTTCCGCCGCGCGGCGGCCAGCACAACCAGTGGTATCAATGCGAGAAGTGCCAGTTGGCTCTGCGCACGGTGGACGACACCCACCACCGTTGTCCGAAGTGCGCCACGGTGTATACGGGCGAGCCCTACGACGATGTTATTTTCGCGCGTGCCCACAGTCGCATTCTGTCCGGAATGGAATCGGCCGCATGGGCCTGGGCTGTGACGCAGGATCGCAAGTACGCGGAGTTCGCGGCCCGTGCGCTGCTGGGTTATTCGCAGCGTTATCGCGAATACCCCTATCACACCGCCGACCGAAGCGCCAAGCCGGGTCGAACGGGCGGTCACCTTGCCGAGCAGACGCTCAATGAATCCAGCATTCTCGGCGGGCAGATTGCGCCGGCATACGACCTGATCTGTGACTCGGGGGTTCTCTCCGCGGCCGATCAAGAAGCGATCCGGTCCGGATTGCTCATCCCGATGATCGAAAACATCGACAAGAACAAGGCCGGGAAAAGCAACTGGCAGTCCTACCACAATGCGGCCATGCTGGCCGGCGGCGTGATGCTCGGCGATGTCGGGTGGGTGCGCAAGGCAATCGCCGATCCGAAGAACGGCTTCCTCTTTCAAATGGGCGAGTCGGTCACTACGGACGGCATGTGGTACGAGAACAGCTGGGGATACCACAGCTACACGCTGGGCGCGATGGTGATGCTCGCGGAACCGGCGAGGCGACTGGGCATCGATCTCTACGGGCAACCGTCGCTGAAGAAGATGTTCCTGATCCCGGTGCAATACGGGATGCCCGACGGTTCCCTTCCCCGGTTCGGCGACGATACGCACAGCACGGTCAGCGGCGCTGCCGGCCATCTCGAGTTTGCGTGGAATGCATATCACGATTCGGCGATGCTTCCGTACCTCAGTTCACGCCCGACCTGGAATGCGATCATGCTCGGCCGCGAAGTCGGCCGTCCTCCCGCGGCGCCGCAACTCGAAAGCACCGTATTTCCCGCAGCGGGCCACGCCATTCTCCGGTCGAAGGGCGGGGCGGGGCTGGTCAGCGCGATCACGTTCGGGCCGTATGGCGGATTCCACGGTCACTTCGACAAACTCAGTTTCGTGTTTTTCGGCCGCGGTACTGAACTGGGCGTGGACCCGGGGCGTGCGCGCAGCCAGGCCTACCGGTTGCCGATCCACAGCCGCTGGTACAAGGCGACGCTCAGTCATAACACGATCCTGGTGGATCGGAAGTCGCAGTCGCCCGCGGCAGGGCGACTGGAGTGCTTCGCAGCCAATGATCAGTACGCGGCCGTCGTCGTCCTTTGCACGGAAGCGTATCCGAAAGTCCAGCATCGCCGGGCGCTCTGCCAGACCCCGGATTACCTGATCGTGCTCGATGATCTGACCGGGACGGGCGAACATACATATGACTGGGTCTATCACAACCGGGGGAAAACGGTTGAATGCGAAGCGGCTGGAGCAACCGCCGAAGCGGATAAATCTCTGGCCGGCTCCGAGTTCCTGGAGAACATCAGGACCGGCACAACCTCCGACGACGTGCACGTGAGGTTCACGGGCGGCGAGGTTTCCACTCACGTGTTGCTGGACGGAGCGGCGGGAACAGGAATGCTGACCGCCGACGGGCCGGAAGGTTCGGTCGTGGATCGCGCTCCGATGATGATGGCGACTCGCCGCGGCGCATCGGCGCGATTCGCCGCGGTGCTCGAACCGGTTGCCGACGGCCAATCGCCGCTGATCTCCCGGCTCGAGTGCAGCGACGAGCAGGGCAGTATTCGAATCGTCGTCACTCGCGGCCAGTCGTCGGATCTTCTTGAAATCGGTTCCGACGGAAGCCTCTCGCTGGCGGTCGATCAGAAGACCGTCCTTGTCGGAAGGCGGCAATAATCCTCTCCCGTCGGTCGCTGGACTTTGCGCGAAATAAAAAAGACTCCGACGGTGTGTCCCACAGAACAAACGCAGAGTCCCGAGTGATTTGTCCGTGAAAACCCCTGTCCATCCGTGGCCTCCTCGCTCCGCGGTCGCGCAGGCAATCGCAGGAGCTTGCTTTCCTTACGGGCTCCGCCTATTTTCAATGCGATTTTGATCCGAATTTAGTCCGGGAACCGGTGAAGGGAACCGTTCATGTCGGTTAATTCCGCGAAAGAGATGTTGGTCGTTGCGGCGACGCGCGGCTTTGCGGTTGGTGCGTTCAACATCACCAACATCATTCAGATGGAGGCGGTAATCGAGGCGGCCGTGGCCCGCCGTGCGCCGGTGATCATCCAGACCTCGGTGACGCCCACGAAGTTTCTGAGGCCGGAAGTCATCGCGGCCGCGTTTCGTGCGGTGGCGGAATCGTCGCCGGTACCTGCGTGCCTGCATCTGGATCATTGCGATGATCTTGCGCTCTGCAAGCGATGCGCGGACGCGGGCTATACGAACATCATGTTCGACGGGTCGAAGTTCGATTTCGACGAGAACGTGCGGCTCACTCGCGAGGTAGTTGACTACTGTCACGGCTTGGGGGATATCACCGTCGAGGGCGAATTGGGAACGGTTACGGGCGTGGAAGACCAGGTGCGTGTCGCCGAGTCCGAGGCCGAGTTGTGCGACCCGGCCCGATCGCTCGAGTTTGTGGAGCGCAGCGGCGTGGACTTGTTTGCCCCTGCGATCGGAACGGCGCACGGTGTCTACCTGACCGAGAATCCCAAGATCGATTTCGAGCGGTTCGAGAAGATCAACAAGATCGTCAACGGCCAGCGGGTCATCGCGCCTCTGATCGTTCATGGGGGAACGGGATTGAAGCCCGAAGTGGTCCGGCGGCTCGTGGCGCTGGGCGGCGCCAAGTTCAATGTCTCGACCGACCTGAAGTACGCGCTGATCGACGCGACTTATGAGTACATCTCGACTCACCGGAACGAATACAACCCGGGGAAGATCGACATTGCAGCGAAGCGGGCCGTGATGGAACGGGTCAATTACTGGATCGATATGCTGGGATGCGAAGGAAAGGCCGAGCTTGCCGGAGGGGACAGGTGCGGCACAGCCGCCTCCCAAAACGGTGCGGCCGCATCGGCCTGAGAACCCGCTCCCGGTGGTCGCTGGACTTTGCGTGAAAAAAACATTCTGACGGTTGGTGACAGGTCATGAGTCAGATCCGGGCATTTATCTTCGACCAGGACGGTGTGATCGTCGACACGGAGCGGGACGGCCACCGCGTGGCGTTCAACCGGACCTTTGCCGAGTTCGGGTTCAACGTGGAGTGGGGCGTGGAGGAATACCACGATCTGCTGCAGATCGGCGGCGGCAAGGAGCGGATGACGCACTACCTGCAGACGAAGGGGTTCGGCGTCGACGTGAAGGCCGAGGACGTGCCGGACCTGATCCAGAGGCTGCACCTCCGCAAGACGGACATGTTCATCGATCTGATCGAGAGCCGTGCTCTGCCGCTTCGTCCCGGTATCCGCCGCATCATGGAAGAAGCGAATGAACTGGGAATGGTTCTTGGCATCTGCACGACCTCGAACGAGCGGGCTGCGCACGCGGTCGCCCACGGTCTGCTCGCGGGAATTCCCATGCGGTTTGTGTTGGCGGGCGACGTGGTTCGGCGCAAGAAGCCGGACCCGGCCATCTATCTGCTGGCCCTGGAAAAGTCCGGATTGCGCGCGGACCAGTGCGTGGTCTTCGAGGACTCGCACATCGGCGCGGTTGCGGCCAAGGCAGCGGGAATGCACGTTGTGGCGACGATAAATCCCTACACGGATTCCGAAGATCTGAGCATGGCCGACGTGGTTGTTAATTGTCTCGGCGAACCTGGCGGCCCACGCGCGGAAGTGCGTCCCGGCGGCCGGAAGCTGACGTTGGCGGACGGTTGTATTCATGCCCGCGACATCGTCGAGTTGTTCCATGACGAGGAGACCAATCCGTGATCGACTTCCGAGGGCTGGATAAGGCGGCGCTGGCCAAGGTCATCGACTACTCGATATTGCCGAAGGAGACCACCGAGTCGGACATTCGCAAAGGGTGTGCCGTGGCCCGGCGGTACGGGTTTGCCGCGTTCTACTCGAGCAGCGCTCACTGGGCGCCGGTGATTCGCGAAGAGTTGGCCGGCATGGACATAGAGATCGGCACGGGGATCGCCTTTCCCTTCGGCAGCGCGCCGGCGAATGTCAAGGCTTTCGAAGTCGAAGACGCCGTCCGCCGCGGTTGTACGGCCGTCGACATGGTGATGAACATCGGCGCCTTGAAGAGCGGCGACTACCGTACGGTTGCCGATGAACTGCGGCTGTTTAAAGCGGCGGCGGGCGAGGCGGTGACGAAGTGTATTCTCGAAACGTGTTTTCTGACCCCGGAAGAGATCACCGCCGCGACGCGGCAGGTGGCCGAGGCGGGTATCGATTTCGTGAAAACATCGAGCGGCCAGTTCGAGGGACCGAGCCTGGAGCAGTTCCTGTTGATGCGGGAGGCGGTGCAGGGGACCACGGTGCGGCTGAAGGTCGCGGGTGTGAAGTTCCCGCGTCCGCAGAACGCGTTCGTGTTCCTGCTGGCCGGAGCGGACCGTATCGGGACACGCGCCGGACCGGAAATTGTCGATTCGCTGGAGACGCTTCGCGGCGTCGGCTTGCTGCCGGAGGCCTGAGACATGGCGGACTACCTGGCCGGACTGGATGTGGGAACAACCGGTGCCCGGTGCGTGATTTTCGACATGCAGGGCCGCCCCGTTGCCGGCCACTACTGCGACTACGGAGCCAGCTATCCGTTGCCGGGCTGGGTCGAGCAGCAACCGGACCTGCTGATCGAACGGGCGATGCAGGCCTGCCGCCGCGCCGTGGAGAGTTCGGGCGTCGATCCCGGGCGAATCGCCTCGCTCGGCATCGCCGCGCAGCGATCCGTGGCGTGTCCCGTGGACGCGGACGGCCGTCCCGTGCGCCCGATGTTCTCGTGGCAGGACGCCCGCACGGGGCAGGAAGTTGAAGACCTGCGCCAATTCGTGTCGGCCGAGCAGTATTACGAACAGAACGGTCTGCCGCTTGGCACCACGTGGATCGTCACCAAGATCCTCTGGATGCGAAAGCACGAACCGGAACTCATGGCACGAACGGTCCGTATCGTACAGAACCAGGACGTTGTGCTGCGGGCCTTCGGCGCCGATGACTTCTACACGGACCTTTGCTGCTCGGTCTTCTACGGCGTCTGGGACGTGCGTCGCGCGGATTGGAACCTGCCCCTGATGGAGCGACTCGGGCTGACCCCCGGGATGTTCGGTCGGCCCGCGCCGCCCGGTACGCAAGTCGGGACGATCGGCGCTGCCGTGGCCGGGAAGACCGGGTTTGCCGTCGGCATGCCGTTGTGTCTCGGTGCGGGCGATCAGAATTGCAGCGTGCTGGGAATGGGCGCGATCGAATCGGGACTGGCGACCGTGACGCTAGGAACGGCCGGCCTGGCGATCCTGGCCACCGAGCGTCCGCAGGCCGGTTTCGGCGGCATGATGATTACTCATCACGCGGTACCCGGCATGTGGGAGGTGGAGGGGTTGTCGAATGCGGCGGCCGCTTCGCTTCGCTGGTACCGCGACGTGGTCGCCACGAGTGAAAAACAGACCGAGGCGGCGGGCGGGCGGGATGCCTACGTGCAGTTGGACGAACTGGCTGCGACCGCTCCTCCGGGAAGCCGGGGCCTGCTGTACCTGCCATACCTGGCAACCGCCGCCACGCCACGCTGGAACCCGCAGGCTCGCGCCGCCTTTATCGGGCTCTCGTTTGCCCACGGCCGCGCGGAGATGACCCGCGCGGTGATGGAGGGAGTCGTGCTGGAAATCCGGGACATGCTCGAGCAGTGGACCGCGGCCGGCCTGTCGGTCCGCTCGTTGCGCATTGGCGGAGGTGCGACTCGTTCCAGGCTTTGGAACCAGATACAGGCAGATGTCTATGGCCGGCCCGTCGAAACGCTGGAGGTCGGCGAGTCCGCGGTCTTGGGGGCGGCGATTCTCGGCGGGGTTGGCGCGGGCGTGTTCTCCACTCCGCAAGAGGGTGTCAAAACGATGGTGCATGTGGCCGATCGCATTGAGCCTGATCCGGATCGCCACCAGCGGTACGACGAACTGTACCATGCCTATGTGCGGAGTTACGAAGGGCTCAACAACAGCGGCGCGTTTGAATCGTTGGCCCGTTTTCAGGCGACTTGACGGAATCTGGAGAGCGATCAGATGCGTGCTTTATCCGTGCGCATCCGTGGCCTCTTTCGTTTCGCCGGAGAATGAACCGCCAAAGTATCCGGCCGCTGTCGGCTCGGGAGATCTTAATCAGCCGGGAGTGCGGCCTTCTTCAGCAGTTCGAACTGAGCCTGCAATTCGCTGGCTTGGCGGATTGCATTCTGCAGATCACCGGCGCGCGCCGCTTCTTCGATTCTGTAGGCGACGCGGCGCAGTTTTTCACCGCCGATGTTGGCGGCCGCGCCTTTGATGCTGTGCGCAAGCCCCTTGGCTGCCGCGGCGTCACCGTCGTCCAGTTTCTGCCGCAGACTCTCGATCTGCTTGGGAGTTGCTTCGAGGAAGCGGGACAGGATGCGATCGGCGAGCGTTTCATCGTCCATCAATCGGGCGACGAGGCCGGCTCGATCGAAGACGTTCAAGTCGAGTTCTGGCCTCTTACCCGCGGCGCCGCCTGCGGAACTGTCTGCGGAGGTATCGTGCATAACTCCTCGTGATTGTCGGGACAGCCAGAAATTCAGAATCGCCGCCAGTGCTTCCAGAGAGACCGGTTTCGTGATGTGGTCATTCATGCCTGCCGCCAGGCAGGTGTCGCGATCGCTTCTCAGGGCGGAAGCCGTCAGCGCGATGATGGGGATCTCGTGATTGCGAACCGGTGATTGCGGGTCTCGGATGATTCGGGTCGCTTCCAGGCCGTCCATCTCCGGCATGTGAACGTCCATCAGCACCAGGTCGTACGGCAGCGTCTTGAGAACCTCGATGGCTTCTGCGCCGTCCGCCACTGCCTCCGCGCGCACCCCCAGTTTCTTCAGGATGCCGAGTGCGACTTCCTGGTTGACCACGTTATCTTCGGCCACCAGGATTCTCGCTCCGCTGTGGATCAGGCTAATGTCCATCGCCGGCCGCGGCTGTGACGGCGTCGTTGAGGCCGCCGCAGAGTCGTTGATCTGCGCCGGCAGACCCAATCGCACGGTGAACCAGAACTCCGAGCCAACGTCCGCCTGGCTGTTGACCCCGATCGTGCCCCCCATCAACTCCGCGAGTTGTTTGCAGATCGCCAGTCCAAGCCCGCTGCCGCCGTAGCGTCGCGTGGTGGATGCGTCGGCCTGGGAGAATTTTTCGAACAGTTTCGATTGCTGCTCGACCGAGATTCCGATGCCCGAATCGCGCACGGCAAAGCGGAGCAGGACGTCGGAGTTGTTTTTCTCGCTCACGCTGACCTGCAGGCGTACCTCTCCGCGCTGAGTGAATTTCAGGGCGTTGTCCGCCAGGTTCAGCAGGATCTGGCGCAAGCGGCCCGCATCGCCGAAGATCGAAGCGGGCACGTCCGTGTCGACGAAGTACGATAAGTTCAGCCCCTTGCTGCTCGCTCGGGCAACCAGCGGCGCGGCGAAGTCGGCCAGCATGCTGTGCAGATTGAATTCCACGGACTCCAGTTCGAGTTTGCCCGCCTCGATCTTCGAGATATCCAGGATTTCGTTCAGCAGGACCAGCAGGGATTCGCTGCTGTTGCGGATCGTCTCGGCGTAACGCCGCTGTTCGTCGCTCAGGTGGGTATCCAGCAAAAGGCCGGTCATCCCGATTACGCCGTTCATGGGAGTGCGGATTTCGTGGCTCATGTTCGCAAGAAATTCGCTTTTCGCCGCGTTGGCGGCGGCGAGTTCCGCGGTGCGTGCGGCGACGGTGCGCTCAAGAACCACGTTCCATTGACGGATCTGTTCCTCCATGGAGGATCGTTCGGTGATGTCCCGCGCCAGGCCGAGGTAGAAGCGTTCTCCTTCCAGGTCGAAACAGCCGATACGGACCTCGATCGGAAACGTGGAATCATCCTTGCGGCGGTGTTGTCCCCTCAGCGTCTGGGTCTCGCCGGGGGTCATTTGCCGCCAGACCGACTGGACGTACTCCAGGTCGAATCCGATTTCAATGTCGAGCAGACTCATCCGCAGCAGCTCTTCGCGGCTGTAGCCGAGGTTGACACAGGCCTGCTGGTTGACATCAAGGATTCGCGCGGAGAAGTCATGCACGAACATCGCATCGGCGGCTTGGTCGACATATGCGCGAAAGCGGGATTCACTTGCGCGCAGAGCTGTCGTTTGTTCCCTGACCATTTCCTCGAGGCTCTCGCGGTGGCGGCGCAATTCGGCCTCGGCCCGCTTCCGATCGGTGATGTCGCGGAGGATCACGTGCAGGGCGTTCTCGCCGCCAAAGTGAAATGCGGCGGCCAAAACTTCGACGTCGACCAGCGTGCCGTCCAGTCGCACGATTCTCTCTTCGAGTCGCGGCACGGACTTGCCGAGGTCCCGCAGTTGGCGAATTCGCTCTCGAATTGCGTCATGAAATTCCGCGTGGAAGAGTTCATACGGCGACTTGCCGAGCAGTTGGTCCGCGTCTTTTGCGCCGAAAAGTCGGATGCAGGCGTGGTTGGCCAACGTGAGCCGATCCTGCTGGTTCACGAAGATCGCATCCGGGGAGTTCATGATCAGATTACGGTATCGCTCTTCGCTCTCCCGCAGCGACTGTTCCATCCGTTTGCGTTCTGCGACTTCTTTCCGCAAGCGGTCCATGGCCTCGGAGAGTTCTGTGGCATGACCGCGAGTCTGGGCCGGCGTCTGGGCCAGACGCGTGAGTTTGCTCTTCACGCGCAGCTGGCGCCGGTGCTCCTCACGCAATTCATGGTGAAACTCGCTTTCATCGGCCTGCTCGCGAACGGAGTCCTGCGGCGCGGATCGCTGATCAAAATGCAGCTGTTCGCCGAAGGCTGCTTCAATCGAGCGCAATTTGGTCGTCGCGCCCCACTGCTCAAAGCAACGGAAAGCTTCCTGCCAGTAGGCCTGCGCGAGACGCCCCTGGTTCTGCTTCTCCAGGACTTCCGCCGTGCGCTCGTGGGCCAGGCCTTCCCAATGCAGGAAGCCGCCGGCGGCCGCCTGACGCGCCGCCTCGCGGAAGAGCCGCAGTGAGTCCGCCCGACGCCGTTCCAGCATGGCGATCTCTGCCGCGACAAAAGTCCGTTTGTGGCCGAAATTCTCCGGGCATGCACCTGCCCAAAGCTGCAGTTGTTCCGCAAGGCGGTCCAACTCCGCGCGATACGCCGGCTGTTTCCCGGGCTGGGCGCGCGAAATCAACCGTGCCAGGATCAATGCCCGGACGAAAACGTGCTCAGCCCACGGCAATAATCCCTGCGTGCCCACCGTGTAGATCAGAGGTTCGGCTTGATCGGACCAGGCCATTGCCGATTCGTGTCTTCCGAGAATGAGCAGCGCAAGCGCGCGGTTCACTTTGTAGATGCACTCGACCTGGATGTTGTGGTGGGAACTGACCCGTTGAAGGTACTCTTTCTCCCAGGCGGCATCTTCATCGGGGCCCGGCGTTTCGTCCGTCAGCCCCTGAAAGATCTTGAGTCCTCCATCGAGCAGATCGGTCGCCCACGCGTTGACTCGCGTGCGGCTGAAGGCCAGCGAATGTCGCGTTTCCTGGATCAGGTCCGGGAGCGGAGTTCCCTGATACAACCGGCAGTACATGTTGTGGCCGAACGCGTATGCGGCATATTGCAGATTGCCCGACGCCAACCCGAACTCGTAGGCCTGCTGGTAGTCCCTGCTGCTGGCCTGGAGCGGCTCGCACCAATGCCGCACCGAACTCCCGATCATCAAGTGGAAGACACTGCGGTCCGACGGCGAATCGAACGTGCTGGTCATCAGCCGAGTGGCCAGCATGCCGAACTCCCTCGTCATCACATAATCGTTCGCCACCCAGCCGACCAGGCCGCCGAAGGCCGTGTGGCTGTAACCGATCTGCGGCAGATTGCCATGCCGTATCGTCAGGTTCACGACCTTGGGCACGATGACGCTCCAGAGCCGCTGGTGCGAGCGGTAGCAGGGAGGGCCCATCGTGATCAGGAGTTTCACGGCCATGCGCATCTGCGGGTCGGTCATCTCCGGCAATTCGGCCAACTCCGCCACTTCGCGGCCGCGTAACTCGTTGCGGACCTGAGCCAGTTCCGCATCTCGCGCGGCCTCGTAATCGGAGTCGGGCAGGAGGATTCCCAGTTCCGCAAGCGCCTCGCGGCCCGCGGCGATGGCTTCGGGGTATCGGGCGAGCAGCGTGAATTGCACGATCAGCGTATTGAGCGCCTCGGCTTTTTCGAGGACGCTGTCGGCACGAGCGACAGCCTCTCGGATGCACTCCTCGGCGAAATTCCGATCGCCTTCGAGAAATTCGCTCTCCGCGCGGTCGAGGAAGAACCGGTAGGCCGTGTCGTGGTGATCGGACCAGAGCTTCTCGGCGAAACCGGGCTGCTGCAGGAAGACGGACGCAGCGCGATGGAACTGCAATGCGGCGTGATAAGCCGTGGCGACCCTGGCCCTTCGAGCCGCCTGCGAGTTCAATCGCATCACCTCGACCTGTTCGCGGGCGTCGTCGATGTACGCGAGCCCCGCGTTCAAGTGATCCATGACCTGAAACAACCGGTCGTTCAACTGCTCGGGGCTGAGTTGTGCCCGCAACTGTCTGCCGACCCGCAGGCGGAGACGAGGCAGTTCCGCGGCGGGAATCAGGTCGTACGCGGCCTGTTGCACGCGGTCGTGCAGGAACCGGTATTCGTTGAGTGCCGTCGGCGATTCCAACGGCAGGATCAGATGCTTCGCAATCGCCGGCGCCAACAGCCGCCGGCATGACTCGACGGATCGGTCGCTGATCATCGCCAGGATCCGCATCTCAAACTGATTTCCGAGGCAGGCCGCCAGCGTTAGAAGTTCCGCCGTTGCCGGCTCCAAGTGACTGATTTTCCCGGCAAACAACTTCACGATGCTTTCGGGCAAAGTTCCGCCCGAGAGCTGCCCGGCATCCCAATGCCACGTGCCGTGCGCCGAGTCGAAATTCAGCAGCCCCTGATCGTGCAGGGAACTGAGAAGCGTCCGTGTGAAGAACGGATTTCCGGCCGTGTGCCGATGCAGGACAGCCGCGAGGTTGTCAACCGAGTTCACTCGGGGCTTCAGCGAATCCTCCAGCAGATCGCGCACATCCCGCTGCGTGAGATTCCGCACCGTCATCGCTTCGACCGGCACCGCTTCGCGCTGAAGCTCCTCGATTGCCTGGGCGAGCGGATGGGACGCGTCGACTTCTTCGTCCCGATACGTGGCGACCACCAGCAGAAATCGCAAATCGGAGCCGACATGAAGCTTCGAAAGCAGCTCCACGGACGCTGCATCCGCCCAATGCATGTCGTCGAGAAACATGACGACCGGATGTTCGGGGCGACAGAGAACCGCAAGGAAGTGCCGGAGCACACCGGCGAACCGGTGCCGGGCCTCAAGCGGATTGATGTCGGGTACGGGAGTTTGCTTGCCGAGCCAGGGCTCAAGCTCGGGCGCCAGGTCCGTCACCAGGGAACCGAGACCTCCGACGGCCTTGCGCAGCCGGGGACTCCAGTATTCATGCGAAAAAGTCTCGTCGCTCGCCAGTTCACGGCAAAACTCGCTCAGGATGCTCCGGATCGCGGAGTACGGAATATTCTGCTGGTACTGGTTGAACTTGCCTTCGAGGAAAAGCCCGTTCCGGTTCTCCACCTCCTCGCGAATCTCACGCACGAAGCTCGTCTTGCCCGAACCGGAATTCCCCGGCACCAGGAAAACAATGCCGTTTCCCTGGCATGCACGATTGAAAGCGGAACCCAGGGCGGCGACAGCTTGATTACGACCGTATAGGCGCGACAGGATCTTCAATTCGCCACCGTCACGCGGCGACGGCGAAACGGTCGTGACCTGCGTCATACACCACCACCACGAACCTGGAAAAGCAGAACAAGAAACCTGTCAGTTCGCCCAGAGAACCACCGTAGACGCCAGCGTTGCACAAAGAGCGCATCAAGGCTGTTCAGAACACAGAGTTTTCCGGCTGGAAACCAGCCATGAGTGTACACGAAGTCCGGCAGTCGATCTCAGGGTTTTCTTGATCGATCATCCGCCTCCGCGGTATTTATGGGGAACAATCCCAGACTGGCGATTGGGGCGCGCGATGCGCTGCGGTTTCGACGAGCGGCTGCGTGAGTCTGACGACTTTCGACTGTGGACTCTCGCTGTTCGCATGCCCTGTCTGGCGGATCACAGCATGCCGGGGGCACGGACCTCGATTCCCTTGAGGGCCATCTTCAATGCCTGCTGGTTCGGGGCGACGGCGAATGCGGTCGGGCGATCGATCAGTTCGTCGTCCACCAACTGCTTGAGGCTCATGGTGAAGTCCTGCATGCCTTCTTCGGCACCGATGCGAATGGCGTCAGGCAGCTTCTGATCTTCGCCCTCGAGGATCAGCTTCTGGACGATCGGGTTGAAGAACATGATCTCGACCGCCGGCACTCGGCCAACTTCCGGCTTGACCGACTTCAGGAGTTTCTGGGCCACGATGCCCCGCGCGTTGAAGGCAATCGCGCTGCGGATGGCGCCATGCATGTTCTCCGGGAACAGATCGAGAATGCGGCCGATGGTTGTTGCCGCGCTGGATGCATGGATTGTCCCGTACACGAGGTGGCCGGTCTCCGCGGCATGTATCGCGGTGAGGAACGTCTCCTCGTCCCGCATTTCGCCGACGAGCATCACGTCGGGATCCTCGCGCACCGCGTGCTTCATGCCGACGGCGAAGTCCACCACATCCAGGCCGATTTCCCGCTGATTGATCAGGCACTTGTCGGGCGTGTAGATGAACTCGATCGGGTCTTCCAGCGTCAGGATGTGCTTGCGGTACTTGTGATTGATGAAGTTCAGCATTGACGCGATCGTCGTCGTCTTGCCCGATCCCGTGACACCGGCCAGCAGTACCAGTCCCTGATCGTAGTGGCACAGTTGTTCGACCGACGGAGGCAGGTGAAGTCCGGCGAAATCGGGAATCCAGTTGCTGATGCGACGGGCCACCAGCCCGATGTTCCCCATCTGCGTCAGCACGTTGACGCGAAACCGCCATGCGACACCGTCCACAGTGCAGCCATAGGAGAAGTCTGCGCCGCCGGTTTCACGGAATATCCTCCGATTGCGATCGTCCATCATCGGCACGATCAGCCGCACCATTTCCTCCGAGTCGATGGGCCCCCGGTTCAAGGACCGCAGTTCTCCGCGGGTGCGAACCATCGGAGGACTGCCGACCCGCATGTGGAGGTCGCTCCCCTCGATCTTGACCGTCGCGCGGAACATCTTGTCCACTTCCAGTTCCTGCGATTGCACCGCAAGCCGGTTGAGCAGGAATTCGCTGAGGTCATCGCCGCCGGGGCTGTTGGCTGCATTGACGGTTTTCTCTGGCTGCTTATCCGCCATGGAGTGGTTCTCCGTGTCCGATGGGCCGGGCGTCTCACGCGAATGCACTGGCATCGAATTTGACGGGTTCGAGACCGCCGCTGTCGCCAGTTTATCGGAAGTCGGACCCCAAAGACACTATGTCCGCGGCTGGACCACGGGCGTTTTCGCTCCGCCTCCGCCACGGCAAAGCTCCCGAGCCCGTATCTTCGGGGGCCGCGTCTCGGTTAGGATAGAGTACGGCGGCACAAGATCGCCATGCACGAATTCGACATTGCACTGATTCGACAATTCTCTCAGTTCCGTCCGCGGAGTCCTCGCGATGTTTCTCTTGGAACTGGTCACAGAAGGAGTGCAGCTATGGAATTCAAAGTGCGTCGCGTCGAGTATTTTTACACGACAGTGAGAGATCAGGTCGGAGAAGGGTACGAACTTCTGTCACTACTGGCTGAGGCCGGCGTCAATCTGGTGGCTTTTACCGCCGTTCCGATCGGGCCACTTCACACGCAGTTGACCCTTTTCCCCGACGATTCGGACAAACTGGTCCGTGAGGCCAAGGACGTGGGATTTGCCATGGATGGACCACATCCCGCACTGATGGTGCAGGGGGACGACAAATTGGGGGCGCTGGCCCACGTTCATCGGCAATTGGCCGAAGCCGGGGTGAGCGTGTACGCTTCGAGCGGCGCGGCCGACGGAAGCGGCAGTTTCGGCTATGTCATCTACGTGCGGCCCGAAGAGTTCGAGCGCGCCGTTGCTGCATTGGGGCTTTGAAGGGAGAGAGGCTGGAGTCCGGAGTCTGGAGGCCGGAGTCTGGAGGCCGGAGTCTGGAGGCCGGAGTCTGGAGGCCATCCATTCGACTACCAGTTCCGCTACCGGCATCCGGTATCCGGCATCGCGTTTTCTCCCTGCGCGGTGACGCTTCTCCCGGTGATCTCCGTGTCTGCGTGAGAGTCCGAGAACTTCGGACGTAAACTCGGAAGAGATTTCTCTCATTGAGGCACAGGGAACACGGAGGAGCCTGCGCCGTTATCTGGCATCCGGCATCCGGCATCTGGCATCTGGCATCTGGCATCTGGCATCTGGCATCTGGCATCTGGCATCTGGCATCCGTTCGGGCTTATTCGCTACATGTCGACTTTGCCGCTTAACGGTCTATGTAACAGGTGTCGGGGTCGCAGCAGGTTTGCAGCACGGGCCCCCCGACCTGAATTCGCGGAATTGGTTTGAAGCCTTGGCCGGATTTGTTAATATCTCGGGGAAGTGGTTTGGGGTGTTGGATTGCCGGGTCATCTATTCTTTTCTCGGCAGCGAAAACGAGTTTAAGGGCGATATTCGGGGGGATGTCGTCTCGTGTGTTGGTGCGCTTGTTTTTCCTTGTTTGCTGATGCCTGGGAATGTTCTGGACCGTCCCACGTCTTCCTGGTTCGGGGGATTCGGGCTGATGCGTCTTGCGGTTAACGATTGACCAGAAGATCAACAGTACGGAGCCATTTCATGTATTTCCGCATGCGAAGACGGTCTGCTATCGGTCGGATTCATCGACAATTGACCATGGAACAGATTGAGCCGCGGCAGATGCTCAGCGGCACGGAGTTGGGCGGTGCGGGCGAGTCCCTTGTGGATGGCCAAATCCCGACGGCCGATCCGAGTGCCGGTTTGGTCGCTTTGGGCGGCTTGCAGACGGTTTCCGGGACCTTGCTTACGGGGGACGGGGGCTCGGTCATTCATGGGTCTTTGGCAGAGGGCGAGTTGATTGATGCCCCCGCTGCGCCTCACAGTTTGGCCGCGACCGTGGTGTCCGCCTCGGAGATCAATCTAACGTGGAGCCTGGGCGACGAGACGGAAACCGCAATCGTGATCGAGCGCAAGTCCGGCAGCACGGGCGTCTTTCAGACGCTGGCAACGTTGCCGCCCGCAGAGAACACGTTCACCGATACGAGTTGCTGGGCAGCGACCTCCTATACGTACCGCATCAAGGCTGTGAACGGAGGAGGAAGTTCGGGCTTCAGCAGCGAGCAATCGGCGGTCACGGCGGTTATTCCAACCGGGGCGTTGACCACGGTCACCGGCCTGCAAGCGATTGCGGATTCGGCCAATTCGGTGACGATTTCTTTCACCGATCCGAACACCGCCGATGCGCGACGGTTTTACCTTCTCGAACGATCGTCGGACGGTGTGTCTTATCAGGTCATCAAGAGTCTGGGGACTTCGGCGACGTGGACGGATGTCGGGAGGACGCCCGGTGCGTCGTATTATTACCGCGTCCGCGGAGCGTCCTGGAATTTTAACACTTCCGACTACTCTGCCCCCGCGCAGGTGACCATGCCGAACCGTCTGGCCGGAGCGCCGATCGAGCCTTCCGGCCTGCAGGCCAACGCTGCAGGTGCCACGAGCATCACGCTTGCGTGGACGAACAACGATCCTTCCAATCCCGCCTTCAGAATCGATCGAGCCGTCTTCGATAACTGGCATGCGATGACCTGGACGACCGTGGCGACGACGGCGGCCGGGGCCACATCGTTCACGGATGTCGGGCTCACGCCCGAGTCGGCGTACGTGTATCGCGTGAGTGCCGTGAACGCGGTAGCCAGTTCAGGCTACGCTGTTCCGTCCGGCGACGTGATGCAATCGCTTTTCGGCGACGCGACCGCTGCGATCACGGCCAGCGCGGGCACGGGCTCGCCGAAGGTCTACGACATCGGTCCCGCATTTTCGCTGAAGAAAATCGCGGATCTCGACTGGTCCCAACTCGGACCGGGCGACACGGTCAATATCCATTACAAGCCGGAGGGTTATCACGAACTGTTCATGATCTCCACTCGGGGCACGGCGGAGAACTGGATCACCGTCAACGGTGTTCCGGATCCGGTCACCGGCGCCTTGCCCGTCATTGACGGTCTTGAGGCGGTGCTCGCGCCGCAGTTCAAGAGCAGTTACGTCGACCTGCACGGCGGCGGCGCAATCATCGTCGGCACGAGACCGGGCTACGCGGACGGATACAAAGCGGGATACGTGACGATTCAGAACCTGCAGATTCAGCGATGCTATTCCGGCAATACCCCGAATACCTTCACGGACTACAACGGGGCCCAGCTTTCCTACGGGAGGGTGGGAGCGGGCGTTTACCTCTACCGCGCAGATCACGTCACGATTCGCAACTGCGTGATCACCGACAATGGCGAAGGTATTTTCGGCGCCGGGCAGTCGGGATTCGATCGGCTGATGACGGACATAACGATTTCCTCGAATCACATTTTCAACAACGGCAATATCGGCGTTGACAAGCAGCACAACACGTACCTCGAAGCCATCGATACCGTTTACGAGTTCAACCAATACGGCCCGATGCGGAGCGGTGCGGGGGGAAATGGACTGAAAGACCGCTCGGTGGGGGTCATCGTCCGGGGCAATTACATCGAGGGCGGTTCTCACGAGCTGCAGTTGGTCGGCGCGGAGAATCAGGATTCGCTGGCGGTGACCCTGCCCCGATACCACACGGCAATCGTCTACGGAAACACACTGGTGGACGGTCCCGCCAGCGTCAGCGGTCCGATCGAGTACGGGGGCGAGGTCCACAGCACCTTCGACCGTAAGGGCATCCTGTACCTGTACGGAAACACCATCGTGGTCCGTTCCGACAAGACGTCGGCATGGCGAGTCAATGCGGTCAACATGCCCTCGACGGAAGAGACGCTCGACGCCAGAAACAACATATTTGCCGCAGTGCCCCCGACTCCGGGTGCGGGAACCTCCGATTTCGGCTTGTTGGGGACGGACTATTATGTTCGCAAGGCCAACGCATATTTTGGCCGCAACTGGGTGCCGCCCGGCTACATGCTGGACGGCTACAGCAGCGGATTCGCCGGGCACGTCGCGGGTCTGGAAAACCTGCTGGTTGGGGCCGGCTACGATCCGGGATTTGCGGATCTGTTCGGCGGCGACTACCATCTGACTCCCGGTTCAGCGGCGATCGACCAGGGCCGGCGCCTCGCCGGGTCAACCCTCGCTTATCCGCTCGACCGGCAGTATCTCGCCCCGCATGGATCAATGGCCCGGACTACCTCAGGATCGGCAGCAGATCTGGGGGCTTACGAGAATGCCACCTATCCGCTCATCTCCAACCCGGGGAATCAACGCAATACCGGAGGAGATCAAGTTACGCTGACGATCGTGGCGGTCGGTGCCGATACGTTT
>CAIPEB010000499.1 GCA_903863885.1 uncultured Planctomycetaceae bacterium | reverse complement strand
CGCCATGTCATGCTGAACGACACGGGTCACGCGGGCGGCGCGAGTGACCCTACCATCATCCCGGACGCGAACGCCGCCTCGCGTGCACCCGTTTGTTATGCCCTACGGCACAAGGAAACCTCCCTTGCATACAAGAAAGCTAAAGTGCTCGCTGTTCGCGTCCGCAAGCCATGCACCGGCCTGCCCGAGGTGAACGCAAGAGCGCGTTACATTGCTGGCAGCGCGCAATCACGATTACGTCACCGTGCTCCTTCAGCAACGCGTTGCACACGCGATGAAGAAACCGAGCTGGAAACTCGACAGCCTCATGGATACGGGGATCACCGTACGCTTTGGCATCCTTTACCCGCGACCACATTCCATTCATATCCGGCCTCTCAAACATGCGAAGCGCATGGATGGCGCGTTGATCGCTCTCATTGAGGAGATGGGCGTAATTCCGAATCAAGTAGCGGAACAGCTCGGATTCCGCGTTGGCAACTTTCTCGTGGGCCAGCATGCTCGTGCCCCGCAATTTGTCAGCGGATCTCCTGGCATAACGTTTGCGATAACCCAGCGGAAACGGCGCCGGGAACGCCTCCATCAGTCAAGAACCCAACCGCCGTTTCCGCTTGGGTTCATCGCTTGGTTCGGCCTTTGCCCGCTCCCGGGCGGCCTGCACCTGCGGCCCAACCTCCTCGGCACGCCGCTCCAGCTCGTCCACCGCCGCCATCAGGAACTGCCGCAAGCAGGCAATGGAGCAGAACTGCAACAGCATGAAGCCGTCGTCGGGCCTCGGAGCCTGGAGTTGGGCGACGCGGACCGCCGCTCCGAGAGAGGTACGGCTTTGCGGGTGCTTGGACGCCCCGGCGTCCCAGCCGAGGAACAGGTCGCCACCCAGCACCACCGGACCCGACCGCCCATTGGCGGCCCGATGCCAGACGGCGAAGGACAGACTGGCGGTCTCCGGCCGCGGTGTTGTCGCCTGGTTTGTCCCCGGCCCAGCAGCCTTGCAGACCGGGCACCGATTCTGCCGGGTGGCGTTGACCGGAAATCGCATTGTCACCTCCGAAGCCCCCCGGTGGCCGAACGGTACGGTTCAGCCGGTCGTACTCGACTCGGCTGCAACCGATGGTTATTTGGTTGGCAGCCCTTCGCGAGATAGTCTCAATTCGATTTCGACTCGCATCGAGGCGTGGCCAAACCCATTTCGTTGATAACGATGCCCGTCTGGGCATTCGAATTCACCTTCCTCTTCGTCAGCAAGTTCCACGATGTCTTCGGAGAAACACTCAAGGCAGCGTGGTCCGGCTTTTCGGCCATCCAGAAACGATGCCAATGCATCAAGTTCCTTGAGTGCCGCATCGGCGTTCTCAGCATCCCTGAAGATCCATGCCCACTTTGATTCGGGATCGGTCAGTGCGATCTGGATTCGCTCTCGTTGCTGCACAAGTTCCGTCGCATACGCTTCGGCGTTGACGATTGAATTGCAGTTCCGGCACCACGCCGGTCCTTGCGGAGTCTGAAATTCGTTGCCGCTCTCGTCGCCGTATCGGATCGTTGTGTACCGATAGGCGGAGAGATCCTCCCCGGTGTCAACGTTCAGGTATTGCGTGAACCAAGCCATTTTCCAAATAACGATAATAATTATGGCCGGCAAACACCGGAATAACCCTGTTATTTGCGGGATTATCTCCGCCTGCAGATAACGCGTTATCACCGGTTGCTTTGCCTCGGTGCGTCGCCGAAACCAAACGGCTTAAGTGACCCCGCTTATCCAGAATTGGACGGCGAGAGATATCGCTTGTCAATAGGGGAGTCGAGATTGTTCCCAAGAAGGGGATTGGGAGCTTGACGCACTCATCGGAAGGATGGCCTGATGCGGGTTCCCCCGTCGCGGGCGGAGCCCGCGGTCGAGGACCATCTTCGTTGACACGATTTGCCGTTCTTCTCCAGAATGCAGGAATTGCCGGCGATTTGACGGCGCATGGAAGATCGGGGTAATGCATTTGCGAGGCGGGAGGACGATTCGATGGCGAAAAACGAGGCGGAAGGCAAGGTTCTGGAGAAGGTCCGAGACGTGGAAAAGGAGCAGGGTTCGTTTGCCGAAGCGGGCAGCGAGCCGCCTCCGCACTACGGGCATGATTCGGCGAAGAGCCCGGGCGTGGCGGGGAGCAAGATGCCGGGGGGGAAGAAAAGCTAGGTGTCAGGTGTCAGGTGTCAGGTGTCAGTGGGCTGGCCGGCGGTTGGGGACGGTTGAACTATGGACCCTTCAAGTCCTGGGGATCTGCAGAAGCTGCGGGAGGCGATTCGGCACTCGCAGAATGAGCTGGAGCCGTTTCGGCAGCAGTACCGGGAGCGGCTGGTCCAGTACGCGGGCGACGGGTACGGCGACAACCGGGACGCGGTGGACTCGCCGTTCAACGTCTACAACCTGGCTCTGCGGATCTACAAGCGGCGGCTGTTCAGCGGGCAGATGCGGGTGCTGGTCACGTCCCGCAGTCCGTCGGAACGGCGGGCGGCTTGGGAATTGGGGCTGGCCGGCGACGACGTGATCCGGGAGATCAAGCTGGACGCGACGTTCGACAAGGTGCTGCAGCAGGCCCTGCTGTCCGTGGGCATCGTGAAGATCGGGCTGGTGGCCGAGGGGACGGCGGAGTCGGAGAGCTACCTGCAGGACGCGGATCAGCCGTATGTCGAGCCGGTGCTGCTGGAGGATTTCGCCTACGACACGGCGGCCAAGTCTTGGGACCAGGTGGACTTTGCGGCCAATCGGTACCGCGTGCCGCTGGCCGACGTGCTGGGCAATCCGCTGTTCGATCCGGCGGCGACGGAGAAGCTGTCGCCGTCGGACAGTCGCAACGCCGAGGAGCTGCGGGGCGACGGCGTGGATGACGATTCGGTCCAGCGGCT
>CAIPEB010000498.1 GCA_903863885.1 uncultured Planctomycetaceae bacterium | reverse complement strand
GGCAGTCCGCCGTGGGTTGAAACCCACGTCTACCTTCATGCCGTCGCTCCGCGACTCCAGACTCCAGACTCCAGACTCCAATTGCCACGACCTTCGGGTCATTTGCTTTCTTGCGGCAGCCAAGTGTTCAAGGCTTCGACCAGAGCCTGTGGCGACACAGGCTTAGCGATGTAGTCGTTCATTCCCGCTTCGAGACAGCGTTCGCGATCGCCCTGCATCGCATTGGCCGTCATGGCGATGATGGGGATTCGGTGGTTGCGAACGGTCGATTGCGGATTTCGGATGACGCGGGTTGCTTCCAACCCGTCGATCTCCGGCATTTGTACGTCCATCAGCACCAGATCGTAGGGCAGAGTTTTCAAGGCGTCGATCACTTCGATTCCGTCGGCGACGGCGTCGGCACGCATGCCCAGCTTTCTCAGGATCCCGAGCGCCACCTCCTGATTGACGACGTTGTCCTCGGCCACCAGAATTCTCGCCCCACGGCGGCGCACGGCGGCTGTGGCGGCGCGAGAGGGCGAACTGATGTCTCCGGAAGCGGGCAGCGACGTCGGCTTACCCAATCGCACCGTGAACCAGAACTCGGAGCCGACCCCCGGTTCGCTGGTCACCCCGATCTCGCCGCCTAGCAATTCGGCCAGTTGTTTGGAGATGGCCAGCCCAAGGCCTGTGCCGCCGAAGTGACGCGCCGTCGAGGTATGCGTCTGGCTGAACTTCTGGAACAGCTTCTGCTGCTGTTCGATCGAGATGCCGATTCCCGTATCTCGGATGGCGAACCGGACCACGGAGTCGGTGGCGGTTTCCGAGACCAGGCTGGCGTGCACCGAAACCTGGCCTTGCTCGGTGAATTTCAGCGCGTTCCCGGCCAGGTTGATCAGAATCTGGCGGAGGCGGCCCGGGTCGCCGCAGACCTGGGTGGGCACGTCCGGTTCAGCCACGCAGTGGAACTGGATTCCCTTGCTGATGGCTCGCATCGCCAGCGGCGAGGCAAAGTCCTCGAGCATGTCACGCAAGTCGAACTCCGCAGTCTCGAGTTTCAGCTTTCCGGCCTCGATCTTCGAGATATCCAGAATGTCGTTCACCAGGGCCAGGAGAGTCTCGCCGCTGCTGCGGATCGTCTCGGCGTACCGACGCTGCTCGGCGTTCAGGCCGGTATCCAGCAGCAGGCCGGTCATGCCGATTACCCCGTTCATGGGCGTGCGGATTTCGTGGCTCATATTGGCCAGGAACTCGCTCTTGGCGGCACTCGCCGCGTCCGCCGCTTGTTTGGCGGAACGAAGTTCTTCTTCGAGTTCGTACTGGGGAGTGACGTCCCGGTTGACACCGATCATCCTTACGAGATTGCCGTCGGCGTCCCGCTCGAAGGTCCAGGCGGAGTGTATGTAGCGCATTTGGCCGCCGGGCAGAATGACTCGGAACGAGCCTTCGGACGCGACACCTGTGCGGCAGGAATCCAGCATCAGGCTATCGATGGCGTCTCGATCATCGGGGTGCACGCGAGAGCGCCAGAACTCGTGGCAGAGGCCGGCCCGGCGGTCGGAGTCCGGCAGTCCGTACCATTCGCACAGACGATCATCCCACTCGAGCCGCATGTCTTGGAAGGTCCAGGTCCAAGTACCGATACTGCCGGCGGCGGTGGCGAGCTGGAGTCGCTGCAACGTGTCACGGAGCTGGTCCTCGGCCCGTTTGCTCTCGGTGATGTCCGTGAGTATTCCGACGGCATGCCACCCTCCTGACAACAAGACAGCGGATAACGATACGGACACCGGAATCTCGCGGCCGTCCCGCCGTCGGGCGATCCATTCCAGCGTCGTGCCGACGGCCCTGCCCGTGCCGCTGCGGACGAACTCGGGGAATGCGGCCCGATGGTCGGCAAGGTAGCGATCGGGAGCCAGCAGTTCATGCAGGTTCTTGCCGATCGCTTCCTCGGCAGAATACCCCAGTATTCGTTCAGCCGCAGGATTCCAGTACCGGATGGCGCCTCGCGGGTCCATCATCAGGATCGCGTGCTGGGCCGCATCGGTGAGGCCGCGCAGTTCGGCCGTGCGCGCGTGGACTCGACGCCGTAGCGCGAGACTCCAACTCAGGAACAATCCTGCTCCGCCGCCGGCAACGGCCAAGGCAGCCGCAAAGATGTGCGTCGGGTTGAGAGGCGGCCCCGCAGTGATCAGCACGTCACCCGGGGTCGCCGTGTAAACGATGTTGGTCAACTCGTACTCGTCCGGTTGCAGGTTCTGCGCGAACACGCCGCAGATGCGCACGCGGCAACCGATGACGAGGTTCTGCAAGTTCGAGTGCTTTTCCGGCACGCGAGCGATCACGACTTCCGATCCGCAGGAGAGGACAATGTCCGTGACCCCCGTGACGTCATCCGGCACAATTCGCAGAACCTGTGCTTCAAACCCGACTCGCCGCTGGTGATACGTTCCCTTGGCGAGCATTTCCGGCGTCAGGGAAAGCGGCGGAGGAAGGTCACCATTTCCGGCAACCTGCAATTCACCGCCGCCGAAAACGACGCCATGACTGTAATCGGCGAGCGGAAAGCCCAGCAAATCCAATCGTGTGCCCGGCCCGAACGGCAGGGATGTCAGGCAGCGGACCCGTATGCCCCCGGATTCGTCCTGCAGATAGAAGATCCGGTCCGTGAGTGCCGCCGTGACGGTCCCCTGAATCCAGAAGGGCCGACCTTCGGGAATCGAGTCGAATTGAGGCAGTTGCCGTATTGGCGTCACCTCAAGTGCATCGAGGTCCACTCGGCCAGTCGGCAACTCCCGGAGTTCACGCAGCGGGGGCACAAGGAGACGCGGAGCGAGGACTTGCCTTTTCTGATTGTGCAACGGGGTCGATATCCCCGTGAAGCGGATGCGGGCGCCTCGCAGATTCGCGGGAATCTGCGCTTCCGAATGATCGGTCAGTTTCACGACGACGAGTCCGTCTGGCAGTATCACGTTCAACATGCCTTCGCTTTGTATCAAAGCGGTGGACGAGACGATGCCCTCGATTTCGACCCTTCGAGCATCGTACCCCGCGTCGATGAGTTTCTCGGCGAGCACAATCCGGTCGGGTGCCGGCAATTCCCCGTGCTCCACCAATCGGACTGCCTTCGGAATGACGATGGGGGCAAACGTACCTGAATCCGTGACCCCCTCGATCTCGACGCGGTCGCCGGGAGTGACCAATTTCGCAAGCTCCGAGGGCGCCAGGTACACGGCGCCTGTATCGTCCTGCGAGAAGAAGTCCCCCACTGCCGAATTGACCTGGGTCACAACCGCACGCAATCGGACGGGGCGTTTCTCCGCGGCCTGCTGCGGAGACAGGCTCTTGACCGACCCGATGCTGGTCAACAGACCGGCTTCCTCAGCGCCAAGCCCGGGTATCGCTACCGCAAACACCGGCAAGAGAAACAGAAGCAGGGGTGCCGCAGCAAGCACCCGGATCGGGTGCCAGCCGAACCCCGACGGAATGCGCGCATGTCGCCGCTTCATCGGTTCGCTGCCCTCACCGCCTGAGTTGCTTGGAACTTGCAATCCGCGTTGCCGAATCGGTCAGGACAATCCCGAGACGTGGGGAATCTGTCTGACTTACCCACTCGACAATCGGCTTGCAACGCTCAACTATTGCACGCCGCAAGGCCTGCAACAAGCCAGAACCCGGAATTCACGGAGTCCAGCGTTGCTTCGACACAGCTCGTGTCTTGACGGTTTCTTAGCGCTTTGCTCCCGCGTTTTTACACCGTCTTTGCACGCACATTTCTACAATTCCCTCAGACAGTCGAGGAGGTGTGAGAAATGGGCTGGTTCCCGCGGGAACTGGTTGAGACTCCGGCGGACAGCGTTGCAGTTTCATGCCACCCAGACGCCATACACGCGAAGGCCGGTGTGATGACCTGTCGCCTGGGGTATCAGCAGTTCCGCAGTGTTTTCACGCAACAGAATCCGATCGTCGCGCACGCGGCAAATCGCGACCCGCCATTGGTTCAATGTCGTCGCCGTCGTGCCGGTCGCGATGAGAGCACCACGCATACCTCGGGCACCTTGAGCCGAGTTCGCGACGAAAACATCTGCCTCGCAAGAACGCCTCGCCCACGCTTGAGTTCAGGCAAATCTGGAACGCAAGCATCGTTTCCGCGAGATGGCAATTCTGCCAATCCCCATACCAACTTGTCCGTGCAATCCGTGGCCTCCCCTCGTTCTTCCGACCTCCACCCGCAATCCCCTTACACCCGTTATCTTCCGTACCGTCGGCATAATTGTTAAATCGCGACGATTCCGCACTCCGATTAGATGAATCGGGGACCCTTAGGCACCCTTTGATGGTGTTGACGGTCATGTGCGTAAGCCCTGACCTCCCCTTCCCGCAGTACTTTCGAATCGGGGGCTAGCAGTGAAAACGTCGCGTAAATTCTGCGCAAGCCTGTCGTATCATCCGTCAATCAAACGCCAGCACCACGTCGGGCAACTCCAACGCCTCGGCGCGGCCGCCATCCTGGGGTTGGTACTTTGCGGTGTGCAGACCGCGGCATGGTGCGACGATGCACCCGCCGCAGCAACGCAAGCCACTCGTAAACAACCCAGGGTGCGAGTCCAGTTCCAACCTTCGGAAGGGGACGAACTTGTACCGCGCCAACCCGCGACAACGATCATTCGCTCCAACGCGAAATCGGAACCGGACGCCAATCCAGAGACAACCGTAAAGCCAAAAACCTCGGTCAGGCAGAGCATCGCCTCGAAACTGGGCCTGAATGTTAAACCCGGCACGACAAGCAAGACCGGGGCGACTGCGAGCCCGAATACGACGACAAGGTCCGGCGCGACTTCACAACTTGGCACCTCAGCCAAGCCCAAAACAATCGGGGCAAAGCCATTGGCCGCCGAGACCAGTCAGCCCAAGGCAAATACCGACGAGTGGCACGCGAAGGGCCTTAAGTACCAGGACACTTTCACTCAGTCCCTGGCCCAGCGCAGCGGCTCGGCAGCGACACCATCTGCACCTGCCGCAGTGCTCGAAAACAAACCAGCAGGCACGCCGGCAGCTTCTTCGGCCCCGTCCGCAGTCGCTGCGTCGGCAAAGACTTCGCCGTTAGCCGAGGCATTGCAGGCCAAGCTGCTCTCCTTGCCCGCGCCGCCGTCGACCGCCGGCCCGTCCGAGACACACAAAACACCCGAAAAAACCAGCACTCCAATCGCGGACGCAAAAAACACCGACGCCGAGCTTTCGAAAACCAACAGCAAAGAGCCGATCAAGGCTGACGCAATTGAGTCCGGCGATGTCACTCCGGCCTCGGCCGTCGACGCGAAACCGGCGGAAGAACACGCCGCAATACCCGCGGATGCTGCGCCGGTCACAGAGAAGATCACCTCCAAGAAACACAAGCCCGCAGTGCTGTCCCTGGGCGACCTCGGCGACTCGGGCAATCTGGGAGATCCGGCAAAAGCCAAGGATCCCGCCCCGGTTGCACCGGCTCCGGTCATCACCGCGGCCCAGTCACGCGGACTGTCCAAACAACAAGCTGCTCAGGCCGCCGCCCCGGTGGAGTCTCCCCCGCGAGCCGGCGGTATGTTCGCAGCCCCAGTTGGCACCGCCATCGGCGCGGCAATCGCCGCCCCCGTTGGTGCCGCGTCGGTTGGCAAATCGCCGTCCGCGGAACCCAAGGATTCGACGACTGAACCGGCGGATTCCGAGTCCAAGCCGGTTCGCGGTTGGAATGCAAAACCCTCGGCATCAACACGCTCCGCGTTCGATGAACCCGGCTCGGCGTCCCTGTCGTCCGAGCCTCAGTCGTCCGCTCGCCCCTCGGCTCCCACGCCAGAAGTGAATCAGGTTCAGTCGGCTTTCAGCCCCTGGACATCCAACCCTGCGACACAGAATTCCGATGCATCCATCCCGCCGGCGCCCGTGGCGAACGAATCGACGCCCAATGCGGACGAACTGGCCGCGGCCGACAACCCGACTGTGAATCCCGGTACCACGCCGGATTCGAGCGAGCTGCCTGCGACTCTGCAGGTAGACACGACGGGCTCCGCACTCGAGAGCGTTCCGTCGGATAACACAGCGGCCGACTCCGACGTAGCAGCACCGCACTTGGTGCTTCAAATGGTCAAGATGATCGGGCTGCGCAAGCCGACGGATGGCGGACAATCCTCGAGCGATTCCGAGCCATCGCGGTTCACGCTCAAGGAACCGGCCAAGATCACTGAACCGGCCAAACTGATCGAGCCGGCATTTGGCGCAGCCTTGCCGGCCGAAGCTGCCGCACCGATGCTGGCAGCCGGTCCTGTGGACGCCAAGACAACCAACGCGGAAACGAAACCCGGCTTGCTCGACAATTCCGAGGCAAAGGAAGCTTCCAGCACGGCGACCAATTCGGCGCCGACTCCCGCCGGAGAATTGGTCGGCACCTTCCCGGCAGCGACCGCCAATGCGGCCCCTGCTCCTCCTTCGGCGTTTCCGATGACCGTCGCCGAATTGCCTCCGCCGCCCGCGGAAATCACGGCCGCGGCCGGCAAAACGGCCGAGCCGAGCTTCCCTGTACAACTGCCAACCCTTATTGGCCAGCCAGCGTCCACAGCTGCCGCAAACGACGGGGCCAAACTGGGCAGCGTGGTGGTGTTGCGACGGGATTCCACCAGCCAGCCATCCGACAAGACCGCCGAGTCAGCGGATCAAATCCCTGCGCCGCCGAGCACCGAATCACTGTCGTCGGGATCCAGATTTGCGGAGTTGCCCGCCGACAAGAACGGCGCCAAGGCCGAAAGCAGCAGCTCCGATAGCATCGCAGCACACAACGCCGCAGCCGACAGCCAAATCACGAGCGGATCCAAGACGCAGTCCGGACCGTTCTCACTGGCCGAACTGTCGAAGCACGTTCAGGTTCCGGCGCTGACCGGCGGAAAGCAGACGCCGCAACCACAGGGTTCCGATGAAAGTGCCAAGCTAGTGTCGGCTCCAATGCCGGTTCACAGCGATGCAGCGGAAGCTACCAAGTCAACCGACAGCACGCCAACCGTACCCAACGCTGAAACAGGCAAAGTCGATTCGAGCAGAGCCGAGACCAGCCGACTCGTCGCCGCGCCAAGCGTCCCGGTCGACGCCCCAAGCCTGCTCACGACCGCTGCCGCACCGAGCCCCGATCAAACCAAGCATGCCCAGCCCGCCAGCCCGACGGCGGGCATGCCGGCCGCCGGCACACAGCCGGACTTCGCATCGCTCTCCGTACCGGGTGCCGAGCGAATCAGCATCGCACCTCGCGAGACTCGCGCAATCCACCTCGACGTTGATGCGACGCGTGCCGAGTCGCTGGATCCGCGAGTGTGCGACGTAATCCAATTCAATCCGCACGAATTGACCTTCGTCGGAAAACAACCTGGTCTAACGCGGATCGACTGCTGGCAGGACGGCAACCCGGACAGCCGGAAGTCCTATCTCGTGGCGGTCGGCGTTGACCCAAGCAAAGAACAGCAGGCCCGAGACCAGTTCTCGAAGATGCGAGTAGCGCTGCAAGACATGTATCCCGGCGCTGGCATCAGTCTCACCGAAAACAACGGCAGCCTGGTCGTATCCGGCACGGCTGCTAGCAAAGCAGAAGCAATCGCCATCATCAGCCTCGTTCGCCGCATGCAGACCGTGCCTGTCGTCGACGCGCTGGCTGTGGACGGCAACCGTTAGTCCGAAGTGGCCACGGCTGGGCACGGATTAACACGGATCGAAGATCCTGAATGGCTTGTGCGCCTCCAGACTCCAGACTCCAGACTCCAGACTAATCCTCACAACCGGAATATTCAGTACAGAACCTACATCCGCCAGACCGAATAGTACCAGAGGAGGTATCAGGTGCGTGTCGCTTGCGTGTTTGTCAGACGCATCACGCGAGGCACCAGGGCCTTCTTGGAACGCCGGAGAGAAAACGGGGACGGAACCGTGTCAAAGAGAACAGTACCCATGAATCTCCAGATTGCTCGCATCCTTCTGGCAGGCGTCGCGATGATGTCCGCCGCGACAGCCCACGCCCAGGCCGTGGGCTCCATCGGAGACAGCTGGCCAACTTCAACCCGAGCGAATCATTCGATTACGAATCCATCGATGCCGACCAATGGCCTGCGATTGGCCAACTCGACAATGGTGATTCAGGATGAAGTCGCGCCGGAAGTACTCGCGGCTCCAGCTCCGCCTGCGATTGACTTTCAGCAGCCGCAGCCCGTTCCAATGGCACAGGGACAGGACCCGGCCATGGGCGGCATGTATGCCCCGAACGGTGCCGGCCTTCCGGGCTTCGATCCCACGAGCATGAGCGAGGGCACGGACACCTACAATTACGGCTACGGCATGTGCTCTCCCGGCAATTATTCGGCCTGCCCCAACGTCTACTACGCGGTGGGCGAGGCCCTCTATTTCGACCGGGTTCGCAATACCCGGCCCATCGTATCCACAGGCGAGAACCTCCAGCCGCTGGATTACGAAAAGGCGCTTCGCATCACGTTCGGCCAGAAGTTCGACTGTGCCGATGGCTGGGAGATGGTCTACACGGGTCCCTTCAAGTGGAACGAAAGTATGACCACGACCGGCACCAATCTGAATTCGTACTTTCAGCCTAATACGGTCGACATTTCAGCATTCAACAACGCCGTTTGGCACTACCAGAACTACGAGTCCAAGTTCAACAGCTTCGAGTTCTCGCAGACCTGCTATGCCTGGGACGTACTGAAGCAGAGCTGGGGCTTCCGCTACATCAATTTGGACGACATCTACACCTATGCATCGGTCAACGACGTGGGCACAGCCGGCGTGTACGAGCTGCAGGCCAACAACCACCTGATCGGTTTGCAGTACGGAATCGACGTCCGCTACCCGTACTATCGCCGCCTGATCTTCGACATCAGCGGCAAGTTCGGCGGCTATGCGAACATCGCCAACGGCCAGGCCACGCTGTACAACGACAACCTGCTGCAGTTCTACAACCAGTCGCAGGACTTCCAGCTCTCCTTCGAGTGCGAGATCGGATTCCACGTGAGCTACAAGATTCTGCCTCGGCTGACGGCCACGGCCGGCTGGGAATTCTGGTACCTGTACGGCGCCGGATTCGCCTGGGACCAGGAGATGTACTACGTGAATCCGTTCACGGGCAGTTCGATGAAGACCGACGGCGACGCGGTCTACCACGGCGGCACCGCCGGCCTGCAATTCGTCTGGTGAAAAAGAAAGAAGCCACGGATTGGCACGGATGAAATCCTCTCCGTGCAAGTCCGTGGCTTCCGCGTTTCTTGACGCGAGCCTTGGCTCAGGCCGTTTTCTTCTCGGCCTTCTGCCGACGACGACGCAGCAATCCCAGGCCGCCGAACGCCGACATGCCCAAGGCCGACAAAAGCATCGTGCCCGGCTCGGGCGTCGAGGCCCCTGCGATACCAGTCCCACCGGAATTATTCAGAGACGCGAGGGAAATTGTTGATGCACCATACTGGACCGAACTGGTGTTGTTCCAAATGAGATCTACCGATCCTGAATTGCTGGTGGCAAACAGCACCGGCGTGTAGGTGGTCGCAGTAATGTTCAACTGGAAATTCGCCAAGAAGTTCGCGATGTCCAGGTACGAGCCGCCGGCAATCGGCGCGACCAACTGTGGTTGACCGTAGTTCAAATTCGGCGGGATCGGATCGCTGAGTTGTACCGTCGCGCCACCGCCCAGGGCCACCTCAGGCTGATTGATCGGGCCGACGACCTGATAACTCGGTACGATATGCTGGACTCCAGCAAGATTCGGGTCCTTGAACGCTTTCGTATTGCCGAGGCTGGGGCCGCCGATGTAACCCATGCTCGTGTAATAGCCGGACACTCCGAAGTTTGTGAGTGTCTGCGCTGCACCAAGATTCGAGTGCAACTGGTAGAAAAACACGTACGATTCCGTCCCCGTGAGCGTACCGCCGAGCACGCTGGGAGTTCCCCCGCCGAGAAGCAAGGATGTCCAGTTACCTCCGCCGATATCACGGGCAAACACCGCGTAATTTACCGCGATCGATCCGCCCGCCGCATGCAGGGATCCTGTGTAGTTCGTCAACCCGCTGTTCAGCTGCACGTACGCCGCCTGCACCGATGGACACAGCAAAGCCAGCGGTATCATCAATGCAGTGCACTGAACAATCGTCCGAAATCGTGACATCTCTAGCCCTCCGACGGATACTCTGTTCCAAAATCACCGTCACGAGCTTGAGACTAAATCACGGAATTACCGTTGTCAACAATGTATTCCCCCCATTCTTTCTCGGCGGCAGATTTTCCCGTGGGGGGGATTCCCAAGAAGAGGCCACGGATGGGCACGGATCAAACACGGATAAAACTCATCCGTGTCAATCCGTGTAGATCCGTGGCTTCTTCCTCAACCGCCGATAGCCCCACAGCGCAATCCCCGCCACGCCGGTTAATGCAAGAGAACCGGGTTCGGGGGTCGAAGTTGCCGACGCAGCGCCCCAGAGCGAAACGTTGTCGAGCGCGAACTCGTCCCGAGATCCCGTTCCACCAAAATCTGCGCTGCTCCAGCGCAGATACAGTCTCGACGCATCGGGCACGTTGACCTGCAGCGCCCAGGCAAAGGAGTTTTTCTCGAACACAGTCGATGTCGCCGCGTCGGGCGACAAGTAGCGTGCGTCGCCCAGTGTCGTGAAGGCCAAGCCGTCGAGCGACCAGGCCAGGTCCCATGAACTGGAACGCGACTGGTCGTTGCGCGTGTAGAGGTCGTATCCAACCTCCCAACGATCGATCGGCAATCCCGTCTGATTGAGAATTCGCAGTTCGATAAAGCCCGGATTGAAGTCCGTTCCGGTTGCCTGCACACCCATCGCCCAGTCACCCGTTGCCACCTGGAATGCATACAGGCCGCCGGAGGTGACCCCGCCCGAGGACTTGCCTCGGGCGAAGTCACCCGTCACCCCCGTTCCTCCATAACTGAGCGTCCCATCCGTGAAGCCACCGACCCGCCACGTTGTCGAGTCCAACTGGCCGTTGGCCGGATTTGCTGAAAACCCGGCTCCGGTGAACAACGAGAAGTCCTCAACCGACCTCTGTTCCGGTACGGCAACGATGAGATCTGCCATCGCCCCAGATTCGCAGATCCCAATCACACACATCGCCATCAGCACTTGGCGAACCATCGCCTCTCCTCCATGTTTGACGCTCTACTTTGTAAAGCACCAAAACGGGCGATGAGCCATCAAGAAATGCCTGAAAACTCCAAAGAAATTGTGGATTCCATCCGTGTTTGATCCGTGTCAATCCGTGGCCTCCCCCCCGCATTTCGAAACAAAAAAACCCGGCAGATTGCTCCACCGGGTCGCTAATTATCGCTTTGTCTGGTCAGCATGCCTCACGGCGATGACGGACTCGACGGGGGCGGGTTGTTGTTGTTTTCGGCAGCGATCGCTGCGATGCCGGCCGCAAGTGCTGCAGCACCGATGGCACCGCCCATGCCCCCAGCGGCACCGCCGCCTCCGCCAGCACCGCCGCCTGCACCGCCCATGCCGGCGGGACCCGAAATCGGCGCAGCGCCCAGAGCGTCGGACGTGGGTTGCTCACCCTGGCCCATGAACGTCTGGAAATCACCCAACGGCACGGCCTGCACCGGACCGCCGGTGGCAGCGGCCATCAAACTCTGGTCCTGTACCAGCAGCGCATCCGACGTGAATGCCAGCTGATTCCGCTCCGGGCCATCGCTGGCGACCGGCTTCTCGGCTTCGATCGGTTGTTGCGTCCCGTGCGGACGCACGTAAATGGCGAACGCTGCGAACCAGTCCGGGTGGTTCACGAACACGGAATAAACGCCCCAGGCTTTCAGCCCTTCGACCGTCAGACTTCCGTCCTTGTCTGTGCGGGCCTGCGCGGCCACCTTGCGGTTCTGGACGAACGAGACCGTCGCGTTGGGAATCGGCCGCAGCTTTAGCGTCCCAGCCTCAATGAAATCGACCTTCGCGGTGAGCGTCCCATCTTCATTGAGATCCAAACCGCGAGCCTGCGGGTCGGGTGTCACCGCAGGCGGTATCACGGGCGGAGCTGCCGGATCAGCCAAAATCGAAGGCTGCGGTACCGCATCTGCGGGAACCGCCGCTTCCTCTGCCATGGCACGACCGACAAACGCCGACAAGCCGACAAGCAGCAGTCCAAGACCCAGGAGTTTTTTCATTTTGAGTTTCCCCCAGCGCGCACCGAACAAATTGCCCGTTCACTATTCCGTTCCCAATTGTAGCTCACACACCCCCGCTTGCAAGCTTCCCGCTTTGCCTTTTCCCCGCAAAATACGCACGTGTTACCCGCAAAATACGTACACGCAAGCCCATAACCATGCGTGCTCACCCGGGCCGGTCCATGGTCTCCCCCGCAAAATCGTTTCCGTCGGACTTTTCCTTAAATCCCCAACATGCGGCAAGGCGATGTAACAACTGAGGACGGGTGAAGGTTTCCCTCGCATGTGGTCGAGCGGAAAGCCAAACCACCTGACCGCTCGCATGCATAGTGCGAGCCATGGACGGTTCGAGGATCCACAAGGGACTGGCGATCCGGGAACGAATTTATGCAAGTCGATCATGGCTCTCTCGCGGACGGCATGAGGCATGGACGCCGCTTGCCGTACCTTTTCCTGATCATGGCAGCCGCGCTGACGTGCTCTGGCTGCACGCTGTTCCGCAGCGTAAATGATTACATTCAGTACAACGACGGCTGCGACGAGTTCGTCCTGGCTTGGCGGAACGACGTCTGGTCGTCGCAAGCCTGGCGGGCGCGCCAGCACATGTTTGCGGATCGCGACCAGTTCTACGCCTTTGGCGAAGGCTTCCGCGACGGCTACAAGGACGTGGCCTCGGGCAGCGACGGCTGCCCGCCCGCAATTCCGCCCCGCCGCTACTGGAGCTATTCGTTCCAGACGCCCGAGGGCCAGGCCAAAGTGGCAGCGTGGTTCGCCGGGTATCCCTACGGCGTCCAGGCCGCACGCGAGGACGGCGCTGCCGGATATCGCGATATCCAGATCGCCGGCACCACCGGCGCTCAGTACTCCAACGCATTCAACAACGGCGAGTGCCCGACGTGTCAGGAAACACACCTCGCCCCGGCCGAAGGCTCGGCCCCCGAAACCATTGAAGGCACAACGCACCCCGCGTTGCCCCTGCCCAACTCTTTGATCGTCCCGCGGGTTCAACCCGGCATGACTCCTCCCACCATGCCGAACGGCTGGCCCGGACCAGGGATTTAGACCGCGTTAATCCGTGATGATCCGTGTTCATCCGTGGCTGGTTTTCTGAGCTCTGAACCTACGAACGACCCAACCAGGCATAAAGCCATGAAAGTGCACCTGACCAGGCTGATCATCTCTTTTGCTTGCCTTCAGGCGATTGGGCTGAGCGGTTGTATGTCGCTCTTGTCGCCAATCACAGGTATCCCGGCGCACCGGCTGCCCGATACGTTCCTGGCTCCGCCCAAGAACGATCTGGTGCCGATCGACATCTCGCGTCTGCGCCAGGAGCCGCCGCGCGAGTACCTGGTGGACGCCAATGATATCCTGGGCATTTATATCGAAGGCGTGTTGGGCGCGCCCGACGAAGCGCCGCCCGTGCACATGCCCGATAGAGACAGCGAACTGCCGCCGTCGGTAGGCTTCCCGATCCCGGTGCGTGAAGACGGCTCGCTGCCTCTTCCCATGATCGCATCGCTGCAGGTCAAGGGCCTGACCCTGACCCAGATCGAGGCGGCCGTGCGTCGCGCTTATACGATCGAAAACCGCATCCTGCAGCCCGGCAAGGACCGCATCATCGTCACCCTGATGAAGGAACGCACCTTCAGCGTCACCGTCATGCGTCAGGACGGCATTGGAAGTTCATATGGCGGCGGCTACGGCGGTGGCTACGGCGGCGGCTACGGCGGAGGATATGGCGGAGGGTATGGCGGATCGGGCCCGAACATGGCCACCCGCGGCGAAACCCTCGAGTTGAAAGCTTACAAGAACGATGTGCTGCACGCCCTGTCGGCAACCGGCGGTCTGCCCGGTGTCGACGCTCAGAACGAAATCCACATTCTCAAAGGCCGGCTGATGGACGTCAAAAAACGCGACGAGTTCATCCGCGCCTTCTACGCGGCACCGGTCTGCAACCCGTGCGTCGGTCGGCCGCCCCTGCCCGACGACCCCGCGATCATCCGCATTCCGTTGCGACTGCCTCCCGGCCAGATCCCCTCCTTCACCGAAAAGGACATCCTCCTCGATGAGGGCGATATCGTGATGATCGAAGGCCGCGAGCGCGAAGTGTTCTACACCGGCGGTCTGCTCCGCGGCGGCGAATTCCCGCTGCCCCGAGACTACGATCTCGACGTGCTCGGTGCCATCGCCATGTCCGGTCAGGGCATCGCCTCGAACGGCAACGGCATGAACGGCGGCGGCGGAGGCATGGGCGGCGGAGGCATCGTCAACGCCCAGTCCCTGGGCGGTGCACCTCCGGGAATGCTCTACATCATCCGCAAGCTCCCCGGCAAGGGCCAGATCAACATCGCCGTCGACCTGAACCGCGCCATCAACGATCCGCGGTCCCGACCGCTGGTCCAACCCGGCGATATCCTCATCCTCCAGTACAAGCCCGAGGAAGAAATCCTGAACTTCGGCATCGGCACCTTCTTCACCTTCGGCATCTGGCAGCTCATGCAGGGCCGGAACAACTAGGCGAAGAGGGCACAGGCAAAGGCAAAGAGGCCACGGATTGGTCCGTGGCCTCTTTTCGTTGCCGGATGCCGAATGCCGGTATCCGTAGGGTATCAAGCTCGCGAAGGTTGGGGTTGGGTTGCGAGAACGCATGGCCACGAGTGCGTGCACACCAGAGTGCGGTTGGTGGTACCGGCCAGTAATCGGTAGCGAAGAGGTGCCACCGCGATGTCTTGCGATGTGAACCGCGAGAAGTTGGCGGCTGTCCACTAGATTATAGAATTTTTGGGGCGTTTCGTTCGAATACGGCGTTTTGTTTCAGAATTCACCGAGGCCAATCGCCCATGTCCAAAGATCTGACCACCTCCGCCGTCGAGCGGCAGAACATCCTGAACAACCCCTATGCCGTGTCGGAGATTCAGAAGGCCGTTGGCCTGCGGGGGATCGAATACCAGGGGAAGGCCGTGCTCCTCAAAGAGCAGGTTGCCGAGTTTTTCGAGGTCACTCCCCGTACGATCGACAATTATCTGTCGGCCAACGAGTCAGAGCTTCACGAAAACGGGTACGAGGTGCTGCGTGGTAAAGCCTTGCAAGATTTGAAGTTATCCATCAAGGCCCTGGGTGTTGACGAAACAGATTTCGTGAACATCACGAAGGCACCTCAATTGGGGGTATTTAGCTTTCGGGCTTTTCTGAACCTCACCATGCTGATTACGGAGAGCGAGCGGGCAAGGTTGCTGCGGCAAACCATCTTGGACATCGTCATCGACACGATCAATCGCCGAACCGGCGGCGGCACCAAGTACATCAATCAGCGCGACGAAGATTTCATCCACGCCTATTTCCAAGAGGAGAATTACCGCAAGGAGTTCACCGACGCACTGCGGGACTACGTTGACCTTGGAAACTTTAAGTATCCCCTCTACACCGACAAGATCTACGTCAGCATCTTTTGCGAAAAGGCCCATGAATACCGCAAGGTCTTGCGACTTCATGAAAAGGATCACGTACGCGACACCCTCTACTCGGAAGTTCTCGACCTTGTGTCTTCCTATGAATATGGTTTCGCCAAGACATTAGAGGCCGAGTTCCACCATCTCGGTCGGCGACTTGCGGCTTGGGAAACCGATCAGCTATTCGCTCGTTTTGAAGCCCAACCACACTGGAAGCCGCTTGTTGAAAGTGCCCGCGTCAAGATGGCGAGTCGAGACTTGGCCTTTCGCGATGCCTTACACCTTCAGTTGAAAGAATACGTAACCCCCTTGCAGGCCGCCGAATTCGAGCGATTCCTGGGCGAGAAAAGCATGGAACTGGCCGAGCGGCTGGAGGAGGCCAAGGACGTATTCAAGCGCCTGAAGGAGCGGGAGTAATGCCGACGATCTACTTGACGTTGGAGCAAGCGATTGCCATCCATGCTAAGACCGTCGAGGTTTCAGGCGGCGGTTCGCAAGGATTCCTCGATATGGGCCGACTGGAGAGCGTGCTATGTCATATACAGAACGACGACTATTACCCGACATTCGAGGCCAAGCTGACTCACCTGTTTTTTAGCGTCAACAAGTTCCATTGCTTTCAAGATGGCAACAAACGCATTGCCATTTCGTTGAGTGCTCAGATGCTCCTGCTGAATGGCTATCTGCAATGTGCCAGCCGCTTTCTTCGGGAAATGGAGAATATCAGCTATCACGTCGCCGCTGCACGCATCGGCAAAGATTTGTTGCAGGACATTATCCACGCCGTTCTTTATGACGAAATGGATACCGACGAATCTTTGAAGCTCCGAATCTTTGAAGCAATCCGGTAGGCGGTAGGGAAGAGATGCCGGATTTTCAGTCCGGCTGTTCGCGGTCTTTCTTAGACTTGGCGACATTCTTTACGGCCCTGGCTTTCACGGCCGCTTTCTTGCCGGCCGCCCTGATGAAAACAGCTGGCTGGACGGCATCCTGAAGCTGCTTGGTCACCCACGAATTGAGGCTCATGCCGGCAACCACCGCTGCGAGGTTGGCCTGGCAGTGGAGTTCCGGCGGAATCCGTGTAACGAATTGACCAAGAACGGCTTCTCCGGAAGCTCGCCACGCTGCTGGCAGAAATTCGGATAGTTATCGACGGACTCGCGAAATGCCTCGGTCAGCTCAGCGACGCTCTGGCCTTGAAACGTAATGACGTCGCGGGTGTTGATGACGTCCCCGTGAAATACCATGGCATCGTCGCGCAGCGACGATTGAAGATAGCCGTGGTTTTCACCCCCCGGCATCCGGCATCCGGCATCTCTTCCCTACCGGCCACCGCCCTCCTCATCCGCGATCGCGCGCAAATACTCACCGTAACCATTCGGGTACCGGTCCGCGAGCTTCCTCAACTGATCCAGGCCGATAAACCGCTTGCGGTAGGCGACCTCTTCGATGCAGGCGACCTTCATCCCCTGCCGGGACTCGATCGCTTCGATGAAATTCCCCGCCTGCAGCAGCGATTCCTGAGTTCCCGTGTCGAGCCAGGCGAAGCCGCGTCCAAGCTGCTCGACATACAACTGCCCGCGTCGCAGGTATTCGCGATTCACGTCCGTGATTTCGAGTTCGCCCCGTGCGGAGGGCTTCAGATTCGCGGCAATCTCGACAACCTGATTGTCGTAGAAATACATCCCCGTCACAGCCAGCCGAGACCGCGGAGCGCGGGGCTTCTCTTCAAGCGAAACTACTTTGCCGTCGCTGCCGATCTCCACGACTCCGTATCGGTCCGCATCCTTGACCGGATAAGCGAACACCGTCGCGCCTTCCGCACGACCGGCGACCTTTCGCAGCAGTCCCTGGAAATGCTGGCCGTAGAAGATATTGTCCCCCAGGATCAGTGCCACGTTGTCGTCGCCGATAAATGACCGACCGATCAGGAACGCCTGCGCCAGGCCGCCGGGCGCAGGCTGAGCGGCGTACTCGATCTGCAGTCCGAGATGTTCTCCCGTTCCGAACAGCGTTTCGTAAGCCGGGAGATCCCGGGGAGTCGAAATCAAGAGGATCCGCTGTATCCCCGCGAGCATCAGCGTGGACAGCGGATAGTAGATCATCGGTTTGTCGTAAACCGGCAGCAGCTGCTTGCTCACCGCAATCGTCGCCGGATACAAACGCGTTCCCGCACCCCCGGCCAGGATAATCCCCTTGTTGCAGACTTGAGCCATCGCGTTGAGTCCTTCCGCTGTGAAACGCCCGGACGGAGATCCGTGAAGAGTGCAAGAAACACAAAAAGCCCTCTTTACCGCGCGACACTCGCGCAACAAAGAGGGCTTTTCCGCCCAGGTCCTCGCTCTGGCCCCTTACGGGCTCCGACTCGGTTGCCCCCGAGAAGTTCCGGCAACCCGTGGACTCGCGTTTCCGGCCGGCAGCGGCATGCCCGCCAACCCAAACCGCTCCGCGGGAACCGGGTCAACGTGCGGGATCACACACGCACAAATTCCCCCGGACGGGCATGCCTGCGAACGGCAATTACCCGGCCCCGCTCGCTCGAATCGCGGCCAAGAGGACGGGCCGAATCCGTTCTACCCCGGCGCTGGATAGGTGCGTGGCGTCATGGTAGAGCTGGCGGCCCTGGGCGTCGAGGAAGATCGCCTCACCGTTATTCCCCTCAAAACGCGAAGCCACATCCAGCACCGAAACGTTGCCTCGAACAACCGTGTGAAGATACTCGTTGGCGTCCAGGCGGTTCCGACGGGCCCCCAACTCCTCAAAAAAAGGCGGGCGAGCCCCTTCGCGAATCGCAGACCGTGTTGCCAAGGCAGGCAGGATCGGAGGCTGGTTCAGTATCAGCAAACGGCCTACCAGTGGTCGCAGCGTGTCCACAGCCACCGCCAATCGGTCTTTGTCGACCGCGAGTTGCGTCTCCCAGCGACACGCCAGGACCAGACAATCGGGCCGTTCCCTGCGCACGACTGCGAGCGAATCATTCCACAATCGACTCTGCCCTCCGTCAATGCCGGGAAGAGGATCCGCGGCATTCACGCAGATTACTATCAACCGATACCCAAGCTCCTCGCAGATGTCTTTCAACAGCCGCCCGTACATGGCACCATTGCTGTCCCCCATGAGAACCACCGTTCGAACGCCGGACTCACCAGGAAAGACAAGACCGCCCCTGGCCACATCCGCGGGCTCCGCATTCACGTAGTTGTTTCGCCGAATGGACATACCCAGCAGAACGCAGACTGCAACCGCAACACCCATCGAAACGAAAGCCGTGATTCGCTTTTCTCGCTGGTTCAGAAAAGCCCGCATCGGGTTTTCGACCAACAAGAAGCTGATGCCGGCTGCCGCGAAGCTGATGCCGATTTTCGCTCCGAGACGAACCGAATCCGGCGCCAGAAACAAATGGTAGTCCACCAGCGAAAAAACGGGCCAATGCCAGAGATATAGCGAATAGGACATGCGGCCGACCAGGACCAGCAAACCTGTTGAAAGCCATTTTTCGACCGGACTGGTGCAGTCGGCACAAGGCAAGATCACGGCAACGGTCCCCGCCACGGGCAGGACCGCCAACCAGCCGGGAAATCTCGGACTCTCTTCGATGAACACGCACGACGCGGCGATCAGCAGCATTCCGACCAGAGGCAACGCGCGGACAACGCGAGGCGTCGCCCGCGGAAACGGCGCGGCTGGAGTCAGCGCAAGCAGGCAACCTGCACCCATTTCCCAGGCTCGTGTGGGCAGAAGATAAAAGGCCCACGCCGGTCGAATCGACGTAAGCATCACGCACGCCAAAAGACTCGCGCTGACGAGAAGACAGAGTATAAGAACAAGATGGCGGCGTGCGTACCTGAACTGCAATTCAGACGTAAGCGGTCCGCGGCGGCGCAGCCGCCTGGCGGCCCGCCAGGCGCAAGGCGGAGGGCAGCCACGTCTTTCCGGTCGTTTTGTCGCTCGGCGGGCCTGAGGGCCTGTTTGGGGCCGTGATGCCGCGAG
>CAIPEB010000497.1 GCA_903863885.1 uncultured Planctomycetaceae bacterium | reverse complement strand
GGCGAGACGGAAGTCCGCCTGATGACCCAGCAGGCCTGGCCGTTTGAAAACGAGATTCGCGGGCTGGCCTCGGGCGAAGAGATCAACGGAAAGGACGACGACTCCAACGAAGACTGCGCAGAAGACGCGGTGGTCTTCATCGTCGAAGGCGGGCAGCGCGGCTACGGATCGAAGCACGCCTGGGAAGTCGCCTACTGAAGCCGAAACGCGACCGACGGTCGCGTCGCGGCGGGTGGTGCCCGCCGCCTGACGATGGCAGCCATCCATCCATTCGTAACAGGAGTCGCAGAGATGAAGAAGGCAGACGTGCAGATCGGCGGACGGTACTACGCCAACGTGTCGGGCAAGCGGGTGGAAGTCCGCATCGACGCGGAGAAAAGCCGCGGCGGATGGGAGGCTACCAATCTGACGACGGGCAAGCAGATCCACATCAAGAGCGCGCAGCGACTTCAGGGCGCGGCGCGGGGATCCGCCAAGACCACCAATTCCGCCAGCCCGGCGACGGAGCAACCGACGAGCGGCGAATGCCCGCGGGGCGGAGAACACGAGTGGACCGAAGCCGAGGGCGAACGGTTCTGCTCGAAGTGCAGCGAGCCGGTGCCCGCCAAGGCCAAGGCTAAGAATGCCAAACGAAGCGACTCGCCGAGAGAAAAGAAGCTCAGCGCCATCGACGCCGCCGCCAAGGTATTGACCGAAGCGGACGAACCGATGAATACCAAAGAGATGGTGGACGCCATGGCCACCAAAGGCTACTGGACCAGCCCCGGCGGCAAGACGCCGCACGCCACGCTGTACAGCGCGATCATTCGCGAAATCGCCGTCAAAGGGAACGCATCCCGCTTCCGCAAGACCGAACGCGGCAAGTTCACCGCGAACGCCTGACGGCCACGCTTCGCCCCTCGTCGCCCACGAGGCCCGCACGCGGGCCTCTTTCTCGTTGGTCGGGAATTGTCTCAAGCCAAGTTCTCCGCTGCGACAGGGGCCAACGTGGGCAACGACAGCGCCTCCGCCAAAGACAAGTGCCGAACCGGCAAATTCAACGCGGCGGCTATCGCCAGTTCGGCCTGCACGCCCTTGCTCGCCTCCCACCCATCCAGGGTCAGGACCACGACCTCCTCGCACTGCCGCAGCATCCGCCGGTCCAACAACTCCCAGCGGGTCCAATCGCCCGGCACCCCGTGCTGGCTGATGGGATGGCTGTGCGAGATGGGACTAAAGACACAATGGCCCGCCCGCATCAGCGCGGCGGCTGCGCGATTGACTGCCTCGAAGCGATCGGCTCTTACGCACGGATCCGGGTGGGTGTATGGGGTCGCAATGTAAATCGTCATCGCATATTCTCCTCGCGCGGCTTCATTGGGATTGGCGATTCGCCGGTGCGCTCCAGTACGGCCGGCACGCCTGTAAAGCGCTGAAATCTATCCGCGATGATGTCCGCGTACTGCGGATCCAATTCCATGAGGAACGCGCGACGCCCCGTCTGTTGCGCCGCGATGAGCGTCGAGCCACTCCCGCCAAATAGGTCCAACACATTTTCGCCAGCCAACGACGAGTACTGCATGGTACGAATGCCGAGTTCGGCTGGCTTCTGCGTCAAATGGCAAGTTCGCTGGGAACTGATCTTTTTCACGGACCAGACATCAGGCACGTTGTTCGGTCCAAAGAACCGATGTGCGGCGCCCTCTTTCCATGAATAGAAGCACCACTCGTGATTGCCCATGAAATCTTTGCGGGTAAGCACCGGGTGTTCCTTCACCCAAATAATCGCCTGGCTGAAGTACAATCCTGCCGCCTTAAGCACCGGCGGGTAATTGGCACAGTTCGCGTACCCACCCCAGATGTAAGCCGCATGGCCCGGCAACAGTACACGAGCCATGTTGCCGAACCAGGCATGCAACATGCGATCGAACTCTTCGTCCGACACAAAGTCGTTCTCGAGCGGACGGTCCTTGGCACGCAACTTCCGGTGCGTGGCTTTCGCCTTCTCCGGGTGCCGCTGAACATCGAACTTCTGGTGATGCTTCGTGCCCGGAAAGGAGCTGAGCCCCGCTGCAATCGCGTTGTTGCTTCTCGGTTCAACGCGGACGTTATACGGCGGGTCTGTTGAAACCAGATGGATCGGAGCACCGTTAAGCAAACGATCGACATGCTCCGGATTCCCGGAGTCACCACACAGCAACCGATGGTCGCCCAGTATCCACAGGTCGCCCGGCTGTGTGATTGCCTCATCCGGCGGTTCCGGAACGTCGTCCGGATCGCAGAGCCCCTCCTGCACACCGGGATCCAAGAGCTTGGCGAGTTCCTCGGCATCGAAGCCGAGCAGGCCCAGATCGTAATTCGCCGCCTGGAGTTCGCCCAACTCGATGGGCAGCAAGTCATAGTTCCAGGTGGCCAACTCGTTCGTCTTGTTATCGGCGATGCGATATGCCTTGATCTGCTCGGGCGTCAGATCCTTCGCCACGTGCACCGGCACCTTCTCGAGGCCCAGTTTCATCGCTGCCTTCCAGCGCGTGTGCCCGCAGATGATGACGCCGTCCGCGTCGACGACCACAGGTTGCCTGAACCCGTACTCGCGCAGCGATGCGGCCACGGCATCCACGGCGTCATCGTTCACGCGGGGATTGTTGGGGTACGGCTTGATGTCCGACGTCTTCCGTAACTCGATCTTCATCGATTTTCCTCCTGAAAAAAGCGGACGGCTCCAGTTCCAAACTACGCCAACTCCGTGGCGACCTCGTCCAGCACATCGATGTGATACGTATTGACCAGTCCGAAACGCGGGTCCCGAATGCGACCAACCGGCACGCCGATGCTCCGCGACACCAGGCTCGCACGCCGGCCCCACGCGATGGCCTGCGACAGGTCGAGCCGCAGACTGCGGAGATTGAAGTAGGCCAGCACGCTGTAGAATTCCGGAGCACCTTCCGCCTGGCGGGCTTCAACGACCTGCACGCGGTGCTCGATCGATTCGGTACGCGACTCCAATTCACGCTGCCGACGTTCCTGCTCGACAAGCAACTGAGCCTGAGCCAGCAGCGCCTCGGCGGGCGAGAGGTTCGTTGAAAACGATCCGGTCTTGCGGATGCGCGGCAGCACCTCGTGAGTGACCCATCGCTTGAAGGCCCGCGCCTCGGACTTCCGGCTGCCGAGGATGAGCGAATAGAGTCCGGACTCGTTTACGCAGAGCATTTTCTGCGGTCCGCCCGACGTACGAATTAGACTCGTACCCTTTTCATCGCTGTCCAGCCTTTCGAGCGCCTTCGATGTGTCGCCGATGCCCAAAATTCGGCATACGTCCGCCGCCACAAACAGCGGTTCCTCCCGTGTGCCGACAACGCGAACGCCGCGCCCCTCGTACTCGAAAACCTCGCTCAGCGAGCGATTGCTGCTTCCGTTGGTAAGCTCCATCAGCATGCCTTTCTGGAATTCTGACCCGTGAAAGAAACTGTCGTTTGGCTTGCTACTGTTCCCGTGGGACTACCCGGCGATTTTCCGTCGCTCCAAGTACCTATGGGAAAAGGACTTATGAAAGTAGACTGCTGCGCTCTAGTTTTAAGACCTCCCTTATAAGGGACTTCCTTATGAGGATCTGAGGCTTCCCTCGCTCCCGCCCTGGGCCACCGTGTGGCCACGAGTGGCGTTCCAATTCGCGTCGAGCCTTTGTCCGTTCCCTCCCCGCTCGTCGCGTCACGTGCGATCCTCACGCGTCGTCGTGCGAAGCCGCCGTAGCTTGCCGAGCGTCGTTAGCGGGTCGTTCCATTCCTTGCGGTTGAGTAGCCATCCTCCCTGCTCCAGAGCGCGAAAAGCCAATTGGTCGTACGCCAGCGTGACGGTCTTGCGCTTGCGTGCCATGCGGATCGACACGCCGCTGGTCGTCAGCGTGACCACGAAGTCGCCCTTGCCGGGCACGTGGACTTTGCGCGATACAGGTTTGGTCAGTTCGGTCATCGCTTGGTCTTCCGATCTTTGGCGGGTGGAATGTCCAGGAACGGTCGTCCCCCGACGGAATCGTCGTACGTCGTTTCAGATTCGCACGACCGTTTCGACAAAAGGGAGTCAGCTTGG
>CAIPEB010000496.1 GCA_903863885.1 uncultured Planctomycetaceae bacterium | reverse complement strand
TCTATCGTCATCCGCCATGGAGACGGAGAGAATGAGCAGAAAACCGATCGTTGCGACTGTCCCGCCTCCGAGGCCCAGTAACATCCGTCGCGAAATGACGTTCTTCTGCAGGTGATAACCGGCCCACAGTGCTCCGAGTGTTACGAGGATCAACAGAGTCGAAACCGCATTCAACTCCGGCGTGATCCCGTATTTGACCAATGCGTAGATTCGCAGCGGCAGGGTCCCCGAGCTGGCACTGGCGGTGAACAGCGTCGAAATGAAATCGTCCAGGCTCATCGTGAAGGCGAACATGGCCCCGGACATGATGCCCGGCGCGATTTCCGGCAGGACTATGCGGAAAAATGTCTGCAACCGCGTCGCACCGAGGTCGAGACTGGCTTCCTCGAGCCGCCAGTCGAAGTGGTGCAGTCGGGCCAGAACGATCAATGCCACAAAAGACATGCTGAACGTCGCGTGCGAACAGATTACGGCCGTGAAGCCCAGAGGCATTCGCATAAAGACGAACAGGGCCAGCAAAGACAGTCCGAAGATGATCTCGGGAAGGATGACGGGAATGTAGATCAGACTCTGGAACAGCATGCGGCCGCGAAACGTGTACTTGGCCAGCACGAGGGCGGCGGCCGTGCCCAGAACCGTGGAAATCAGCGTGCTGGCGGTCGCGATGATCAGGGAGTTCCTCACGCCGAGCCATACGGAACGGTCAGACAGTGCCGTGGCATACCACTTCAGACTGAAGCCCTCCCAGTGCGTTACCTGTCGTCCGGCGTTGAACGAGTATAGAACCAGAACCGGTATCGGCAGGAACAGGAAGGCAACGCTTGCCCAGGCGGCGAGACGCACTCCCGCGGCGGTGCCCAACCGGAGGTCATTATCCCTGGCCATATTGCCCTACATCGCTGCAAGCCGCTTTTTGCCCATGGGGTCGCAGAACCGGATGTACATCGTGATCAGGATCATCAGCCCGAATACCAATGTGGCGGAGAGTGCTGAACCGAACGGCCAGTTGCGGGATGACAGGAACTGGCGGCTGATGACGTTTCCGATGAGTATGTCGTCGGCGCCGCCGAGGATCTCGGGCACCACGAAGTTTCCCAGCGTCGGAATAAACACGAACACGATTCCGGCTGCGACCCCCGGCATCGAATACGGCAGCGTGATGCGGCAGAACGTCCGTACCGGTCCGGCACCGAGGTCCATGGATGCTTCCAGCAGTGAAACGTCCATGCGGTCCAGCGCCGCAAAGATCGGCAGGATCATATAGGGCAGGTTGCCGTAAACAAAACCGATATAGACTGCAAGCATGTTGTAGATCAGATCCAGCGGCTCATGGATGATCCCCAGGCGGAGCAGCACCGTATTGATGACCCCGTCCGCTCCGAGGATGTTCACGAACGAGTACATGCGCACTAGGAAGTTGGTCCCGAAGGGCAATATCACGAGGAACATCAGCAGCATTTTGGTCCGCTTGGGCGAAAAGGCCATGCAATAGGCCGTGGGATAGGCAAGCAGCAGTGTGAACATCGTTGTGATCGCGGCGACTTTGAGCGACTGGACGAAGATGCCGACGTACAAGGGGTCGGCAATCCGGCGGTAATGCTCCAGCGTGAATCCGGGGAGAACACCTCCGTGAATGTCCTGCGGACATAGACTGAAAAAAATGACGATGGCCAGCGGCAGGACGAAGAAGAAAAAGAGCCACAGTCCGGGCGGAAGAAGAAGCAGCTGCTTTTCGGAGGCAGGCCATCGACTACACACGGATTGTCTCCCCGGACGACCGGCTCCATATGATCTGGTATTCGTCTCCCAGATCAAAGAAATCCCGCGACAGACGCGCAAGATAGTTGTTCTGGCTGACGGTGACGATCCGGCCGTTGCGAAGTTCAAGCAGGTAGAGCGTGGCGTCGCCCTGATACACCGTGCGGCGAAGCGTGCCGGGAATGCCGTTCTCAAAATCGCGAGGCGGCAGCAGGCTGAGCTTGAGTTGTTCGGGACGAAGACAGAACAGGACCGGGTTGCCGGCCGCCAGCGCGACCGGCTTGTCCACTACGACGTCCCATCGGTCCCACAGCCGCAGTTGGCAGTCCCGGTCCGAAACGGAGGCGACGCAGCCGTCAAAGAAATTCATCGAGCCGATGAAGTCGGCTACGAACCGGGTCTTCGGGTGATCGTAGATCTCGCCGGGAGTTCCGCATTGCTCGATGACGCCATTGTGCATGACGGCAATCCGGTCGGCGAGCGCCAGGGCCTCGGTCTGGTTGTGGGTAACGTAGATGAACGTGATGCCGACCTGCCGCTGTAAAGCCGCAAGTTCCAGACGCGTCTGTTCGGCGATCTTCATATCCAGCGCACTTAAAGGCTCATCCAGCAGCAGTATGCGCGGCCGGTTGACCAGTGCCCGCGCGAGGGCGACCCGCTGCTGTTGCCCGCCCGACAGCTGGTCCGGGAATCGCCGCTCGAGCCCCGTCATTCCCACCAGGGCAAGGGCGTCTCCGACTCGCCCCTCAATTTCGTTTCTGGCGGTTTTTCGGACTCGCAGTCCATACGCGATGTTTTCGTAAACGGTCAGGTGGGGGAACAATGCATAGCTCTGAAATACCGTGTTCACATCCCGACGGTGTGGCGGGTCGTCGGCCAGGTCGCGGCCATCGAGGAGAATTCTCCCGTCGGTCCTTTTTTCAAAGCCCGCGATCAATCGCAAGACCGTCGTCTTGCCGCAACCGCTCGAGCCAAGCAGGCAGAAGAACTCCCCCTGCTCGACCTTGAGGCTGACCCTGTCGACTGCAACGACGTCGCCATACCTTTTTGTGAGGTTGACCAGTTCCAGCATCAGAACCAACTCCCTCGCTCCGTCAACGAACGATGTTCGCGCCGCGCGGAGGTTTTACCGGATGCGCGTTCTGCCGCCTTGAGCGACCGGTGCGCAATACTGACACTCGCCGTCGCGTGCGCCGCAATCAGGCCGCCGCCTGGCTGGAACCCGCCAGCAGTCGCGGATAGACGAACCCGTAGAGGGTGGTCGCCAGGAAACCGATCAGCGGCAGGATGAAGCAGATCGCCATGCTATGGTACTGATCGGCCAGGTAACCCATCAGAGGCGGAGCTACGGCGCCGCCGACGATCGACATGATCTGGAAGGACGCGGCCAGTTTCGTGTGGCGGCCCAGGTCGTGGAGGCTCATCGCGAAGATGAACGGGAACATGATCGACATGAACAGCCAGCAGAACGGCAGTACCATCCACGAGACATGTTTGATGTCGGCCATCACGATCGCGATGATCAGGGTGTTCGCGATACCGTAGAATGCGAGCAATCGGTTCGGTTTTACCACCTTGGTGATCGCCGCGCCGGTGAATCTGCCGGCTGCGTAGAGAATCATGGCGATCGTAACAACGTAGGCGGCCGTGGCCTCGGGGCTGGCGGCCCCCGTGATGCCTTGATACCACTCGAAAACCGGGGCGATGGCAGTTGCCCCTGCGGCGTCTTTGGTGATGGCGTTCTCCAGGATGTAGTTCACGGCAAAGGCGTTCACGCCTACCTGGGCGGCAATGTAGAGAAACTGCGTGACGATACCGCAAAGGAAGTGAGTGCGTCGAATAAGCGGCAGCGATTGTGCGTTGGCGGCGGAGTCAGCGGACTCGCTGGCCGACTGATCATCGATGGTCGGCAGCTTGATGAAAGAAAAAACTGCGAATACCAGCAGCACGACGCAGCCCAGCACGACATAGGGAATGAGCAGCGAGTTGAAGTTCACTTCGGCTCCCGGTGCGACCTTGTTGCCGAAAATCAGGGCGCCGCCCACCGTCGGCGCGATGATGTATGCGACCGAGTTGAAGGCCTGAGCCACGGAAAGGCGGGCTGCTGCGCCCTCGGGCGGGCCGAGAACCGTCACGTAAGGATTGGCGGCGGTCTCCACGCATGCCAGTCCGCTGGACAGCACGAACAGTGCCATCAGAAACGCGGGAAATGTCCGCCACCATAATCCGGCCGGAATGAACAGAAACGCGCCGATCGCCACCACAAGCAGGCCCAGCAGAATACCCCGCTGGTATCCGATACGGCGAATCAACAGCGCCGACGGCAGCGCCAGCAGGAAGTACGCGCCAAAGACCGAAGTCTGGATGAAACCGGACTGTGTCTTGCTGACATGCAGGGTATTCTGGAAATGCTTGTTCAAAACATCCAGCATGGCGTGGCAGAAGCCCCAGATAAAAAACAATGACGAGACCATGATCAGGGCGAGCAGCAAGGTCTGCTTGCTGTTGGAAACGCCGGTCGATAAGTTCGCTGCGGACGTCTTGCTGGGAGATTGGTTGCTGGCCGAAGCAGGCTGTCGTTCGCTCATGGTCCGTTCCACATTCATGGTCTGACGTGTGATGATGGTTGCCGGTCGTTCCTCGTCCGCGAGTCGTGACGTGCGACTCGTCGCGAGGCCGGCAGGAACAGCGTTGCGTGCGGCTTTCGACCTGCGTCGGCGGGACGATTACCGCGGGGCCAAGCATACCACGTCCGGCAGAGGCTGAGAACTGTGCCGGGTTCGTGAAGCCGGGTGCCGTGCTGCGGCGGCTGTTGCGATGTGACAGACCGCCGGCTTTGTCGGATTGCCAGCGATTGCGCCAGAGATTGTAATTCTGATGCTGGTCAATTGGCGGCCGGTGAAGTCGCGGTTTGGGCCGGACGTACCCTGGGTGCCCTCGGAGATAAAGTCTTGAAAAGCATAAATCGCAAGCCGAACATTACGGTGGTTGGTGCCTGTAATATTGACCTGGTCAGTTATGTGCCGCGGTTGCCGGCCGCTGGTGAAACGCTGCACGGCAGCCGATTTCACATGGGGTTCGGCGGAAAGGGCGCGAATCAGGCGGTCATGGCCGCCAAGCTGGGGGCGCAGGTGACGATGATCACGAAGCTCGGAAGCGATGTTTTCGGCGAGAACACGCTGAAGAACTTCGAAAGTCTCGGCATTTCCACAAAGCACGTGCACTTTACGGAGCAGGCGTTTTCGGGCGTGGCTCCAATCGCGGTGGACTCCTCAGGCCAGAATTCGATCATTATCGTGACCGGCGCGAACGACCTGTTGACTCCGGAAGACGTGGCCGCGGCTCAGCCCGAGATTGCCGCCGCCGATGTGCTTGTCTGCCAACTCGAGATTCCGATCGAACCCAATCTCGCCGCGCTCCGGCTTGCCCGCGCAGCGGGAGTAACCACGATTTTCAATCCGGCGCCGGCCAAACCTGAGCTGCCCGAGGAGGTGTATCGGCTGAGCAGCGTCTTCTGTCCCAACGAAACCGAAACACAGTTGCTGACGGGACGCGCCATACGGTCTCTCGAAGATGCGGAGTCCGCGGCTCGTGTGCTTTTGTCGCGAGGTCCCGACTCGGTCATTCTTACGCTCGGGGATCGGGGCAGTATGGTGGTCACGCAGGATCAGGCAAGGCACATTCCCGCGAAGGCGGTCAAAGCCCTTGATTCGACCGGGGCCGGTGACGCCTACGTCGGCAGCCTCGCATATCTTCTGGGGCTTGGGTTGCCGCTGCTGGATGCGGCGCAACGTGCTGGCTCAATCGCCTCGCTCTCGGTTCTGAAGTCCGGAACGCAGTCGTCGTTTCCGTCCAGGGAAGAGGTGAAGGATCTGTTGGATTAAGTCGCAGGCTCGATGTGGTGCTGGAGGACGTCGTCCGACAGCCTCTTGAATACGGGAAAAACGAATGAAACTTCTGTCCGCGATACTGCTGGGAGTCGTTTGCTGCGGTTTGTTGCTTGTCACCGGCCGGACGTCGGCCGCCGACATGGAAAAGGCCGGAGCGGTGAATTATGCACGGCCCTTCGAGACGGCAGCGCGTCCGGCTTTGATTCCGCTGCCGCCGGGCGCTGTCGAGCCGCAGGGCTGGCTTCGCGACTGGTGCCTGGCCGCGCGGGACGGTTACACCGGACACATGGACGAGTACGGCGCGGAATTCAAGCAGGCGTGGGCCGCCGACCACAAGATGACCGGCGAGGGGTTGTTCTGGTTTAAAGGCGCTTGGCCTTACGAGGGAGGCGGCTACTGGTTTGACGGTCTGGCCCGCCTGGGTTACGCATTGCACGACGAGATGCTGATCCAACAGGCCAAGCGAAGGTTGTACGCCGTCGCGGATAATATGAACGACAACGGACTGCTTTTTCTCTGGTGGCTCAACCGGAACAATCCCGAGGATCGCAAGGCCGTCATCGCCGCGCTTGACGGATGGCCGCTCTGGGCCTGCGGGCTGCTCGGACGTGCAATGACGGGCTATTACGCCGCCTCCGGCGATCAGCACATTCTGCAGGCGCTGACGAAGGCCTACAGCGGAGACCGTGATTGTCTGCGCTGGATTCCCGGCAACATTTCAAATGTCTGGCCGGCCTATGATGCATATACCTGGACCGGCAACAAAGGAATTGCCGATGCACTCGATGCGATGTTTCGTGAAGACAAGACGGGCCTTTCGCCGAACATCAGGCGATATCGCAACGCGCCGGACCTCAAGCCGGGTACGACGGTCGACAACGCTCACGTCGTCGAATTCGTCGAGTGCACGACGCCTTGGGTAGTTGGCTATTTGTGGACGGGGGATGCGAGTTACCTGCAGGCCGCCGTCGGCTGGCATGATCTGTTGGAACGCGTTGCGATGCAGCCGCACGGCGTGCCGGTTGCCGACGAATGGTACGGTCCGACGGGCGCTTTTCGCGGCAGCGAAACCTGCGATGTGGCGAATTACGTCTGGAGCCAGGTCAGCCTGCTCTCGGTGAGCGGCGAGGGACGGATGGCCGATCGGGCCGAACGGGCCTTTTTCAATGCGGGGCCTGCGACGGTCTCCCGTGATTTCAAGACGCACGTCTATTTCCAGAGTCCCAACCGGTTTGCGAATCTCTCCCCCGATTTTCCTCACGGCCCCGCCGCCGAAGGAGGAACTTACCAGCGGATTCACTCGCCGTTGTGTTGCACCGCGGCGCTCAACCGCGTGGTACCGTGGTACGTGACCAGCATGTGGATGGCTACTTGCGACAACGGACTGGCTGCGACCTGCTACGGGCCATGCAAGGTCACGGCGATTGCGGCCGACCACGTGCCGGTCGAGATCGAATGCAAGACTGACTATCCCTTTAACGACACGCTGGATATCTCGGTGAAACCGGCCAGGGAAGCGACCTTTTCCATCGATCTTCGCATTCCGGGTTGGTGTGCCAGCCCGGTTCTGAGCGTGAATGGGGCAACTCTGACCGTGGAGCGGAATGAAAGAGGATTTGTGCGGGTGTGCCGCAACTGGAAAAGCGGCGACACCATCCATCTGCAGTTGCCCATGGTCCCGGTCGTGCAGACCGGACGAGATGCGTCTCTGCGGGCTCCGTACGATCGCGCTCATCGAATAACCCGGGTGACCATTCCAGAACAGGGCAGCACTTGCGGAGTTCCCTACGCGTCGGTTTCCTACGGGCCGTTGCTGTTCGCCCTCGCAATTCCCGACGGCGCGGATTCGAACACGCCCGACGCCGATTCGAAATGGAAGTTCGCACTTGATGTGCAGGACCCTGGTTTGGCGGTGGATCGCTCAGCGATGCCTGGTCGATGGGACTGGCCGCTGTCGGCGCCGATAAAACTCCGGGCCAATGCGGTCGCGATCGATTGGAAGCCGGATCCTCAATCGCCGGAACTGCCGCTGGTTCCTGTCGCCAAATCAAAGCCGGCGGAAAAGATCACGCTGGTTCCCTACGGCTGCACGAAGTTCCGTATCTCGATGTTCCCCGTTACGTCGGAACCAGAGGTCAAGGTCTCGTCGATTCGGCGGATTCTCTTCCTGGGAAACAGCATTACGCTGCACGGCCCCAAGCCGGACATTGGCTGGACCGGCAATTGGGGCATGGCGGCCAGTTCGGAAGACAAGGACTACGTCCACCTTGTCACGCGCGAACTTGCAAAGACGACTGGAACGCCGCCTGAAATCCGCGTCGCGAATATCGCCGATTTTGAGCGGAACTACGCTGATTACGACGTGGACGGCCAGATGAAAGACCTGTTCGCGTTCGATCCCGATCTGGTGGTGCTGGCGATCGGCGAAAACGTCCCGAGCCTGGATTCCGCCGAGGCAAAAATGCGGTTCAAGTCCGGCGTGCTGAAGATCTTGAAGTGCGCACTGGCCAGGCGGCATCCGCTGGTCGTGGTGCGCAGTTGTTTCTGGGCCAGCGAGGCGAAGGACCAGATGCTGGAAGAAGCGTGCCAGGAGGTCGGCGGGATATTCGTCAATGCGGGCCCGCTGGGGCAGGAAGCCGCAAACGCGGCCCGTTCAGAGCGGGCCATTGCGCACGATGGCGTTGCGGGCCATCCCGGCGATCGGGGAATGCAGGCATTGGCTGAGGCGATTACCCAGGCCGTAAAGGCGCACAGCGCAAAATAGCCAGGGCATTTCGGAAGGAACGAAATCAAGTGGAGACGTGGCCGGCAAAAGGGCCCGCCGCCCCCAGGCGCTGGAGGTCCCGCCCGATGCGGGTCTGCGGAGGAGTTTCTCGGCGGTCTGCCAAGTTTCCCTGGGGCGGGGGTCTATTTGAGACGTTTTAATCGGCTCGGCCACTTCCCACGCCGAACTGTGTTCATAGACTAACCGAGGTGGTGGTACGCGCAGGGTGGGCGGCGGCTTCGCGATGTGCCCGCTCACCCGCGGCGTTCAAGAAGTCGCCGAGTCCGGCTGGACGTGCAGTTTCGGGATGGCCGGGGCGCTGCCCGGTGAGTTGGCGATGTCGGCAGACAGGCGGACTGCGATCTCATGGGGCATCAGCTCCGACCGAACGCCCGATTGGCCGGTGGACTCCGGAGTCGGCTGGCAGTCTTGGGCGACCTTCCGCGATTGCATGCCGCGAACCATCAGGACTTCTGGACATTTTCCGTCACGTGCGTTTTCGGAGACAGCTGTTATGAGAATCGGAACTACTTTGATCTTCTGCGCCATGGTGTTGGCGAGCGTGCCCGTCCTGTCGGGCCGAGCCGCGGAAAAGGAGGCGTCGCCGGCCGCAGAAAAGCCGGTTGCCGAAAAGGCTGCTCCGCAGACAGATTCTCGTGCGCAGGATCGCGACGGGGCCGGTGGAGCAATGGCTTCGTTTGTCAAAGCGTTCGAGGCCGGCGATGCGAAGCTGCTGGCTGGCCTGTTCACGGCGGAAGGAGAACTGCAGAACGTGGCCGGCCTCAAGCTCCAGGGGCGTGAATCTCTGCAGCGCGCGTTCGAGTCGCTCTTTTCCCGCACACCCGAGGTCAAGGCGGAGTTGAAATCGGAGTCGATACGCTTTGTTTCGAAAGACACTGCGATCGACGAGGGGACCGTCACGGTCCAGCGCGGCCCGACGGAAAAAGCGACCAAAGCCCGATATACGGCCGTGGTCGTACGCGAAGACAGTGCCTGGCGGATCGCATCGGTGATCGAGTCGCCGGTGGAAGAGCAGGCATCGGCCGGCGACATCGGCTGGCTCGTGGGGAAATGGAAGTCTGCCGCAGGCGGACCGGCCGAGATCGAAACGACCTATTCCTGGGACCCCGGCAAGAAATTCATCGTTGCGCGATTCACCATCAAGGAGCGGGAACTCTCTTACTCCGGCACGCAGGTGATTGGTGTCGATCCGGCGACCGGCCAGATTCATTCATGGACTTTCGAGGCGGAGGGTGGCATCGCCGAGGCTGATTGGAATCGCGACGGCGACCACTGGGTACTCGAGGTGTCGGGCACATCGGCTGACGGATCGGCCGTTACGGAAAAGAACATCCTGCGACGGGTGAGCGACGACGTTGTTACCTGGCAGTCGGTGAATCGCAAGATCGGAGGCGCTGATTTAGCCGATTTGGCTCCGGTGAAAGTCACGCGAGTCAAGACTGAGCAATAACACGGCCAGGGTCCGATCAGCTCAATTCCGACATCAAACAAGTTGAATTCAGGAGCAAATAGCGATGCAATTCCGACGACTGGTATCCGCGGCGACAATCGTAGTCCTTGTTTCTCTGATCGCGTCGCAGGCAATCGCGCAGCGTGGCGGACGCGGCGGTGGAGGCGGAGGACGCGGTGCGGGAGGCGGCGGCAGAGGTGCTGGGGGATTTGGCGGGGGCCTTAACGGCGGTCCCGGCGCTGCTGACCGAGGCGGCGATCGGGGTGGCCTTGGGGGCGGCGACCGTGGCGGCCCCGGGGGCGGTGACCGTGGCGGCCCCGGGGGCGGCGTCGGGGGTCGGCCAGGCGAAGGCGCGGGCGGCCCGGGGATGCGCCCGGGTGCGGGCGGCGGTGGTGCCGAAAGCGGCATTGGATTGCGTCCTGGAGCGGGTGCAGGTGCCGCTGGCGCAGGCGGTCCGAACAGCGGTGTTGGCGTGCGCCCGGGTGCAGGCGCCGGTGGTGTGAATAGCGGTGTTGGCGTCCGTCCGGGTGCGGGCGCGGGTGGTGCCGAAAGCGGTGTTGGAGTGCGACCTGGAGCAGGTGCAGGTGCCGCAGGCGCAGGCGGTCCGAACAGCGGTGTTGGCGTGCGTCCGGGTGCAGGCGCGGGGGCTGCCGATAGCGGTGTTGGGGTGCGACCTGGAGCAGGCGCAGGCGCCGCGGGAGCGGGTGGTCCGAACAGCGGGATTGGAGTTCGTCCGGGCATGGGCGCAGGTGCTCCAGGAATGGGTGGTCCGAACAGCGGTATCGGTGTCCTGCCGGGTGCAGGTGCCGGCGGAGTCGGTGGCCCGGCCAGCGGCATTGGCGTTCGCCCGGGACCCGGCGTGGGTGCGCCGGGGCCGTACGGTGTCGGAACACGCCACACTCCCGCTGCGGATGTGGCGGCCCAGGGAGCTGCCTTCCGTGGCGGTGCCTACGCATACGGGTATCGATATTACTCGCCGCAGGTCTACGCCGGCTATCCTAACGCATGGGTACCGTCGAACATTGTGTCCTCATCTCTCTATTCACAGCCCGGATACAGTTCGCTGGCCACCGGGCTCGGGCTTGCGACTCAGCCCACTCCCTATGATTACGGCGGAAATGTGGTGATCCAGCCGAATGCCGTTTACATCAACGGCGACTCGGCGGGCACGCCCCAGCAGTACGCAAGCCAAGCGAGCGAGATCGCCAGCGCCGGTCAGGCTGCTCCGCCCGCGGAAGATACGAAGTGGCTGCCGCTCGGGATCTTCGCCGTTGTCGAGCAGAACCAGACCACGTCGGATGATCTCTTCGAACTGGCGGTGGACAAGGCCGGCATCATTCGCGGCAACTACCACAACGTGAAGTCCGATCAGGTTGAGGCAATTTCCGGCTCAGTGGACAAAAAGTCCCAGCGTGCGGCCTGGACCATCGGGAGCGATAAGGCACCCGTTTATGAATCGGGGATTTCCAACTTGACCAATGACGAAGTTCCCCTGCTCGTCCACTCGGCTGACGGCCAGTCGCACCAGATGCTGCTGCTGCGAGTCCCGCAGCCCGAGCAGCCCGCTTCGAAGTGAGACGCACGCGACGATGAAGTGATGTTCATCGTGCAAGAAACCCAAGAGGCACAGGAACCGTCATGCGGTTTCTGTGCCTCTCGTTGCACTACTTCTCTGCCGACCCCTGACGTCATGCCGACGCCGGATCTGGCGATTCCCGTACATTCTGGAACGGGAAACTTCTCCCGCGCGACGACACCGTCAATTCAATTTCGCCGACTCTCTGAGGCCGACTGGCATCCATCGAGGACTCAGAGTATTGCTGCCTGAAACGCAGAGTTTTCAAGTCACAAGTGACCTGATACTAATGTCGTTTTAGTCCTTCGAAATCACCGGCGGTATCAGGAAAATCCCCATTGCGGCTTTTTGACGCGGCGAATGCCATGCTGTTCCGAAGCTCCTGACAAGAGTATTCGGAGGTCGGCAAATCGCAGCTGGTTCCAGCGGCAGCGGTCGCGGCCCGCTGCGGCATGTGCCTCATCACGTCTGGCGTTCGCTTTTCGTATACGCCGCCCGTTCGAGCCATGCGGGATTGATCGTGATGCCCCAGCCCGGACCGTCCGGGAGCTTAACCTTGCCATCGATGACCTTGAGCGCCGGGCTGTAGAACGTTTCGCCTCCGTCGAGGTCGCCCTCGATTGTAAATTCAACAAAGGGTCCGGCATTGGGAATCGCGGCCATGAAATGCAGGGAAAAGAGCGTCACGAGCGACAGGTGCGACGAGTGCGGAACAACGAGATTTCCCGCTTTCTGGCCCATGCGGGCCACTCGCCAGGCTCGCGTGAACCCGCCGATGTAGCACAGGTCGGGTTGCAGGATATCCACTGCCTTCATGCGGATCATACGCCGCCACTGCGCCAGGTCGTTATCCTGTTCGCCTCCCGCCACATTCAGGGTAAGCGCATTGGCGACCTCGGCGGTCCATTCGAGTTCCCAATAGGGGCATGGCTCTTCGAACCAGAAGTAGTCCTGATCCTGCATTTGACTGCCGATCGCGATGGCTTTCGGCGGCGTAAAGCAACTGTTGCCGTCCGCCAAGAGGCGGACCTTCGGGCCAACTGCTTTTCGCACGGCGGGAATCAGTTTCTCGGTGCGTCCCGGCGACGCGTCCTGGTCGTGTCCGGTCGGAACGCCAAGCCGCACTTTGAATGCCGTGAATCCGTGCGTGTCCCTCAGTTTGGCCAGCCGACTCGCTTCGTCCTCCGGCGAAATGTCGCGGCGCATGCTGGAGCCGTAGACGGGGAACGGATCTGTCTTTCCTCCCACGAGTTCGCAGACGGGCCGGTCTTTGATTTTGCCGTAGAGATCCCAGATAGCCGTATCGACTCCGGACAACGCGCGGCAGACGTAGGACCAGGGAAATTTCATATTGGCATCGATGACGCGGTCGACCAGCGAATCGATCCGCGCGGGATCGCTGCCGAGTACGAGCGGAGCCAGTTGTCGATGCAGGACTCTTGCGGTCAAATCCGGTTCGAACGACGAAAGTTGCCCGTAACCCTGACGGCCATCATTGGTAGTTACGCGCACGATCCCGTACGAGCCCTGTGTCCACGACTCGATCTTCGCGATGGTCAGTCCCGGGTCGATGATGTGGAAATCCTCGTAGTCCTCGGTACGACCCAGATACGGATAAGCGACACCTTCAGCGGCTGTCGCGAGAAGTCGGGCGGGCAGGCTGGAAGCGGCCAGGGCGGCTGCGCCTTTCAGCAAATCACGGCGGTGGATCTTCATAAAGGCCTCGATTTGTGTTGGTAGACGTTATGTCATCGGCCGCGTGGTTGATGCCGGCTCCATTCGCGCGGCGGACACAGCGCCGGGGCCTCTCGCTGCAGTTGTCCGGGCACGGTCCGGCCGGCGACGTCTGCCAGCGAGTTCTAGTTGTAGATCGTCGTGACATTGTCTTCGTTAAGCAACCCAGCGAACCAATCGTCCGCGAACACCGGCGGAACCAACGGCGAGGCAGCGTGCTCGCCTCGTCGCCTTCGGCCTGCGCCGGGCGGGCCAGCAAACAGCGGCTCGTTGCCCGACGCTTTGTCATCCCGCCCATGAGGTAATGGTTTTCTGCGGCAAGTAACTGACGATTGATGTTTCGATGTAAACTGTGTCCATCGCGTCATCCTTTTACGCCGAACGTTTGCCGTAACCTGGTCCTGCTAAGACACCATGATCTCCAACCCGCGTCATCTGCGACTCCCGTTCACCGCTTTGTTCGGCAAATCGCATTCTGCCATCGCGAAATCCGCCCCGAGGAACAACCCATGAACATTCTTCATTGCGTTCGAGTCGTGTCGGCGAAATTCTGGCTTTGTGGCTTTGTGATTCCGCTCGTGGCGTTGGTGGCGGTGTTGACGCCGGTCGTCGCGGAGGAAGTGACCGAGGATTTCCGCACGCTTGACAAAGGTCGCTGGTGTGCCGTGAACTTGATCGGCCGGCGCAGCCTGCCGGGACTTGCGATCAGCGTGGACGACGGAACGCTGCGAATTGCCGGTACGACGTCCGCCGAGGGGATTAATGTGGCAGGAATCCGCTCGATCAGGGCGTTCCGCGCTTCGGCTTCGGCGCCGTTCTCCGTCGAATGCACTCGCGCCTATCACGGCGGGCGGGGATCGCAGGCCGAGCTGGGTGTCATGCTGTGGCGAAGCATGACCGAATTCGTTTACCTTCGCGAACCGTTGGAGCCGCTCTTCAAGGACTGGAATCACTACCAGTCCTGGCAGGTCATGGTGGCCGACGGTCGCCGACTTTCATCGCGGTTACAATCGACGGATGTTTCGGACGAGGACGCCTTCCTGGCCGCGCATCCGCAACCGCCGCTGGATTGTCGCATACACCGGGAGCCGCGCCGCTTGCGACTGGTTCACGACGGCAAACAGGTGAGCGTGTTTCTCGACGGTCGAAAGTGCGCCGACGTCGATGTGCCCTGGAGCGGAAAATTCGTGGTATGTCTTGTGGCCGGAGCATGGCGCGCCGCGGTGCCGGTCGAGGCGGGCTTCGCGCAGTTAAAGATCACCGGCGACCCTGACGGCGATCTCCCGGATGCGCCGATCGATGCGCTTTGGGAAACGGACGATCCGACCTACTGGCGCGGTGACGGACAACTGCGTCCGGGGGCGACGGCACAGGTCCGCGCCAGGCACCAGGGGAGCCAGTTGGCAATGGTCGTGCGCTCCGGTTGGCCGCGGGAGACGATCAGGCAATTCATCGACTGGTCGGCGGAAAAGGGACTCAATTGCGTCGCTCTCGATATTCCGTGGCGCGACGTCGAACGCCGGCCGGGGCAATTCGACTTCTCGCGTTACGACGGGATCGTCAATTACGCGGTGAACCGCGGCCTGTTCGTGCAGCTCAAGCCATGGTGGATTCGACGGAGCTACCCGGATTGGATCAGCCCGGACCTGGAGCAGACGGCGATCGGTCCCGGACAGCACTTGAAGCTCCAGGAATTGACGTTTTCCCACGATGTGTTGAACGAACGCATCGCGCGCTTCGTCGGGGAGGTCGTGGGGCACTACCGCGGCTACCCGGTGACTTGTTACACGCCCGTGGGAGCGACGGCGGCTGAGTTGGAATACTCGTACTCGGACTATCGAGACGGCTCGCGCTGGGCCCGGACGCAATTTCGGCAGTGGCTGCAACGACGCTACGCATCGATCGACGCGCTGAACCGTGCGTGGGGCACTTCTCATGCGAGCTGGGATGCCGTCGTGCCGCCCGACGAATTGAAGCCGACTGCCGGACAGCCCGATTTGCGTGCACAGGTGCTCGACTGGTTTTCCTATCGCGAGTGGGCGATCAAGCAACTCGTCGACCGCATGGCAGCGGCGGTCAAGGCCGCCGATCCGGACGCCGTGCTCGCGATCCAGATGGGCCGGATTCTCGACGGCCCGCTGTGTCCCAAACGCAGTACGTTGGGCGCATTCTACTGGGCAGGGGCGGCCGACATGTTCATCGCCGATCCGCAACCGAGGGACGGGGACCTCATGGGCTACATCGTGGACGCCATCCGTACCGGCGGCAAGCGGGCCGGAATGGAACTCGATGCGCCCGCCCGCTTTGAAATCCCGCTGGAACACTACGCCGGCAACACCCTGGAGTGTTGGCGTCACGGAGGTTCTTGGTCCTCTTGGGCGAACTGGGCCCCCGGTGAATTGGAGCAGCCAGAGATCGTGAAGATCGCACACGACTCCGCTGCGGCGTTGGCGGAATCGCACCATGTGACACAGCCCGAACTCGCGATGTACGTCAGCAAATGGGATCTGTACTGCCACCACGACGGCCAGCGATGGCGCGAATACCGCGATGCCTACCGCGATTTGACCGATAACGGCAAACAGATCATCGACGTCTTATCGGACGACATGCTCCTGGCAAATCCGAAGCTGCTGGACCGCTATACCCGCATCGAAGTGCCCTACGGCGATTGCCTTGATCGGTGTGTCGGCAAGATGCTCTCTGCACACTCCGAGCAGATGAAAGTCCATCGTCCCGAAAGCTATGGCAAGCACCTGCTCGACGTGACCGATGAACGCCGCTAGGGCACCTTCAGTCAAAGCAGTGCCCGCCGGTCGCGCCCGGCCCCGTTTTGGCATTCGGCCGCAGGGGCTGTTAGAATCACCCCGTCCCGGCGGCGCGCGGACGCAGTTCGGCGACGCTTCCGCTGCCTGGGCGTATCTCCTTGAACCCCATTTCGATGCTGACTGCCATGATGCAACTTGAATGTTCCCGTCGGTCGTTTCTGAGGTCCTCCGCAGCGCTGGCTGGCGCGTATCCGCTTGTCGCCGGATGGCTGAGCGCGCGGGCGGGTGAATCCGGCGCCCCGCTTGTCGCCTACGTGGGGACTTTCAGTTCACCGCTTCGGGACATGCTTCCGACGCAGGTCGATCTGCCGCCCGGCAACGGTCGGGGGATTCATATTTTTCATGTGGACCGGGCGAGCGGCGCCATGAAGCCCGCCGGCATCCAGGAGATGGGAACGAGCCCAAGTTGCCTGGCCGTGAATTCCGCCGGCACTCGATTGTATTCCGCAAATGAGACCGACCGCGTCGGCGAAACCAAGGAAGGCACCGTCAGTTCCTTCATGGTTGATCGTGCGACCGGGAGCCTGACGCTGCTGAACACGGTACGCGCCGGTGGTGCCGGTCCAACCTACGTGAGCATTCATCCCGATGGACGATTCCTGTTGGTCGCCAACTATTTCGGCGGCTCGATTGCCGTGCTGCCGATTCAGGACGACGGCCGGTTGGGGGATGCTGTGGATATCAAGAAGGATGCGGGCAAACTCGGGCCGACTCGGGCCACGCATGCCCCGGCGAACAGTTTCGCGTTCAGCGGCCACGATCGCACCCACGCGCACATGATTCAAGCCGATCCGTCCGGACGATTCGTGGTGCACGTCGATCTGGCGCTGGATCAGATCTATGTCTGGAAGTTCGACTCGCAGACCGGCAAGCTGTCGCCGAACGAGCCGGCTTCCGTTTCGCTTCCGCCCGGCGACGGGCCTCGCCATTTTCATTTTCACCCGAACGGCCGCTGGTTCTATTCCATCCAGGAGGAAGGATCGACGATCGTGCTGTTTGACTACGAAGCCGCTTCGGGATCGCTGACCGCCCGGCAGACGATTTCGACCTTGCCACCCGGATTCGACGGAAGCAATTTCTGCTCCGAGATCCTCGTGTCATCCGACGGTAAGTTCGTTTACGCCGGGAACCGACTGCACGACAGCATCGGAATTTTCTCGATCGCTCAGGACGGCAGCCTCGTCTATATCGGTGAGGAATGGACACGCGGAAACTATCCGCGCAGCTTCAATTTCGATCCGACCGGCAATTATCTTTACTGCTGCAATCAGCGGGGCGACAACGTGGCCGTCTTTAACGTGGACCGCGCGGCGGGCACTCTGAAGTTCACAGGGCAGTATGTGCCCGTCGGCAATCCATCGATGGTCGTGTTCGTTGATCTGGCCAAATCGAACTGAGAACGTGTTCGACCTGTGCAGACCTTACCAGATTGAAACGCTGCGCGAATACCGTCATCGCAGCCGCCAGCAGATCAACGAAGCTCGCCGCAACGGAACGAAGATCTGACGGAGCACGTTGTTGCGATTGACAGGCACGATGCGGAAAGCGATTCGTATTGCGGTCGAGGCTGTGGCAGCGGCATCCGTTCCGGCCGCGATACCTATCGGGTGTTCAATCGCATTTCCTCCCGGCCGACGGCGTTCTCTTCGATTTCGGCCCGCTCGGCGTCGCTCAGCCGATGCCGGATGAGCAGTTCGCGAACAGCCTGGGCAGCGCCGCCCGAGTACCGGTCTTGGGGCCCGACAACGAAGGGCGTTTTGACGAAACCCTGCTCGATCCGCTGGAATTCCACGTTCAACGCCGCATCGTCAACGATTGATTTGCGGGCGGCGAGATTCGCTTCGGCATGGGTCAGAAAAGCTTCGACGCGCGGCCGGTAGTAGAACCGCACCAGTTCGTAGTAGTCGCGGTGCGCGTAATCGAGGATCTTGCCGGCCCAGATTGTGAGGATGTCCCGGATACGTTCCTCCATATCCGGAGGAGCACAGGGTAGTGCTCCTGCTTTTTCGAGAATGGGCGCCAGACAGAAATCGTTGTGGCTCGACAGCAGCATTTCCTGGCTTGCCAGTACGTTCTTCATCGCAGTTGCTTCGCGGCGAAACGCCGCCGCGTCACCGGACCGGAATGCCTGGGCCAGGCGGGCTGAGTGCAGGTTAAAGCGATCGCTGAGGAACTGTCTCGCGATATCGATCAGGTCGCGTTCCCATAATGATCGCATGGCGACTCGATCTTCTTCCGCCAAGGCGATATCCAGAGCCGACTGGAGATGCGGCAGAAATTGCCGGGCCTGGCCGATGCCGTAAAAGGGCTCTTCGCGGAACCTCTCCGCATTTAGGCGAACCATATAGAGCGGGCACGTCACTCCGGGCGTTCCGTAGACGCTCGACGTCAGCTCTCCGAAACAGCGGACCATGCCCTGGCATGCGGCATCACCGTACCGGCGCTTCGCATAGTCCGCGATAAAGGCCGGCAGGTCAACGGCCGACGGATCCCATGCCAGGCGGCTGATCAGATCGAAGGCGATCGGGTTGTGATGAATCGCCTCAGGCTCGATGCATAGTCCCTGACATCGGTTCGCGCGCGGGTCCGCTGCCACGGCCCGGGCACGGCGGATGAGGTCGGCCAGGTCGCCGTGGAGCATGGTCGTCCCTCCGTACGAATAGAGATAGCCGACGAGCCATGGCTTGCCTGCGTAGTAGTCGAATTGTTCGTACATCGGAGCTCGGCGTTCCAGATCGCTCGGCATTTCCCAGATCTGGAAAGCGTCGTCGGGCAGTTGCTGGAGAAAAGCCGTCGCGTCTTCCTTCGAGCGGTCGAGAAACGTCCACGAGTTCGTGAACAGGACGGCCTGCGGATCCACCGAGCGAATCGCGTCCAGGTTTCGTTTCGCCGCAGCGATCTCGATGGCAAGGGTCTCTTTCGGGGTCGGGCCGGGGCGCATTTCGCAATACGTTTGCGATGCCCAGTAATGGTCGGTTCCGAACCGCAAAAGAAACTCTTCGGCGTAGGCCTTCGCCACCTGCGCGTAGAGCGGGTCGTCCGGGTGCAGGAAGGTGCCCGGCGGATCGAAGCCCACCCATCGGACTTCGAGCAAACGGGCCTTGCCGCGATACGCCTCAGCGAACTCGCGCGGCACCTGGCCCAGAAACCCGTGGAAGTCCGGGGCCATCTTCAAACCGACGCTGCGGCCGTATTCGGTGAATCGCCGCGCCAAGTCAGCTTGAAAATCCTGATAGTCCGCCGGGTACGGCGGCCTCATATCCAATTTGTGCCAGCCCGCCCAGGGATGAAACGGAGGCGCGCTGAGGCTGGATGGCGACACTTCCACACCGAATCTCCTCCACACGGATCGCCATGTGGCCGTGAAGTCGAAGTTGGACGACAGAAGATTGAAGCGATGCTTGGCCGCCCAATCGACCTCGGCCTTCCACTGGTCCCAGTTCCACCAGTACGAGGTGTACTCGCAGTCCATCATGTACTGGCGCACGGCCCAGCGGGGACGCTCAATCAAATCGACTCCATCGATCGGCAGTGAGGCCCGATGAGGTATGTGTTCGCCGTCCCAGAAAAAACCCGTGTGACAGAACTGCTCGAAGTAGCGGTAAACGCCGTAAAGCGTTCCTCGCTCGCCCCCGCCGAGGATGACCACGTACTGTCGCCCTCCCTCGCTGAGCGACTTGATCACGAATCCCTCTTCTCCGAGGTCGTCGGGTACGTTCAGTTTTCCGGCGGCTGCCAGGGAATCGGTCAGGCTGCAGCGCCCGATCGCAAAGGTCGCCTGCGTGCCTTCAATCACACAGAGGTCCGGAACAACGAGCACCATGGGCTTGCCGACTATCAGGCCCGCATACTTCATGAACTCCCAGCGCGCATGCGATTCATGCGGCCGCTTGTTCTCGGCCGAACCAGCTCCCGAAATCGCCATCGCAATCAACAGGCAGAAAATACTGTGAGGACTCATGCCAGTGCTCATGGCCTTGTGAAAGGCGAACTGGTGACTCTTTCCGGCAGATGCGTGCGGAGCAAAGTCGCGCGAGGTTCGCGTCTCGCGAACTGCTTCGCTCATCAACTGACGCGAATTATGGCATCGCGACTTGCCCAACGCCAACGGCCGACCGGTTCGCCCGCGGCAGCGCGTCGTGATTCACGGTGCAAAGAAACCGCAGAGGTCACAGAGTGCCAAGAGAGAAAACACAAGAAAGAACCTGGGCCACGCTTCAGCACGTCCCTCTGTGTACTCTGTGGTTGGCTCTTGATTGCTGAGGGAACAGCCTCTTTCAGCGTGTTCAAAGAAATGACGCACAACGCAAGTGTATTGACATGCGGGTCTATATCTCGTAAGATGGCTTTCAAGAGATTGGAGGTGGTCATCATGGCCAAGAAGCGTCACAAGAGCCATCGTGAGGCGGGCGTTGCGTGCAAACGGCTCGAACTGGATGGGAATCGATACGTGATCCTGCGCGAGTCGGTATTCGAGAATCTGTGCCAGCGGGCGGGTGTCGAACGGGTAAACGCCGAGGCGTCTGATTCGTCCGCCGCTGCCGGTCTGGACATGGACCGCACGTCACTGGCGGAGAAACTCAAGCGGCGGCGGCATGCTGCAGGGCTGTCGCAAGCCGAGCTCGCGCGGCTTTCCGGCGTGCGGCCGGAGACGCTGAACCGCATCGAGCGGGGACGGACCACGCCGGATTTCGCCACCGTGCGAAAGCTCGTGATTGCGATGAACGAAGCGGAGCAGGAAGCCACGGATCTCTGATGCAAATCGCCTGAATTCAAGGAGAACGAATATGAACTCAAGCGGCCGATTGACGGGCGGCGATGTTCGCAGCTCGGACGAGGTCTTGCGGGACGTGTGCGATATCGTCGCGAATCAGCTTGGAATGGAAGCCGCGCGAATTCAGAAGAACCACACACTCATCGAAGATCTGGGCTGCGACAGCCTGGATGTGGTGGAGATCTCGATGGAACTCGAAGAGCACTTCGACATCTCGATTCCGGACGAATTCGCCGATTCGGCGCGAACCATCGACGACGTAGTCAACGGCGTCCGGCAATTGCTTGTCGCCGCGGCGGGCTGACCGCGAGCCACACCGACGGTCTCTTACCGCTCGCTCCCGTCCGGCGCAGCAACATGATGCGGGTTCGCCGTCGAGTCTCGCGATTTCAGCACGGACTGGTCTCTTTCGAGCGAGAGGGCGATCAGGCTGGCGCAGGTTGCGAGCAGGCGCCGCTGTTCGGGGTCGAGGAGTCGGGCGGGGTCATCGGGGCTGACTCCGATGGCGCCGAGGATGCTGCGCGAGCCGACCAGCGGGACAAAAAAGGCGCTCGCATCCGGCAGCGTATCCGTGCCGGCGCCTGCGACTTCTTCGTGTTCGGCGACCCAGTGCGCGACCGCCGCGTTGGAGTCGCGCTGTGCGACGGTTGTGTCTTGTCCATACCGCAGCGAGAGCGAGGTGCCGCCTTCGCGCAGATAGATCACGGTTTCTCCCTCGAAAATTTCACTAAGCAGTTGTCCTGCGATCCGGGTCAGAAACTCGGTTCCGGCGACCTGGCTCAGTTGTTTGGTCAATCGGAAAAGTGCTGCGGTATGTCGCTCGGTCTTCTGGGTGGCGAGCAACTGGTTGCGTGTCTGTTCCGTCAAGGTGCTGATGACGACCGCGACGGCGAGCATCACCACGAAGGTCACGGTGTACTGGGCGTCGTCGACCGTGAACTCGAGGAACGGCGGCACGAAGAACAGATCGAAAACAAGCACGCTGGCCACGGCCGCAGCGATGGCCGGGCCGCGGCCGCAGCGAACGGCCGCGTAGACGACGCCCATGAGAAACAGCATGTCGATGTTGGCTTCGGCAACCTGCAGGTAGTGGCTCAGCCAACTAAGCAGTGAACAGACAACAACCGCCATGCCCGCTCGGACATAATTCGCCATCGAGGCTTTGGGACGCCGGATATCGGTTCGCGACTGGGGAGACGCTTCCCGCGGCACTCGAATCACATGGACGTCGATGCTGCCGCTGCGCTCCACCAGGGCATCGGCGACGGCGGTGCGCACCAGACGCCTCCAGAACGGCCGCTCCGTTTTACCCACGACGATTTTTGTGACGTTGCGCGATTCGGCAAAATCGATGAGGGTCTGCGCGATGTCCTCGCCGGTCAGCGTGTGGGTCTCGGCGCCGAGTCGTTCGGCGAGCCGCATATGCTGGGCGACTCGCTCGCGGTCGTCGGTTTCCGCCGCATTCCGGCCGAGAGGACGAACTTCCACGGCCAGCCATTCGGCATTGAAAGCGCTCGCCATTCGCTTGGCGGTGCGGATCAGTTTGGCGCTGCTGGGACTCGGACCGATGCAGACCAGCAGTCGCTCGTTTGTAGCCCACGGACTCCGCCCGGCTTTTTCTCTGCGGGCCGCATCCACGTCCCTGCTCAGCCTCCGGGCCGCCTGCCGCAGCGTCATTTCGCGAAGTGCCACGAGGTTGGACTTCTGGAAGAAATTCTGCAGAGCGTGCGCAGCCTGCTGCGGGATATAGACCTTGCCGGCTTTCAGCCGCTCGAGAAGCTCGTCCGGCGTCACGTCGATCAGTTCGATATCGTAGGCGCGTTCCAGAACTACGTCGGGAACTGTCTCCCGAACCACCACGCCGGTGATCTGCGAGACGATGTCGTTCAGGCTTTCGACGTGCTGCACATTCAGCGTGGTGTAAACGTCGATCCCCGCGTCCAGAAGTTCTTCGACGTCCTGCCATCGTCTGGTGTGACGCGACTCGGGCGCATTCGTGTGGGCCAGTTCGTCCACGAGAATCAACTGCGGCTTACGGGCCAGCGCGGCGTCCACGTCGAACTCGCGCAGTGTTACTCCCCGATACGATGCGCTGCGGCAGGGAATGGACTCGAATTCCTCGAGCAGGGCTTCGGTTTCCGCGCGGCCGTGCGGCTCGACGTAACCGACCACGACTTCGCTACCGGCCGCCTTGTCACGCCGAGCCGTCTGGAGCATCGCGTACGTCTTGCCGACACCCGCGGCGTAGCCGAAGAAGACTTTGAGGCGGCCCCGCCGCGAAGCGTCTTCGTCAGCCTGAACTCGGGCCAGAAGTTGGTCGGGGTCGGGGCGTTCGTAGCTCATCGGCGTCAGCCTCAATTTCATCAGGCGTCAGACGGGACGGGCCGACGCCTTTATTGTACCGCCAGGCCTGGACATTGCGTCGCGGCTCACTTGCCGGCATGCGGAACTCCGAACGTGGCGTCTCGTTCCGTATTGTCGAGTGTCAGGTTCAGCCTCAACAGGTTCACCCTCGGTTCGCCCAGCAATCCAAGTGTGCGGCCTTCGGTGCAGGCCCGAACCAGCTGCAGGACCCGCTCTTCTGCCAAGCCGCGGGCCCGGGCGACCCGGGGTACCTGGTACTGCGCCGCGGCCGGACTGATATGCGGGTCGAGGCCGCTGGCCGAAGCCGTGACGAGATCGACGGGGACGGGAATCCTGGCATCCGGATGTGCCGCATGTAACTCGGCAAGTCTCGCTTTCACGGCTTTGTCTTGCGCGGGATTCGTCGGGCCGAGGTTGGATCCGCCGGAAGACAGCGCGTTGTACGGCGTCGGAGTCGTAGCGGACGGGCGGCCCCAGAAATACCTCGCATCGCGAAACGGCTGGCCGATCAGTCGAGAGCCCTGAACGTGGCCGTCCCGCAGTATCAGGCTGCCGTTTGCCCGATGCGGGAATGCCACCCGCGCAACGAGAGTGACCAGTCCCGGGTAGGCCGCGCCGGTCAATAACGACAGCAGCAGGAATAGAACCAATCCGGATCGCAATGCAGATTTCACGTCAGTTCGCCTCACGTCAATCCAACAGCGAACAGAAACAGGTCGACGACTTTGATCCCAATAAACGGAGTGAACAGTCCTCCGAGACCGTAAACGAGCATGTGATCACGCAGGAGTCGTTCGGCGCCAACGGGCCGATAGCTCACTCCCCGCAGCGCCAGCGGGATCAGCATGACGATGATCAGTGCATTGAAAATCACTGCGGACATCACGGCGCTCTCGGGCGTCGTCAGTCGCATCACGTTGAGTCTTCCGAGGACCGGGTAGGTGCTGGCGAATGCAGCGGGGATGACCGCAAAGTACTTGGCCACGTCGTTGGCCAGACTGAACGTTGTGAGCGCACCGCGGGTCATGAGCAGCTGCTTGCCGATTTCAACGATCTCGATGAGTTTGGTGGGGTTGGAATCGAGATCCACCATGTTGCCGGCTTCCTTGGCTGCCTGCGTGCCGGAGTTCATCGCGACTGCCACGTCGGCTTGTGCCAGCGCAGGCGAGTCATTCGTCCCGTCGCCGGTCATCGCCACGAGGCGTCCCTCCGCCTGATAACTGCGGATCATTTTGAGCTTCGCTTCGGGCGTTGCCTGAGCGAGAAAGTCGTCGACTCCCGCTTCGGCCGCGATGGCCGCCGCCGTGAGGGGATTATCGCCCGTGATCATCACGGTCTTGATGCCCATTCGGCGGAGCTGCACGAAGCGCTCCTTGATGCCGCCCTTGACGATGTCCTTCAGGTGGACCACGCCCAGCGCGTTTCCACCTTCGGCAACGACGAGCGGCGTGCCGCCGCGCTTGGCGATCTCTTCCGCTGCGCGCCGTACCTCGGAGGCCGTCTGGCCACCGTGCTGCCGGACGAACGCCTCCACCGCTTCTGTCTCGCCCTTGCGGATTTCCCGTCCGTCCAGTTGGACGCCGCTCAGTCGCGTCTGGGCCGAGAACGGGACAAAGGTCGCTCCGAGTTCATGCACGTTGCGCCCGCGCAGTCCGTATTTTTCCTTGGCCAGCACCACGATGCTGCGGCCTTCCGGCGTCTCGTCAGCCAGCGACGCAAGTTGCGCGACATCGACCAGCGCATCGAGGTCGACTCCGGGCGCAGGTATAAACTCGACGGCCTGACGGTTGCCCAGCGTGATCGTGCCGGTCTTGTCGAGCAGCAGCACGTCGACGTCTCCCGCGGCTTCCACCGCTCGACCCGAAGTTGCGATGACATTGCTGCGGATCATGCGGTCCATACCGGCGATGCCGATCGCGGACAGCAGTCCTCCGATCGTCGTGGGAATGAGGCAGACCAGCAGTGCCACCACCACGCTGATCGTGATGGGATGGCCCTGCCCTGCCGTCTGGACGCTGTACTTCGAGAAAGGAAGCAGCGTGGTGCAGGCCACGAGGAACACGATGGTCAATGCCGCCAGGAGAATGTCAAGAGCGATCTCGTTCGGAGTCTTCTGGCGTTTGGCGCCCTCGACCAGCGCGATCATCCGGTCGAGAAATGCTTCGCCCGGGTTCGTGGAAACACGGACGATCAGCCAGTCCGAAAGCACCCGCGTGCCTCCGGTCACGCTGCTGCGGTCGCCGCCGCTTTCCCGGATCACGGGTGCACTCTCGCCGGTGATGGCGCTTTCATCCACCGAGGCGACTCCCTCGATGACTTCGCCGTCGGCGGGGACCAGGTCTCCCGTCTCCACCAGCACGACGTCCCCCTTGCGGAGTTGCGAAGCCAGCATCGTCCGGCAGGCCGAATTGCGATCCGGAGCGTCGAGTCGCTTGGCTTCGACATCGCGTTTCATCTTCCGCAGGGTATCGGCCTGCGCCTTGCCGCGTCCCTCGGCAAGGGCTTCCGCGAAGTTGGCGAAAATGAGAGTGAACCAGAGCCACGCTGATATGCTCAGCACGAAACCCGCGGACTCGTGCCCGCCGAACAGCAGCGATTCGATGCCCAGGCACGAAGTGAGGAGGCTGCCGACGAACACCGTGAACATGACCGGATTGCGGACCTGACGCCGGGGATCCAGTTTTCGGAATGACCCCGCCAGAGCCTGTCGAACGAGGCTTGAATCGAACAGTCGCCGGGATTTCGAGGTGGCCGCCATCAAAGTTCTTCTCTTCATGGACTCAGTGCGAGGTCATCTGCAGTTGCTCCACGATCGGCCCCAGGGCCAACGCGGGAACAAAGGTCAGGGCACCGACCAGGAGCACAACGCAAACCAGCAGGCCGACAAACAGCGGCGTGTGAGTGGGCAGTGTCCCCGCACTCTGCGGGGCGGATTTCTTCCGAGCCAACGACCCCGCGACGGCCAGGATCGGAATGATCAGCCAGAAGCGGGCCGCGAGCATGGCGACCGCGAGCGTCAAGTTGTAGAACGGAACATCCGTGGACAATCCCGAGAACGCGCTGCCATTGTTGTTGCCGGTGGAGGAATAGGTGTAGAGAATTTCCGTGAAGCCGTGCGCGCCGGGGGTATTCGACAAAGCGGCGACCGTCCCGGTGTCGCGATCGCGTGCGGCAAGCCCGGGACCCGATACGGCCACTGCCGTGCCGATGAGAACGAGCAGCGGAGGAATCAGGATGATCAGAGACGCCATCTTCATCTCGTAAACCTCGATCTTCTTGCCGAGGTACTCGGGCGTGCGACCGACCATCAGTCCCGCGACAAAGACGGCCACGACGACGAACATCAGCATGCCGTATAGTCCGCTGCCCATGCCGCCGAATACGACCTCGCCCAACTGCATCAGCCACAGGGGAATCAAGCCGCCGAGCGGCGTAAATGAATCGTGCATCGAGTTGACGCACCCGTTGGACGCGGCCGTCGTGGCGCAGGCCCAGAGTGCCGAGTCCGTGATCCCGAAGCGCGTCTCCTTGCCTTCCATGTTGCCGCCCGGTGAACTCGACGAAGCCCGTTGACTGATGCCGTTCTTCGCCAGGATCGAGGTGCCCGCCTGCTCGGCCACTACCGTGCCAAGCGCAAGCGGCACGAAGACTGCGAGCATCGCTGCGAGAATCGCGCGGCCTTGTCGAGTGTCGCCGGCCATCACGCCGAAGGTATGGCACAGCGCGGCGGGAATCAGCAGGATCGCCAGCATCTGCAGGAAATTGGAAAGCGGCGTCGGGTTCTCGTAGGGATGCGACGAGTTCGCATTGAAGAACCCGCCGCCGTTGGTGCCGAGTTGCTTGATCGCAATCTGCGACGCGGCAGGACCCATTGGCAAAGTCTGCTCAGCGACCGTATTCGCCTCCGCGCCGCTTGAGTCGATCAGGCTCGCTCTTTCATACGGGCGGAAATTCTGCACCACACCCTGCGATACCAGCACCAAGGCCAGGACAAGTGAAAGAGGCAGCAGGATGTAGAGTACGGACCGCGTCAGGTCGACCCAGAAGTTGCCGATCGTTTCGCTGGAGCGGCGAGCCAGCCCGCGGATCAACGCAACGAGGACCGACATGCCGGTCGCAGCCGACACGAAGTTCTGCACACCCAGTCCCAGCATCTGGGACAGGTAGCTCAGCGAGCTTTCGCCGCCGTAGCTCTGCCAGTTCGTGTTCGTCACAAAACTCACTGACGTGTTGAATGCAAGATCCGGTCTGACAGCGCCGAATTTCTGCGGATTGAGCGGCAGGAAGCCCTGGAGTCGCAGCAGCGCGTAGAGTGCAAGAAAGCCTATGCCGTTGAACACCAGAACCGCTGTCGCGTACTGGCGCCAGGTCATTTCGGCCTGATCATTCACGCCGGCCAGTCGATACAGTGATCGTTCCAGCCAGCCCAGGACACGGTCAAGAACAAACGGGCGTCCTTGGTACACGCGGGCCATGTACGCGCCCAAAGGCTTGACGCACGCAAGCAATACAACCAGATAGAGCGACAACTGCAGACAAGCGTTCGTGCTCATGCAAACCACTCCGGCTTCACGAGCGAAACAAACAGGTAGACCAGCAGACTGGCCGAAAGCCCCAGCCCGAGTAGCTCCATTCCGGTCACGGCCGTCCTCCCTTCAGACTGTCGCAGAGAACAAGCAACAACCAGGTCAGCAACGAAAAAGTCGCTCCCAGGCTCAATACGATTGCATCCCACATCGCCGCTGCCCCCGGGTGGCCGATCGAACGGATGCCCGCCTGCCGTGCCGGCGGCGAACGATCTCGATATCAAAATATCGCTCGAAGCCCT
>CAIPEB010000495.1 GCA_903863885.1 uncultured Planctomycetaceae bacterium | reverse complement strand
CCTGGCGTTGGTCAAGGTGAACGTCGGTGCGACTTGGCATCGCCGTGCCAGACCGACGGCCAGTTCGCACATCTTGACCTCGGGCCTGTTCGGGCCGTGCGAAATTCTGTCCGAGTTGACGACGACCGGGGAACAATTGGTGTTATGCTCGGTGGGACACAATGATAATCGCTCCGTCCTCGCCCGCGTCGGAGTCGGCGGTATCTCGGCCGCAGTTCATGCCAATTCATGCGTGACGTTCGGCAGCGGTTCGGTGACGCTGTATGCCCCGTCGTCAACGGCAGGCGTTCATTGTGACGAGTCGCGGACGCTGACGGCTTATAACGCTGGCTGCGACTACATCGTTGGGGATCAGTTGGTAATCCTCAATCCGTCCGACGACTGGCTGCCGATGGCGACGTTGCCCGCGTGCTCGGACAGCATTCCAAGTGATTCCAGCAGTTCGGCCAGCGATTCGAGTTCCGCCAGCGATTCCGACAGCACCCCGAGCCTATCACTCGATTCGGTCAGCAGCGATGAAATTGGGGATTGCGCAAACATCCCGACCTGTACGTGGTGGGGGCGACTGTATGAGGGCGGCAGTTATGCCTGGCTGGCCTATTCCGACTTGACCATGCCCCAATGCCGCGGGATCGATCCGTTCCCGAACATCGGCTGCGACTGTGCCGAGCCAGAGAGGCCCCCGGCATTCGACAATGAAATCGTCTACACGCCATGCAACACAGTGCCGTAAACTGCCAGCACTTCGACTCCGGAACATGCCGCGTGGCAAGCCGCATTGCCGGGCAGCCAGCCGCGACAAATCCGAGTGCCTGCGCGTTCTGCTTGACGCTGCCAGACGCGATGCAGCGGAACCGAGTTACGGTGTCGATGGCCCTGGCTTCCGTTCGGAATGACCAGGAAGCTTCCCGCCGAGTTCTCGCCGCCAATGCTGACGCGGTGCAAATCGAAACCACCGAGCAGTCGGCTGCCGCGTTGGCTGAAATCGTCAGCGGCCGGGGTGTCGGATCGCACCTATGGCGATTACTTTCTGGCCTGGGGATCGAGCACAAGCAGACATGCGATTGCCTTTCTCTGGCTCGTCGCATGAACGACTTGGGGCCGGAATGCTGCAGGGCGGAACGTGATTCGCTGGCGGCCGAGATGCGAGCCAACGCTGGTAACTACGGATGGGGAGAGGCAGTGACCGCTGCCGTCCGTGCGGTCACATCGGGGCTCGCCTGGCGGCTGAACCCGCTGGACGTGTACGGCAGCCTGTTGGACGAGGCGATTTGGCTGGCCGCCGCCGAGATCCAGCAGCCAGCGGTTGACATCCTGTTGCCGATCGGGCCGGGAAGCCGCTATGGAGACTTCGAGTTGCGGATGTCCCTGCGGTCGATCGAAAAGCACGCCCGCGGACTACGGCGGGTTGTCGTCGTCGGCCGCATCCCCGGCTGGCTGCGGGAGACAGATCGCGTCCGGATCGTCCCCAGGGACGAGTTCCGCTGCAACAAGGCCAGCCGCATTTCGCTCAAGGTTCTCTGGGCGATGGAGCACTTGGATCTTACCGACCGCGTGGCGTTCTGGAACGATGACTACTTGATGCTGCGGGACTTCGACCTGCGAGGAACGCCGAGTTACTACCGCGGCAACCTGTGGCGAAAAGGAAAGGATAGTTGGAGTCAGCTACTCGATCACACGGGAAAGGTTCTATCGGAAGCTGGATTTACCGCAAGGCATTTCGACATTCACGTCCCGATCCTGCTAAACCGCGACAGGTTCGTCGCGATGTCTCCGTGGTGGCAGCGAAGCAGCAAAGACAAGTTGGGGCTCGTGATGAAGTCGGTATACGGCAACCAGGTGTGCAACGGCGAGGCCGTCACGACGCACGATTGCAAACTCAAGCAAGACTGGCAACAGCGGATCGGAAGCGCTGCAAGTCGTCGATGGGTGCTGTCCTATGGCGATTCCGCACTACAAGCTGGGCTGCTGGAGTGGATCGAGAAGCGATTCCCAAGTCCGTGCAAGGCCGAACGGCCGCGGTTGAAGGCGTGTTGCTGATGGCCGACGTATGGACATTCTGGACTGGCCCTCGTCCGCCTTGGATTAGTCTATGCCTGGAAACGCTGTCCAGACACTGCCCGACGATCAAGGTTCTCGACGATTCGTTTTGGACTTCTGAATTCGACGCCAATGTGCCGATTCAACAGCTACTGGAGAGTCCGGCGCATTTCCGTTCAAACCTGGTCCGCTCTTGGCTGCTTTCCAAGCGCGGCGGGATCTGGGTTGACGCGGATTGCATCTGTTTGCGCGACCTGCAGCCGATCGCAGAGAAGCGGGCATCATTCACGGCCTATCGTCAATCGAAAGGCGGGCTATGCTCCGCTCTTGTGTCCGCGAAGCCAGGGAGTCAAATCGCGTTTCGCTGGTGGCGACTCACGAAACGTCAGGCAGCCACGAACATCCGGTCCGAATCGTGGGATCGCCTGTCGCTCGGTCCCCGCCTGCTCGGCCAAGCAATCGCCGCCGTTCCATCCGAGCGAGTTCTTTACCATCCGTCGAGTCTCGTTCATCCGATCCACTGGCGGGACCATGCGGCGTTTGTTGCTGACGTGCAGCCAACCATCGATCCGCGGGCCTGGTGCTGGATGCTGACGAGCGGGAGCCTTGGCGACATGCGTTCATGGTCGCGAGACCAGATCCTCGAATCACCGACTTTGATCGGCCGCGTTTTTCGTCACGCCTTGGGGATGCCATGAAAAATGCTGAACTGTGCTTGCCGCCTGGATACAAGATAAGGCCAGCCAACAACGACGGATTCCAGCCGCCAGACGCTGCAATGGAACCGGTGTACCGATGGATCGTCAGGCGGTTTGCCGGCGATGCGTCAATTCGATCTGTGCTCGATTGGGGATGCGGCAGCGGCGCAATGCTAGTGAAGCATTTCGGTGACAGAAGGACGGTCGGCGTCGATGTCGATTGGAGACTCCCGTCGCTTCGCAAGCGATGGCCTGGGCGCGAATGGCAAGGACTGGGCGTCAAAGCCGACGCGGACCTGGTGATGTGCGTTGACGTTATCGAACACGTTGACGACCCTGTTGCCATGCTGCAGACGTTCGCCGTTGGGCGATGGCGGAATCTTGTCGTCACGACTCCAGACCGAAGGCTGGTCGCAAAATACAAGGCCAAGACGCCGGAGCGGACGCGGCAGCAACTGGCTGGGCCGCCGCTAAACAACCGTCACACGATGGAATGGACGGCCGATGAGTTCCGATCTTTAATGCGACACATTGGACTCGATGCACACGTTACGACGATCGGGCGATTCAACATCGTGGCCCACGTTCTGCGTGGTTAATCGCCCCACGTCGCCAACAGCACATCACCCGGCTTTTTGCTTTCGGCGTCGTACCATGCAATGGCCGCCTCGTGCCCTTCCTCGACACGCATTGCCTCGTATCGGGTTCCCATCTTCAGCATGGCGCCGATCCACTTGAACTTGTCGTCCTCGGCCTGGAACTCGATCTTGCCCAGGCGTTCATTGATCACGTACAGCCTGGAATCGAAGTTCTCCTGTAGGAGCTTGGCGGCCTTGATCTGCTCATCGCTGAGTTGCGGCCGGCTCATCCTTTCGACGGTTACGAGGACCAGTAGCACGACAGCCAAGGCGGCGAGCGCAGCCCATGTTTCCTTGTAGCGAAATTTGGAAAGCATGATTTTTCCCAGTTCGTAAATTCGTTATCCTCTGCTTGCCTGTTATTCGTCAGACGATTATTGTTATAGCATGGCAACCAGAACAATTCAACGAAACGGAGCCGCGATCATGGCAGGCAGGAAGCGAGGCAGACCACCCAATGAGCAACCCGAGCCGAAGCCGACACGGACGGAGCTGTTGCGGCACATCGACGCGTGGCCCAGGATGCTGGCCGGCTACTGGACGACGAAAGAGATTGCCGGTTTCCTTGGGATCAGCTCGGATGCGATCAATATGCAGGTACATCGTGGCAAATTGAAGCCGATGCGAAATGTGCATGGGCAGACTGGCATT
>CAIPEB010000494.1 GCA_903863885.1 uncultured Planctomycetaceae bacterium | reverse complement strand
CCCGGGAACGGTTACACTGACTACTGACTACCGCCACTACGAAATCAATGCGGGAAGTGAGAAAGACAGGATATGGCGACTACGGTGACGATTGCGGCGGGCGTCGAGGGGCTGGGGGTGGGAATTGTCGAAGCGACGGCGATTCGACTGGGACCTTCCGGCGAGGCGCTCAACCAATACAAACACGACGTGGTGCGGCGCACGCTGACCGAAGGCATGCACGGGGGCGAGGAGCGACGCGCGGCGGTGCGTCAGCTGCTTCGCGCCGGCGGATACCGACCGGCGGGACGCAACAAGCCTGCGCAGGAGTATCTGCTGCGCACGATCGCCGAGCAGGCCGCGCTGCCCGACATCTTGAATGCAGTTGACCTCATCAATGCGGTCTCGCTCGATTGCGGCCTGCCGATCTCGCTGATCTCGCTGACTCGCGGCGGTCCCCAACTGGAACTGCGGTACGGCCGGCCGGGCGAAAGCTATACGTTCAACCGTGCCGGGCAGGACCTCGATCTGGCCGGATTGATCTGTGTTTGCGGTGCCGGATCGGACACTCCTCTCGGAACACCGGTGAAGGACTCGCTGCTGGGCAAAGTGGCTGACGGCGACGAGCGGGTCGTCGCATGCATCTATGCGCCGCGTGCGGCAGTAAACGCCGACGAACTGCGCGAGTGGGCGGATCGATTGGGGCACGGCATGGTTGAATGGTGCGGCGCCGCAAGCTGTTCAATCTCACTCGTGCCGGATTCGTGGTGAAGCCCACTGGCAAGTCGATCTCGCGCGTTCGACTACTTGATTCGCGCCGCACAGCACGACATTCTGGTGTTGGCGCTGCTATCTTTCACGGAATGGCATCGTCGCCGAATCGCGGGCTTTGAATTCAGCAAGCCTTGACGCCGGAACCATGGAGCGGTATTCCTTTCCGGTCTGCGAGCAAGAGGAACCGCACAGCATCAGAGAGATTTCCCATGAATCAGGCCGAGTTGGAGAGTTACCGCAATACGCTCCTGGATCTTCGCGGACGCCTTACGGATGGCATCAATCGCCTGGCCGAAGTAGTGCTCGCCGATGAACGGCCTGCCGGGGAACACGACCAGCTGACGAGCGAGCCGATCGACAAGGAGATATTTCTCGATCATGCCGAAGAGGCGATTCGCCGCAAAGTGATCGAAGCGTTGCGCAGGATTGACGCGGGTTCGTACGGGCAATGCGAGGAGTGCAACCAAGAGATCGCCAAGGAGCGTCTGGAAGCCATGCCGTACGCCGCGTCGTGCATCGAATGCGAGCGGAAAAAGGAACGCGAAGCTCGTCCACGACGCTGATCGGCGTCGATGATAAGTTCCGAGGCAACCGCGTGCCGCGCGGTCGGCTCGGCGAAGCGAACCGCGTGATCGCAGCGGATACCTGCTCGAGTTGGTTTTCCTGACCGCCATTAGGGTGGTCTGCAGCGGAAACTCGGCCGGTTGCGCGACGACACGCATCTTGACGAAGATTCGGACTTGGACGGACGCCTGGTTCTCGCCGGTCTGCACTGCGTGCCCGCGTCCTTTGACGTAGATTTCTTAGCAGCCGCAATTGATCCGGATTACCTGATCGGCATTGATGCCCTTGAATTCCCAGAAGGTGCTAACTCTATTTATTGTTGGCTCCGGTGGTCGGCGAGCCGCAGGCCCCTTGCGGAGCGTGCCTGTCAACTAGAGCGGGGCCGGCCGGTCGAATGGTAAGCCGCGATCCGCGTTGAATTTGTGCATGCGACTGCAGGCGGCGCGGCGAGCGAACAGAAAGGGACGGAAACGCACAGCGTATGGCGACGAGCATGAATCGCGAATTGTTGCTCCAGAAGATCCGTGAAGCGGGTGTGATCGGCGCGGGTGGCGCGGGTTTTCCCACGTACAAGAAACTCGAAGCCCAGGTCGAGCATGTGATCGCAAACGGCGCAGAGTGCGAGCCGCTGCTGCAAAAAGACCGCGAGGCGATGACCCACTTTCGCGAGGAGTTCTTCCGGGGCCTCGAGACGATGCGTGATTTGACGGGAGCCCGCCAGGTCACAATCGCCGTGAAGCACAAGAATGCGGACCTCATCGGATTGTGGACCGATCAGTTGGCCCGCACCGGTTTTCACACCTTTATCTATGATGACGTGTATCCGGCCGGCGACGAGTACTGCCTCGTCTACGAAGTGACAGGGCGGCAGATTCCTCCGGGGGGAATTCCGGTCCAGGTCGGATGCGTTGTGGACAATGTCGAGACGATCGTCAACATCGCCAATGCGTGCGAAGGCCGACCGGTCATCGACAAAATCGTCACGATCACCGGCGCGGTTGCCCATCCGATTACGACGGTGGTTCCCATCGGCACGCGGATGCGGGACTGCCTCGAGCTGGCGGGCGGATGCACCGTGGACAATCCGGTGCTGCTGATCAGCGGCGTGATGATGGGAGGCGTGTCAAGCGAAACGCATAACCCGATCACCAAGACCACGGCCGGGCTGATCGTGCTGCCGGCCGATCATTACCTCGTGCAACGCAAGACGGCCTCGCGCGAAACCTACACCCGCATCGGCCACGGCCAGTGCGATCAATGTTCGCTCTGCACCGAACTCTGCCCGCGTTACATCCTGGGCTATCCGATTGAACCGCACCGGGTCATGCGGACGCTGCTGATGACGGGAGAGGCGAAAGAGCGGGCCAGCCTGTGGGCGCAGTACTGCTGCGAATGCAACGTCTGCTCGCTGATCGCCTGCCCCGAGTCGCTCGATCCGAGGAACATCTGCGTCGATGCCAAGGCGCTGCTTCGCGAGAGAAAGCTCAGCCGCACGCCGGACGAACTGGCTGAACTGTTCCGCCCGCCGCATCCGTCCCGCAAAGGGCGCGAGGTTCCCATCTCGAAGCTCTACTCAAGGCTCGGCCTGACTCCCTACGACCGCAAGGCCAAGTTCGTGAAGGGCGACTGGCAGCCGCGTGAAGTGGTAGTGCCGTTGAACTCTCACATCGGCCGTCCCGCCGAACCGATCGTGCGCGAAGGGGATTCGGTCCAGCGGGGAGACGTCATTGCCAAGGTGGACAGTTCGCAGCTGGGGTGCCCGGTGCACGCCAGTATTTCCGGCCGCGTTACGGCCGTGAGCGCCAAGTCGGTCCAGATAACGGCCTGACCCGCGGGTTTGCCTGATGCGCGGACTTTGACACGATAAAACCAACCGAAATCTGATCATCGATTCTTTTGAGGACAACGGCGAGCACTATGAACAGCGGCAGCGCCATCGGGATTGTGGAAACATCGAGTATTGCGAAGGGCTTCGAGATCGCGGACACGATCCTCAAGACGGCCCAGGTCGAGTTGATCGTCAATCGGACCATCTGCCCCGGCAAATACATGGTGGTGGTCGGAGGTTCCGTGGACGCGGTGCAATCCAGCATCGAGGCGGGCGTGCGCGCCGGCGCGCACACGGTCGTGGATCACTTCGTCATCGCCAACGTGCATCCGGCCGTCTTCCCGGCGATCAGCGGCACGACTCACCTGCCGGAAATGAAGGCCCTGGGAGTTGTCGAGTCGTTCAGCGTTGCGTCGATCATCGAGGCGGCCGATGCGGCAGTGAAAGCGACGCCTGTTCAGCTGATTACGATTCACCTCGCCATGGCGATCGGCGGCAAGGGATACGTGTCGATGACCGGTGACGTGGCCTCGGTCCAGGAAGCGGTCGAGGTCGCCGCAAAGGTCATCCAGCGCAAAGGTCTTCTCGTAGAAAAAGTCGTCATCCCCCGACCTCGGCGCGAAATCGTGCGGGAGTTCATTTAAGCGGTCGATTGATCCGATTGACACGGCCGGACGCGCCCGAAAAACGGGGGCCGATCTCCGCACCCGATTTGATCTCCGCCGCAAAGCGTGAACTGGATTCAGGTGCAGCGTCCGGAGGGGGCATTGTCACAGCGGCGGAGCCGCGCGGCGCACGTCGGGTCTTGCCGGGCAAACCCGCAGTTGCTCCGGCCAAAGGCAATCATGGCAACGCAGCGAGCGGCAGAATGACGAAATGCAGGACAATCCTCCTGGTGGACCGCGACGAGGACTTGCTCAAAGAGCTCACCAGCCACTGCCGGGCGATCGGCTTGGCAGTGCTCTCGGCCCGGGAAGGTGCTGCTGCCGCCAGACTCATCGAAGAGAATCCGCCCGATCTGATCTGTGTCGACGACCAGATGCCCGGCGGGGACGGCCTGACCCTGTGCGAGATGATCCTCGCAAGTCCCGATGACGTATCCTGTCCCGTCATCGTGCTGACCCAGCGCATCGGCGCTCCGCGCAAACCGGCCTCTGAGGAAATGTGCGTCTATCTGCTGCGGAAGCGCGCGGGGCTGTGGCGGTATCTTGAGCCGGTCATCGAGGAGCTGATCGATATCCCGCCCCGTTCCCGGCGACTCGGCGATCACGGCCGGGGCGAGTCACCTGAGCGATCGGATTCGCGCATCGAGTAGGCGGAATCCCCTCAAAAATGCCGTCCGCCGTGCGTGAAAACTGTCAAGGCCCCCTTTTGGATCGCGCCTCCTCGGCTAGGATTCAGTCATCAGGCTGACGCCTCTGTCACGAGAAAATTGGTAATACCGGTGTCGCGACCGGTGTCACGATCAAAGGAAGGCTGATCCATGCGTATCGGGCTGGCATTCCGCGCGTTTTTCCGCGTGCTGTCCGACAACACCTTGGCTGACCGCGTATCCGCAGTCCTGGCGGCACCGGACGCCGCCGCACCGGCGCTGCCCGGCAAGGAACAGGCTCCCGCTTTGCCGGCCGCATCGCGGACGCCGACGAAGCCGGCCGCCCCCGCGCGGAGCGATGCGATCACGCTGCTGGCCGCCCTGCAGCGCGAAGCGAGATTCGTGGACATCGTGAAGGAACCGCTGGACCAGTACAGCGACGCGCAAATCGGCGCAGCGGCCCGGGACGTGCTCAAGGATTGCGGACGCGTGGTGGAGCGCCTGTTCGCGATTCGGCCATTGGTTGACCAGCCCGAGGGCTCCGAGATCGAAGCTCCGGCGGGTTATGACGCGGGCCGCTATCGTTTGACGGGGAACGTGCACGCGGAGCCGCCCTTCAAGGGAAGCGTAGTGCATCATGGATGGCAGGCCACGCGTACCGACCTGCCGCAGTGGTCCGGCAGCGCGGCGTCCGCCAGTGTCGTGGCGCCGATTGAAATTGAGATGCGCTAACCGTGGAGGGACTGGGCAAGATGTCGTCTCGATATGTCGTGGGGATTGACCTGGGGACCACGAACTGCGTTGTGGCTTATTCGCCGATCGACGCGGAACGTCCGCAGATCGAACTGCTGAAGATCCCGCAGCTCGTGGCGCCCAACACCGTCGAGCCTCTGGGCGGATTGCCGTCGTTCATGTTCCTTGCGGGCGAGCACGAGACCGTCGGGGGCGCGCTCGACCTGCCCTGGTCGCGCGAACGCAATTTCGCGGTGGGGCAGTATGCCAGGCAGAAGGCGGCCGAGGCTCCGGACAAGACGGTCGGCGCGGCCAAGTCGTGGCTCTGCCACAGCCGAGTCGACCGGCGTCAGGCGATCCTGCCGTGGAACGCGCCGAAGAGTGTCGGCAAGGTCTCGCCCGTCACGGTATCGCAGCGCTACATCGAGCATCTTGCGGCGGCGTGGGATCATCAGTTCCCCGACGCTCCGCTGGCGGAGCAGCAGGTCGTGCTCACGGTGCCGGCCTCGTTTGACGCGGTCGCCCGGGAACTGACGCGCGAGGCGGCTCTCTCGGCCGGACTGAACGCTGAACTGGTGCTGCTCGAAGAACCTCAGGCCGCCGTTTATGCGTGGCTCGCCGCGGTGGGCGACCGCTGGCGGCGGATGCTGAAACTGGGCGACCGGATGCTCGTATGCGATGTTGGCGGCGGAACGACCGACCTGACGCTGGTCGCTGTCGATGAAGAGCACGGCGACCTGATTCTGCGGCGGCTGGCGGTCGGCGACCATCTGCTCGTCGGCGGCGACAATATGGACCTGACGCTGGCGCACCACGTGGCCACGCGATTTGGCGAGCAGGGCATCCAGCTGGACCCGTGGCAATCCGTCGCGCTATGGCACTCGTGCCGCGCCGCGAAAGAGCGACTGCTCAGTTCGGATTCGGATTCGGATCGGCAGCCGATAGCGCTGCTCGGCCGAGGCAGCAGGGTGATTGGCGGAACGGTCTCCGTGGACATCGACCGGGCGAGCACGGCCGAGTTGCTGCTCGAAGGCTTCTTTCCCCGCTGCTCGCTGGAGGACCTTCCGCGCCGACGGCGCGCATCGGGTTTCAAGGAGATTGGCCTGCCGTTCGAGAGCGATACGGCGGTCACGCGGCATCTGGCGGCATTTCTCGGCACGCATGCCGGACCGGACAGCGGCGGGGTGTTCCCTTCGCATCTGCTGTGCAACGGCGGCGTATTCAAATCGGACCTGCTGCGGGGTCGTCTGCTGGATGTGCTGGGCGAGTGGCGAGGCGGCACGCCTCCGTCGATCCTCGAAGGCTCGCAGGACTACGACAACGCCGTCGCACGCGGTGCGGCCTATTATGGATGGGCCAAGCGGCACGGGGGCGTGCGTATTCGAGGCGGCGTGGCCCGTTCCTACTACATCGGCATCGAGACGGCGGGACCCGCCATCCCCGGAGCGCCGCGACCGTTGCGGGCCCTCTGCGTCGTACCGTTCGGCATGGAGGAAGGCACCGAATTCGACGTGCCGTCCGAGGAAGTAGGACTGGTGCTGGGCGAACAGGTGCAGTTCCGGTTCTTCAGTTCGCCCGTCCGCAAACAGGACCGGCCCGGCGACGTGCTGACCTCGTGGCGCAGCGAAGAACTGGCCGAAACCGATTCGCTCGAGGCATCGCTTCCGCAGGACGAGACGGCCGACGACGCCTATGTGCCGGTGCGGTTCCAGTCGCGGATTACCGAACTGGGCGTGTTCGAACTGTGGTGCGTCGGCACGAAATCTCCCTCGCGCTGGAAGCTCGAGTTCAGCGTCCGGCAGGATGCGGAGGATTGACCCGGTGTCGGCTGAACCGCGCGAGCTGGATCCGCTGGTGGATCGACTGCCCAGCCGCTATGTCGTGGGCATCGACCTGGGAACGACCAATTCGGCGGTGGCCTACGTGGACACCGAGGAATCGCCGTGGCGGGTGCGGATACTGAACTTGCCGCAGCTCGTCGCGCCGCATCAGGTCGAATCGCTCGAGACGCTCCCGTCGTTTCACTACCACGCGTCGCAGGCCGAGTCCGCTTCCGCCGCGCTTCGCCTGCCCTGGGGTTCCAGCCATCCCGATTATGCCGTGGGGGCATTTGCCCGCGACGAAGGAACCAAGACGCCGGGCCGTCTGATCGGCTCCGCCAAATCGTGGCTCTGCCATTCCGGGGTAGACCGCACGGCGGAACTGTTGCCTTGGCAGGGCGCACCCGATGTCGAGCGGCTCTCGCCGATCGAAGTCAGTTCGCGTTATCTGCGTCACATGCGTGATGCGTGGAACGCGAAATTCCCGAAATTCCCGCTTCCCGAACAGGACGTGATCATCACGCTGCCCGCCTCCTTCGATGAGGTAGCCCGCGAATTCACGGTCCAGGCGGCCGCCCGCGCGCAACTTCCGCGCGTGATCCTGATCGAAGAGCCGCTCGCGGCATTCTATTCGTGGATTGACCGGCACTCGGACGACTGGCAGCAGCGGGTCAACGCGGGACAGAAGATTCTGATCTGCGACATCGGCGGCGGCACGACGGATTTCACGCTGGTTCGCGTGCGCATGACGGGCGATGCGGCCGACGCAGGGAAGATGCAGTTCCATCGCGTTGCCGTGGGCGATCACTTGATCCTCGGCGGCGACAATCTCGACCTGGCACTGGCCCGGCACATCGAGGCCCGGATTGCCGGGAATGGCAAGCTGCCGGCTCAGCAATGGGACGTCCTCGTGCGGGTCGCCCGGCGATTGAAAGAGACGCTTCTGGCTGCCGATGCGCCCGAGCGGCTGACCGTTAATCTGCCGGCGGCGGGCTCGCGTCTCATCGGCGGCAGCGTGCAGGTCGAGGTGACCCGCGACGAAGCCCGCGAGCTGCTCGTCGAAGGATTCCTGCCTCGTGCGGCGCTGACCGAGCGTCCGGTCCGGCGGCAATCTGGATTCCAAGAGTTTGGATTACCCTACGCGGCGGATCCCTCGATCACGCGTTATCTGGCCGCGTTCCTTACGGCGCACCGCGAAGTGGCGCTCGACGGTCTGCAGCTCGACCACGATCCGGCTCGCCCGGATGCGGTGCTGCTCAACGGCGGTTTCTTCGAGAGCCCGCTGCTGCGCGAGCGTCTGCTGGAGGTGATCAGCTCGTGGTTCTCGCCGCGGACGGGCTCCGCCTGGCATCCCGTCGTGCTGGAAAATGCGAGACTGGACCTGGCCGTCGCCCACGGCGCCGCCTACTACGGAATGGTCCGGCGCGGCGAGGGCGTGCGGGTGGCCGCGAACCTGGCGCGCAGCTACTACATCGGGATCGAATCGGGCGAACCGTCGGCCGTGTGCCTGGTGCCCGGCAGCGCGGAGCCTGGGCAGGACTTCGCGGTGCCGGAGCTTGAGTTCGAGCTGGCGGTGTCCGAACCGGTCGAGTTTCCGCTTTATGCGTCGAGCCTGAGGCTTGTCGATCGCCCGGGAGAACTGGTTCCGGTCGACGAAGAGACCATGACGACGCTCCCGCCGATCCGCACGGTGCTCAAAACCCGGCGGCGCAGCGAGCGGGGCAGCATTCCCGTGAGGCTGCATGCCCGCATCACGGAAATCGGCACGATCGACCTCTGGTGCAGTTCCACTCAGGATGATCGCAGCTGGCGTCTGCAGTTCGACGTGCGGTCGGCGACTCAGACGGATTTGTCGGGATCGGAAACAACGGGAGAGCAAGCGGGATCGCTGGATGAAGCCGTCTGGCGAGAATGCCAGGATGCGATCCGGCGGGTGTTTGCGCCCGATGCCTCCGACGATCCGGCGGTCCTGGTAAAACGGCTCACGGCGATCATCGGGACGCATCGGGGCGAGTGGCCCCCTACCCTGCTCCGGCGGATCTGGGAAGCGTTGATGGAGTTCGAGAGCGGACGGCGACGCAGCGCGGTCCACGAATCTCGGTGGCTCAATCTGCTCGGATACGCGCTGCGGCCCGGCTACGGCGTCGCGATGGACGACTGGCGAGTTTCCGAAACATGGCGGCATGTCCAGGGCAAAGTGGCCCATGCGGCTTCGGTCAGCGAATCTTGGATCCTGTGGCGGCGTCTGGCAGGCGGGCTTTCGCTCGGTCAGCAGATGACCGTTGCCGAGCGACTGCTGACGCAGGTTCGCATCCTGCATCAGCACCATCAGGGCGGCAAGCGCCGGCAGGCCGAACTGCTGCTGCGTCCCCAGGAAACGGTTGAAGTCTGGCGTCTGCTCGGTTCACTGGAGCTGTTGCCCATCGCGGTCAAGCTCGAACTTGGCAACATGATCGTCGAACTCCTCGACAACCCGAAGCTGCAACCGGCCCGCAACTCGCTGATGTGGACGCTGGGACGGCTCGGACAGCGGGTCCCCGTTTACGGACCGTTGAACACGGTCGTGCCCGTGGAGCGCGCGGCCTCCTGGCTGAAGTCGATTCTCGCCAACGGACGCGAGTCGATCGATCAGCTCGCGGCGATGCAGATCGGCCGGTGCACAGGAGACCGCCATCGCGACATGCCGGCAGCGCTGCGTGAGGAGACGGCGGGCTGGCTGATTGACCGCGGAGCTTCGTCGCACTGGGCAAGTCTTGTCCGCGACGGCGGACAGCTGGACGACGAGGATCGGGGGCAGATCGTCGGGGAGTCCCTGCCGAAGGGCCTGCGATTGAAGCGAGACGTCTGAACGTTTCCCCGCAGCGCGCGATCGCGCCGGCAAACTTTGGTATAATCCGTGCCTTTGCATTGCCGGAAAGAAGATCTCGAACGAGTGCGGATTCATGCTTGACGTTCAATACTCGGGCGACCTGTGCGTCGTCCGGCTCGACTCGCCGCCGATGAACACGATCACGCTGGAGATGCTGGACGCGATCGTGTCCGCGGTCCATTCGGCGGACACCAATCCGGCGGTTTCGGGCACGATGTTGACGGGCGGCCCTCGCCATTTCAGCGCGGGTGCGGACATCCACCTGTTCGAGCGGCTCGCTTCTTCGCAAGACGCGGTCAATCTGTCGCGAACGTTTCAGGATGCGTTTCACTGGATCGAGGATTCCGCCAAGCCGGTGATCGCGGCGATGAGCGGCACGGTCGTGGGCGGCGCGCTGGAGTTGGCGATGGCCTGCAGTGCGCGCATCGCGGCGAAGGGAACCCGGTTCGGACTGCCTGAGGTCAAGCTGGGACTGATTCCCGGAGCAGGCGGCACCCAGCGGCTTCCGCGGCTGGTCGGTCCGCGCCGCGCGCTTCGCATGATGCTGACCGGGGAATTGATCGACGCCGAGACGGCGCGCGCCGATGGGCTTGTCGACGCGATCTGCCCGGAAGAGCAGATGCTTGAGCAATGCCACGAATTGCTCGTCATGCTCGCCACTTCGCAGCGGACCTGCGACCGGACCGACAAGTACCCCGAATCCGAATTGGCCGCGGCGCTGGCCGAGGCGGAGAAGTTCGCTGCCGCAATTCGTCCCGAGATCGCGGCCCCGCGCAAGATCATCGATGCGGTGCGAATCGGCCTGCAGGACTCGTTCCCGGCGGGCCTGCGATGCGAGCAGCAGAGCTTTGCCGAATGCATGCAGACCAGAGCAGCCCGCAACAAGATCCACCTGTTCTTTGCGACCCGCAACGTGGCCAAGCTGCCCGAGTTGGCCAAAGCCGCTCCGATCGAGGTGAAGCGCGCGGCCGTCGTCGGAATGGGCACGATGGGAACGGGCATCGCCCAGGCACTTCTCGCGGGCGGATTCCAGGTCAAGGTCCTCGACGAGCAGAGCGATGCGGTCGCGCGAGGCGTGGCGAGAATTCGTTCGTCGCTCGATCGCCGCGTGGGTGACGGCAAGATGGCATCCGACCAGCGGGACCGGTTGCTCGAAAACCTGGTGCCCGTTTCACAGTGGGAAGACCTTTCCGGAACGGACCTGGTGATCGAGTCGGTATTCGAGGATGTGTCGGTAAAACAGGGCGTGCTGCGACGCGTGGAGCAATGCTGCGGAGACGCGACCATCCTCGCGACCAACACGTCGACGATTTCGTTGGACCTGCTGGCGGAACCGCTGCGGCGCGGGGAGCGATTGGTCGGTATGCACTTCTTCAATCCGGCGCAGAGCATGCCGCTGCTGGAGGTCATTCGCCGTCCGGATACGCCGAGCGAGGTTCTTGCGACTGCGATGCACGCGGGCCGCGCAATGCGCAAGACGCCGGTCGTCGTTTTCAATCGCGCGGGATTCCTGGTCAGCCGCCTGTTTGTGCCGTATGTCCAGGAAGCGTTTCAATTGATTGAGGAGGGCTGCTCTCCCCGATCGATCGACAAGGCGGCGCTGGAGTTCGGTTTTCCGATGGGACCGCTTGTATTGATCGATATGGCGGGTCTGGATATTCTGGTTCATACACAGCGCATTCTGCAGCAGGCCTTTCCCCACCATGGCGACTTGTCCCGCATTGCCACGCGATTGGTCGAGCTTGGCCAACGCGGTCAAAAGACAGGAGGCGGGGTCTACCGCTATGATCCGGCCGGTCGTGATGCGCTGGACAGCCCGCTGACGGCGGACTTGATTGCCGAGGTCCGCGGTTCCGTATCGCCCGCGCAGGCTTCCGACGACAGCGGTCGGATTGCGGAGCGGCTGGTGCTGCGAATGGTCAGCGAGGCGTACCTGACGCTGGAAGAGGGCATTGCCCGTTCAGCTGACGATGTGGACGTCGCCACCGTGATGGGAGTGGGCTTCCCCGATTTTCGCGGCGGCGTGTGCCGGTATGCACGCGACCTTGGCCTGGACTGCGTTCGCGATCGGCTGGAAGAATTCACACAAAGACTCGGGCCGCGTTACAAACCGTGCGGCCTTATCAGAACAACCTGAGAGGAGAACGAGCATGTCATCCGGTTCGGAACGCAAGGACTTCGCCGCGACGAAGATGATGAAGACCATCATGGGCAACTATTTCGGCGAGCTTGCCAACGGCCCGCAGCAGGGCCGCAAGACGGCGTGGTGCACGAGCGTGGGCCCCGCCGAACTGCTCCAGTCGCTGGGATACAACGTATATTTCCCGGAAAACCACGGCGCGATGCTCGGCGCGACCCGCATGGCCACGGATCTGATCCCGCTGGCCAATGCCCACGGGTTTTCGCCGGACATCTGCTCGTATCTGACGAGCGACATTGGTTCGTATCTCAAGGGCGCGACGCCGCTGCAGAAGATGGGCCTTGCGGGAATTCCGAAGGCCGATGTGCTGGTTTTCAACACGAACCAGTGCCGCGACGTGAAGGACTGGTTCCAGTGGTACGCCCGGCAGTGGAACGTGCCCTGCATCGGCATCCACACGCCGCGCGCGATCGGCGACGTGGACGCGCCGCTGGTGGACTATGTTGCGAAACAGATCGAAGACTTGATCGGGCCGCTCGAGGCCGTCGCCGGCACGAAGTTCGACATTGACCGGCTGCGCGAGATCATCGCCTGCTCGCGGGAATGCACGCTGCTGTGGAAACGCGTCCTGCAGAGCGCGGCGAACGTTCCCTCGCCGCTGACCTTCTTCGACGGCACGATCCAGATGGGCCCCGCGGTGGTGTTGCGAGGAAGGCCGGATGCGGTGCAGTACTATCAGGCGCTCGTGGCGGAACTCGAGCAACGCGCGGCGGAAGGCCAGGGCGCGGTACCCGGCGAACGGTTCCGCGTCTACTGGGAAGGCATGCCCGTGTGGGGCAAGCTGCGCGATCTGGCCACCCAGTTTATCGAATTGAAGACCTGCGTCGTCGCCTCGACCTACTGCAACAGCTGGATCTTCGAGGCCTTGGACCCGAGCGATCCGTTCCGCGGAATGGCCCGGGCCTACTCCAGCATTTTCATCTGCCGCAGCGACGACGAAAAAGAGCGGTACATCGCGGAAATGGCGGACAAATTCCACATCAATGGAATCATCTACCACGACTCGAAGACCTGCCCCAACAATTCGAACAGCCGCTACGAACTTCCGCAGCGTCTGCGGGAACGGCTGGGCATCCCTTACCTCGTGATCAACGGCGATCTGAACGACCTGCGTCTCTTTTCGGAGGAACAGACGCGAACGAACATCGAGGCGTTTGCGGAACAGTTGACCGAGGTCTAGGCAGAGCGAAGAAACGACCTGAACAATTCTGCGGATGCCTGTGAACAAGCGGTACGTTAATGTCCTACTATTGCGGCGTTGATATCGGCGCTTCGGCGCTGAAGTTGGTGATCATCGACCCGGAGCGGCGGATTGTCGCCCGGGCGTTGCGGAGATCGGGCATCGATTACGCATTGTCCGCGGATCGAGCGCTGGACGAGGCTCTGGGAGAATCGGGGCTTCAGCGCGAGCAGATCTCGGCCTCGATGGCCACGGGGTACGGCCGAAACAACGTGCCCTGGGTCCGGGGGACCGTCACGGAAATTGCCTGCCACGGCAAGGGCGCGTTTCATTATCTGCGGCGCGAGATGACCGTGATCGACATCGGGGCCCAGGACAACAAGATCATCCACATCGACGACCAGGGACGCCGGCTGGATTTCCGCATGAACCGCAAGTGCGCGGCGGGAACCGGCGCGTTCCTCGAGGAAATCGCGCTGCGACTCGACCTGCCCGTCGCAAGCCTGAACGGACTGGCCGAGCAATCGACCGCCGAAGTGTCGCTCGGCAGTTTCTGCACGGTCTTCACGGCCACCGAGATTCTCGAAAAGATACGCACGGGTCAACGTGTGGAGGACATCGTCAAAGGGGCTTTCCGCGCGGTCATCAAGCGGACCATGGAGATGGGAGCGATCCGCGGGGCGCTGGTGATGACGGGCGGAGTCGTCGCGCACAACCCGCTGCTGGCCAGGCTGGCCGAGGACGTTTTCCACACGCCGGCGATACTGCCTCCCGATCCCCAGTTCATTGGCGCTTTCGGCGCCGCGCTCACTGCCGCCGAACAAATGGAGTCTTCGAAACATGCTGATTCATAAGACGCCGACGGAAATCGTCGATCGTTTCTGGATGCTCGGCACGGGCCGTTATCCGCTCTATCTCTACCGGGGAAAGCCGCAGGGAACGCTGTTTGAAGGCGGCACCGGTGCGATGGGCCCCGTTTTGCGCGAACAACTCGGCGCGCTCGGCGTCGGAGCCCGGGATGTCGGGCAGGCCGTGATCACGCACGCGCACCCCGATCACGTCATGGCCGTGCCGATGATCCGCGAGATGTTCCCGGAAGTGTCGATCCTCGCGTCGGCTCCGGCAGCCAGGACGCTCGGCGCCGAGAAAGCGATTTCATTCTTCGGCAAGCTCGACGATATGCTCACCACGTCGCTGATCCAGGAAGGCATGGTCGGCGAGGAGCATCGTCAGCCGGCGCCGGCGTTTGATCGATTCGCGGTGAATCGCGTGATCAAGGAAGGCGATCGCATCGAAGTGGACGAAGGCGTTGCGTTCGAGGTCATCGAGACTCCGGGGCACAGCGACTGCAGCCTCAGCTTCTTCGAGCCCGCTCGGAAGATCCTGATCAT
>CAIPEB010000493.1 GCA_903863885.1 uncultured Planctomycetaceae bacterium | reverse complement strand
GTTACTGGATGAACTACGACGGCACAACCGGCGCCGGCGAGACGTTCATCACGCTGGACATGGTCTGCAAAGAGTGCCATGAGAACATGTCGCTGGATCAAATGTCCTCGTATGCCAAGTACATCCACCGCGAACCCGGCTTGGTGGACGTAACCGCCAATGGCGTCGACAAACTGCTTGTCGCCAAGCCGACGACGACGGTTGGCGTGCAGTACACGGTCTATCCGGACGAACGCGTGGGCATGTCTTCCGAAATGTGGGTTCTCTCGCAAGGCCCGAAGGGCTGGACCTACTGGAACGGCAGCGCGTGGAAGAGGGGCATGAAAGCCTGGAAGACGGCTCCGCTGAAGGAAGAAACCGTGAAATTGCCGAAGGTCAGGTTGGCCAAGGGCGGCTACAGCTACTGGGTCGAAGCTTTCCCGGCTGACGGTTCCGAGGAAGTGGATACGGTGTCGGTCTACGTCAGCAAGAAGTAGAGCACCGGACCGCGCGAAGTAGATTTTTCCAAGTCTGCTGTTAAGATACCGGAAAGGCGATTCATTTCGCCTTTCCGGTAGTTTTTTTATCGGTTCAGTTTTCACCGGCCGACGACTCCAATCGCATCAGCAAGTCCGTTCGCTTAGTGAACTGCCGCGTCGAGCGGTGGGCGCCGATTGCTGCTCTGGGCGGTTGGCTCATTCCTTGCTTTTGAATACGTGTTCACCACGCCCAACAACGCTGGATTGCGATGATGACTCCACGCAAGGTTCTCTTGGCACTCAGTGTCTCACTGCTGGTCGGATGCGGGCGCAACGACCAACCCACCGTCCGGCACACTTCATCGGACGCCGGGCGATCCACGTCCGCGGAGAAATCAAGCGAAACAGCATCCAAATCATCAGCCCCTGCCCAGAAGAAACGCGACGACCAGGGCGGCTCAACGGCCCCTGCGAAGCTGACTGATTTGAAAGCGGCTGACACGAAACAGGACGATGCAAAGACGCAGGCCGGCGAGGGCGAGAAGCCGGCAGCGACTCCGGCGGAGATCCCCGCCGCAGACGCGAAGCTGGCTCCCAGCACAGATGCGGCCGCAAATGCCGTCAAACCACCTACGACGGCCGGTCCCGGCAACGGGGCATCACAGTCCGCCGTCACGTCCCCTGCGGCACAGGACATTACGGCGCCCGTCCCCTCGGGTAAACCGATGACAGCGGACGCCGCAGGCAAGCAAACGGCCTTGGAGTCTCAGCGTGAGGTCAAAATCGGCGGGATGCGATTGGTCGCCCCGGAGTCGTGGAATCGGAAACGCCCTCGGCTGAAGATCTTGCTCGCCGAATTCGGCGTTCCGGCCATGAAACAAGGACTGCCCGAGGCACAACTCACTGTCACCCAGTCCATCAAAGATGACCCAAAGGCAATCGACCAATTGCGGGAAGAGATCAAGGACGAAGAACAATCCAAGGACGCCGCGGTAACGCGGCTGCGGATTGCGGATCACGATGTCATTCTGGTGGACAGCACGGAGGCGGACGAAGACGCCGCGAATCCCTCTTCGCCGGGCGGGAGTCGTTATCGCTCGCTGAACGCCATGATATTCATCGGCGGTTCGGTCTTCTTCGTGACGTACAGCGGGCCGGAGGCGGCCGTTACGGAGCGAGTCGGCGAGTTCCGCGAGTTCCTTCAGACGCTGAAATCAATCGACCAACCGCACTGAGCTTTGTCACGAATCAGGTGCGCCCATGCAAAAGAGAAACGGTGCCGCGTCGAGTCTGATCTCGTCGCTGAAGTTGCCATTTGTCCTCGCGGTTCTCGTTGTGACCGCGACCGCCGTCGGCTTGGTGCTCGACGCCGCAAAGAGTTCGGAGTGGACGCGGTGGTATATTTTTCGCACCCACTGGTACATCGGCCTCGTTGCTCTCCTGGCGGTCAACATCTTTGTCACGACGTTGGCCCGACGTCCGTGGCGATGGCAGCGTCCTGAACTGGCGATTTTGCCTCTCGGCTTGATCGTGCTGCTCGCAGGACTTGCGCAATCGCTGACCCAGGGAGATGAGGGCCTGGTGATTCTCGAGAAAGACGCGACGACGTCTTCGTTCCAAAGCACGGACCGCTCGCAAATTACGCTGTTCACGCGGAGAGGCGAGAAAGCCGATACAACTGAACTGGGCTTTTCTCCTGGACCAAGCGATTGGCGAAAGGACGAACCACTCAGCTTCGGCAACGTCAACGGCCTCGACATCAGGGTACTTCGCTTCCTTCGATACGCGCGCCCCAAGACGGAGTGGATCACCGACAAAGACGGCCTTTCGGATCCGGCAATTCAAGTTTCCATGTGCGATGCTCAGGGAAAAGCCCTGGATGACCGCTGGTTCACCCCGGTCCTTTTCGGAACTCCGTTCATCGCGGGTGAACCGCACATTTCCATTAACACGACCTCGGCGACGACGCAGTTGGAGGATTTCCTTCACCCGCTCGAGACGAAGGCAGGCAGCCTCGGATTGCTGACCGTGCACTACAAAGGTGAGCGTTACACGCTCTCTGTCGATGAAAACAAAGGAAAGAAAGTCCCGGTCGCCAACAGCGGCCTGTCCGTCGAAATTGTCGAGTACTACGCCAATTCCGTGTCGGGCAAGGGCCAGTACTCCTCGAACGGAATTGAACCCAAGAACCCGATGCTGCTTCTGAAAGTCTATGCACCCAGCAGCGATAAGCCGGTCACGGAAATCGCATACTCCAACAGTCCGTTTGTCACGCTCGAAGCCATCAACAGGAAAGAATGCCCGGCCGCATTTTGGTATCACCATCCATCGGGCAGGGTCGAGTTCGGCGCCGGCTTCCTCCAGACGCCGGACGGAAAACTCAACTGCCGCGTCGGCGACGGCAAAACCTACAAAGCGTTGGGTGAAGTGAAACAGGGAGACCGGATTAGGATCACGGAACCGTGCCAGATCAAGTTGCGGAAGTACTTGCCATCCGCCCGGAAAACGCAGGTCTTCGAGTCCTTCCGACCGACCGCAAGAGAGCGTGAAGCGGCCGAAGCGGCGGCCCTGCTGGAAATCAAGTCTGCTGAAAGAACTGACCGATTCTGGCTCAGAAGAAACGACGCGCAACTCGGCTTCCACGCTTTCAAGACCTCTGACGGGCCGATGATCGTGACGCTCGGGTACGAGAACCGCCCCCTCGGGTTCTTCATGAAGCTCACGGGCATTCGCGAGGACGAAGCGACCGAAGACCCGCACCAGTCCCAGGCTGCCAGTCTTGTGAGGGTTGCCGATTCGGCCGACGAATTGAATGGCGCCGACGCAGGCAAACCAGTCCAGGAAATCAAGGCGGACAGCCCCCTGCGCTACGGCAACTCGATCCTGCATCAGATCGCCGTCCGCGACTTGGTGACCGTGAAACTGTCTTTCTTGCGATTGACGACGGACCCTGGACGGTTCTTGAAGTACCTGGGGGGCATTATGACCGGCACGGGGGCACTGCTCGCACTCATAGGGCTTGTCGTGCGACGCAAGCCGTCCCAATCGGCCAATGCGGCGTCAAAAGCCGAGGAAGCGGTTGGAGCGAAATCGGATGGCGCTGCGACGACCGAAGTTCCGAGCGTGAGCGACGCTAATTAGTCGTCTTTCGCTCCGCGAAAGAACGTCTTTTCGTCGTACGTCGTGTTCGATACGCGTCCTTTCGCGGAGCGAAAGGCGACTTTGCCGACAAATCACTTTGGCTTGCGTGCGTTCTCGAGCACGCTTTGCAGTGAAACCGGTTTTCCGCCTTCGCGCTGACTGATGTCGGCTCCCTCGAGGAATGCATAGATTTCCAGCGTCTGCTCGACGCTCATCGGCGCCTTGCCGGTCCGGAAGAATTTAACGATCTCGACGAGCAGCGGCTCGTATCCGCCGAACTGTCCGGACGGCTTGATCCCCTTGTCGCCGAACACCATCGCGCCGAAACCGACCTGACCTTTCTTGATACCGCGGAACGTCCCCATCCGGCCGTCCTTCCACGTTCCGATCGCCAGGTCGGCCGTGGGCGTGTTGACGCGGGTCACCGTTTCACAACCCGGCCCCATGATCGTGAACAACGCCTCCGTTCCGTGAATGCCGTAATAGAACAGGTCCGGGTGCCCCGGCAGGATCGAGACGCTGTTGCTGTAGGAATCGCAGCCGAGCACTGCGCCTACCTCCGGATCGCTTCGCATCGAGGCGATACCCGGACTGTAGCGGAGCGAGGAATTCGAAAAGCACGGCGTGCCGGTCTTCTCGGCCTCGTCGAAGATCTGCACGATCTCGGCCAGCGAAGAGGCCACCGGTTTGTCGATGAAAACCGGCTTCCTGGCGGCAAAGACAGCGCGGGCCTGTTCCAGATGCGGCCGGCCGTCGATGCTCAAAAGCAGAACGGCGTCCACTTTCGACAGCATCTTTTCTATCGAATCACAGATCTCGACGCCCAGATCGCGAAGCGTGGCAGTGTTCTTTTCAATGTTGTCCTTGCTGAACGGCACATCCGGGCTGAAGGACGGGTACGCTGCCACAATCCGCATTTCGTTGATGGGCGCCTTGGCTTCGGGGCTGTGGATGATCTGCGTCCACGGAACCGCATGCGCATCAAGCCCAATGATTCCCACCTTGATGATGGGCGGCGTTTCCCCGGACCGAGCCATGCTCGCCAGCCCCATCGCCGCGAATACCGCCATTGAGACAAGCCATAGTTTCCGTCGAAGCGACATGCTGATTCTCCATCGGACGAGTTGACATCGTTGCAATTCCCGGGGACTGCTCTCGGCCTCCCAGAATCGCCGATCGCAGCATAAATAGCAATACGCGGCAGCAGGGCGGGATCACAGCCTCGAATAAAGGTATACTGGGTCGCTGATATATAGAATTATCCCGCCGACGGTTTCACTCCGTTCGTGCGAGCGTCACTGCCGCACCGAGGCCAGCATCATGTTCCGCCCTGTTTCGGTCCATCGTCGCGATCGCGCCGCTTTTACGCTGGTTGAACTTCTCGTGGTGATCGCAATCATCGGCATCCTGGTGGCGCTGCTGCTGCCGGCCGTCCAGGCCGCGCGCGAAGCCGCCAGGAGGATGCAGTGCTCCAACAATCTCCGCCAGTTCGGACTGGCAATGCACGGCTACCACGGGTCGTTCAACCGCTTTCCGCCGGGGTTCATGGTGCGAGGCTACCTCGGAAATACCACGCCGGGCGGGTGGGCCTGGGGAGTCTTCCTGATGCCGTATCTCGAGCAAAGCCCGCTGCAGGACAAGCTCAGCGTCACACGGTATACCCTGGAACAGGTCATCAACACGCCCGATCTGCTGCCGATGCTCCAGGCCGACCTTTCCGTCTTTCGCTGTCCGTCGTCGACAATCGGTCCGCTGAGAACACATCAGGGAACGCCCAATCCCAGGGTCGCCACGGCCAACTACACGTGTTCGCGCGGCTTCTTCAATTTCACGGGCACGACGCATCTCTCGAAAATGAACAACGGCGTGTTTTTCGGCGAAAGCGCTACTCGCATTCAGGATGTGCTGGATGGCACCAGCAATACGTTCGCCATTGGGGAACGCACGGCCTTCGGAGCCAATCTGCAAAACGACGCCACATGGCCGTCATGGTGCGGACCGGGAGGAGGCGGCGCCATGAACACCGTCAGCTCGTCCGTTTCCGACCGCCTGAATCACCCCGCCAGTAACGCCGCATTCAGCAGCGACCACTCCGGAGGAGCCGAGTTCTGTTTTGTCGATGGTTCGGTGCGATTCATCGCCCAGACCGTCAGCTGCGAGACGACCGGCCTTCAGGCCACCAACACCGGCGACCCGGGGCTCTACCTTCAGGCCGCATCGCAGGGACGCCTCGGCGTCTACCAGTTGCTGGCCAGCCGCAGCGACGGTCAGCCGCTCTCAGGTGACTCGTATTGATGACTCGACTTGTTGCGTAATCCGCACGCCGTTCCGAAAATCATCTCCCGAATACGGTTAACCAGGAACCCGCCATGCGTCTCCCTGCTCCGATCGCATCCCGAACACTCCCCGTGTCTGCCGCCCGCGGCAATACCAACCACATCGCTGCATGCGTGCTGCAAGTCTGCTTCCTGATCTTCGCAGCCGCTGCGTCGGGGCGATGCGCCGACGATTCGCAAACGCCCAAGGGTCTGGAAAGCGAACGCGATCTGCCAAGCCGCTACGGCTATGTGGCCGAAGATGTGAGGCGATTGAGCCAGCCTGTGAAGGGCTTCTGGATTGACCTGGGCGCGGGAAAGGGCGACGTGGCAATCGCTCTGATCCGCGAGGCCGGCAACCCGGTGGTCATGGTCGATCCCGACAAAGATGCCATGACCAAGGGACTCGAGGCTGCTCGCCAGCAGGGAATGCAGGACCGTTTGCTGGCCGTGGTGGGCAGCGCTGAGTCGCTTCCGTTTCCCGATGGAGTCGCAGATCTGGTCGTCAGCCGGGGCTCCATCTTCTTCTGGCAGGATCCTGTGCAGGGACTCCGCGAAGTACAGCGCGTGCTGCGTCCCGGCGGCAAGGCGTTCATCGGCGGCGGCGCGGGGAGCGGCTATCCGAAAGAGGCCGTCGCTAAACTGATCCAGCAGCGCAAGGAACAACTCTCGGGCGCAGAGGCGGAGAAATGGAAAAAGTTCGTCGAACTGCGTCATCCGGACCAGATGAAAGAGTGGGCAACATCGGCCGGCCTTACGGATTTCGAGGTGCTCGGACGAGGAGCCATTGACGACGACCCGAAAGTCGGACAGGGCGTGTGGCTGCTTTACACGAAGCCCTCCGCCACGACAAACTAACGTCGCGGCGATTCCGCAGAACTTCGCATCGGAGCCTGCCATGAATAAGGCGATTCTCAAACTCGGCCGATCACTCTCGCAACTCGGTTTGCTCTGGGCAGCCAGTACGCTATTCCTCGGCACCTCCTCCGGCTTACTGCTGCCTTGTGTCGCGGCGGAGTCGCCGGCTGTATTCGAATGCGCCAAATGGCTCGCTCCGCCTCCGGCGATGGAATCCGCGACGCCGATGTTTCGCAAGGAGTTTCCGATCGAAGCCGTTCCAGCAAGGGCCGTGCTTCGCGTTGTCGGCCTGGGCGACTTCGACCCGATCGTGAACGGCCGGCGTCTATGCGACACGGGAATCAACCAGCCCTGGTCGCAGTACGAGAGGACGATCTTCTATCGCGACTTCGACATCAAGCCGCACTTGAAAGCCGGCAGGAACTGCATTGCCATACAACTGGGCAACTCGTTCTGGCATAACCCGAACCCGCCGAGCGGCCGCTACAACAAGGACGGGCCTCAGCGGACCGCGCCCGAGCCTTTCCTGCTGTGCGCCGAGATTTCCTGCACGATGCCCGACGGCCGGGTATTGCGAATCGGCACGGATGAAACTTGGCGCATCGCCGACGGCGCGATCACGTTTTCGCACATTTATGCGGGCGAGGACTACGATGCCCGCCGGAATCCGGGCGAATGGTCAACTGTCGAATTTGACGACAAGGCCTGGAATTCACCTCGGATTGCAGCGCCGCCGGCCGCGCAGCTGGTGCCGATGAATTGGCCTCCAATCCGCATGCACGAGCGGTTCGTTCCCGATTCAATCCACGAACCTGAGCCGGACGTCTTCGTGTACAGCTTTCCCCAAAACTGCTCGGCGCAGCTCCGCATGAAAGTGTCGGGAGGCAAGCCCGGAGACGAAGTGACATTGCGATGCGGCGAACACAGGAACGACAAGAACCGCTTGTTCGGCGGCTATGTGGTCGGGTGCAAACTGACGACGAACGGGCAAACGGTCGACTATCAGTGGCGTTTCTATTACCTCGGCATGCAGTTCGTCGAAGTGGTCGGAGCCGTCCCGGAAGGGCATGAAAATCCGCGGAATCTGCCGGTAATTCGCAAGCTCGAACTGGTTCATGTTCGCACCGCGATGCCGCAGGCCGGGACATTCAACTGCTCCAGTGATCTGTTCAACGGCACCAGTCGTCTGATCGACTGGGCGATGCAGTCCAACGCGAGCTGGGTCCTCACGGACTGCCCGCATCGCGAAAAGCTCGGATGGCTTGAGTGCTCGTACCTGTTGGCGCCCAGCTTCATGTACCGATTCGACTGCCGCGACTGGTATGCCAAGATCATCCGAGACGTTCGCGATGCTCAGGAACCGTCGGGGCGCGTGTTGACGGTTGCCCCGAGTTATCCGGCCGGACGATTCCCCGGCGCCTTTGATTGGACAGTCGAATGGGGAGCGACCTCCGTATTGCTCCCCTGGATCCACTACACGTGGTACGGAGATGTTCAGATCCTGCGCGACAATTTCGACATGATGCGCCGCTTCACCGACAATCTGCAGACCGAGTCCAAGGACGGTCTCGCGCCGGCGGGGCTGGGCGACTGGTACGACTACGGGCACGGCCAGCCGCCGGGTCCGTCGCGATTCACGCCCACGGAGCTGTCGGCGACGGCAACATGGGCCATGTGCGCATTGACGGTTGCGAAAGCAGCGGAGGTACTCGGGCAGCCGGAAGTCGCCGGATCATACCGCGCCAAGCACGCGCAAGTCGCAGCGGACTTTCAGAGGCATTTCCGCGATGCGGCCACTGGGCGATTGAAGCACACGGGAAGCCCGCAATGCGCCAATGCAATGGCGCTATGCGCCGAAATCGTACCCGAAAGCGATCGGGCGGCCTTGGTCGCCGAGATCGTGGCGGATCTTGAAAAACGGGGCTGGCAACAGACGCCGGGAGATGTGGGCCACGTCTATCTGATTCGCGCGCGGGCCGAAGCCGGCCGGTCCGACGTTCTGCACCGAGTTTACTCGCGCACCGGCGTGGGCAGTTATGGTGGAATTCTCGCCAAGGGCTTGACCTCACTTCCCGAAACATGGGATGCCACGATGGACGGATCTCAGTCGCTGAACCACTGCATGCTGGGGCACGTGATTGAGTGGTATTACGGATACGTTGCCGGCATTCGCCAGCCATCGGGCAGCGCCGGCTGGAAGCAGATCATCGTCGGCCCCCAGCCCGGCTCGCTGGAAAGCGCTGAGGCGACTCTGCAGACGCCCGGCGGCCCCGTATCGAGTCGCTGGACAAATAAGAACGGAGTGTTTCGGCTCAACGTCTCAACACCGGCGGGCGCAACGGCGACTGCCATTCTTCCATCGGGAAAGACCGTCAAATTGAAAGGCGGTTCGGAAACGCTCGAGGAGCCAAGCCGAAGTTAGACGTTGCCGCGAACGGCACGCCGAAAAGAGGCCACGGATTCGCACGGATAAACACGGATGGACTCAACGAGCAATTAGCGGCGTGGTATTCCGCGAAGTCGGCTCCGCCATTGGCCAAGCTGCCCCCGGACGCTGTGCGGGAATCGCCGGAATCGGAGGCCCCGCTTGACGGGCGAGTTTTCCGCCGCTCCGGAAGGCAACCCACGCAACGTACGAGATCTGTAAGACAAGAACTGCACCAACACCTGCGGCACCGCCTTCGCCGAAGCCGTAGTCGTGCAGGCCGCAGTGCAAAAGGAAATTCACTCCATACCAGGCAGCCGACACCAACGCGAAACATGCGATGGACAGAGCGGCCACTCCGAAATGACCGACTAATCCCGCCCGCCGTGCATACAACAGCGAGGCGTAGCCTGCCGCCGCCATCAGTGTCCAGATTTCCTTCGGGTCCCAATTCCAGAACCGGCCCCAGGAGTTGTCTGCCCAGGCACACCCGGCGATCAATCCGACGACCAGAAGCAGCAACCCCAATTCCATGATCCGCTCGTTCAATGCGGTCAGCCGACTCAACCCCACAGGTCGCCGGGCACTCACGAGAAAGAACCCCAGTGCGATGTTACCGGCCGCAGTCGAGAGAGCAAACGCGGCGAAACTCAGAGCGGTCGCCGTCACATGCAACGAAAGCCAGAACCCGCTCCTCAGAATCGGAGCAACAGTGGTAATGCGTCCATCAAGTGAGACGGGAACAACTTCCGGCAACAGGAACGCAACCGCAGCGATTGCTGCCGCCGCAGAAATCACCAGCCTGCGGCGGTCTGACCATTCCAACAGCCAACCTAGCAGCACTGCGGCTAGCCCAAAGCAGATCACGAACTCGTAGGAATTCGCCACCGGCAATCGGCCTGTGATCATGGACCGCATCAGGAAACCAACAAGAGCCGCAATGCTCCCAGCTGAATACAGCAACGTGCCCACTGCAACGAGCGCTGGTCGTCGCGAACGAATGGACGGGACCGTCGCTGCGAAGGCTAATGCGAGGCAGATTCCAGCCATGCGGAACAGATGCCAGCGATTGAACGCCACCTCGAGGTTTGCAGCAAACGACGACGCGTCGCGTGACCAGAGTTGGCGGCACTGTTTCAGCTGCACAGCGAGCTTTGCTGTCTCCGAATTGAAATCTGCCGAGGAATTCGTCAGGAGAGCTTTCCTGCAACCGGCCAGCAGTTGTTGCACCTTTCGCAGATGGCCCCCCGGGTCATTCGCGTCGGAATACTCCGTGGAAATCAGAGCCGCAAGCGACAGCCAGGGCTTATCCGGCCCGTCAGGTGCAGGAACAAGAAAGAGCCGCTGCCCGATTCGATGCGACTGGTAGTCCCGTAGCGAATTCGCAAGGTCCAGGGCTCTTTGTTCGAGTTCAGTCCGCTCCCCTCCCTCCCGTCTATCAAGCTCCTCGGCCCAATTCAGAAATGGCTCCTCTTCCTTAGTCGCACTGACCGTGATTTTGGCGGTGCACAACTCGCGGGGCGATACGTGCGTCCGGCCTCGTTTCAAACCTAGCAACTCGCGCAGCAATGAGGAATCTACCGGCAGAAGTGCCGTATCATCCCAGCGATCCGGTTCATGCAACTGGAAGTAGGCGCCCCTCCACACTCGAGACGGAGTGCCTTGCTTGTCCGGCGACCGATCCCAGCCGCTCCACTCCATCAACATACTGACGTAGGCTTGAGTGCAGTCCATCGAGGCCCCGGTTTTCGGCCCGGAGCAGCGGGCCGAGAGGGTCAGATCCAGCCACGTTTCACGGGCCAGAGTATCCAGCGGCTTGCAACGCAGTTTGTCCTGGACAACCAGATGGCCCCAAGCGTTCCAGTCGAAATTCCCTCGTTCCGCTGCGAAACTCTGGACTGCAGCCGCGAATCCGACCACGAGCGTCGCAATCAGATTGGTCTGCATCGAACTGTGTCGCAATCTGGAATTCATTGCGGAGGAGGCCACGGATGAACACGGATGAAGAGATTTTTCGCACGTCGGTGCGGACCGGCAATTCAAACGCTCATGGGACTTAGTAAGTCATCATTCGGTGATTAACGAAGCTCTCATGCAGCCCGTCGAATGCGCATATCCGGCGCAACGTCTCGCCGGACAACCGGCGGGTCGGCCGCCGAGATATTTTGAGCCACTGCAACACTGCGGGAGCGTAAGCGAGGCCGCCGCATCAGCGTTGAACCGACCAATCCCGCCAACAGCATGATGCACCCGACGTACTTGATCATCAGTCCGGGGTCCGTTGCAACCTTCAATACTGAGGCGGAAGCGTGCCCCTGCACCTCCTCGCAGCCTTCCTGGCAGATGCGGAATCTGCCGTAGGAAATCGGCTGACCGGTGGCGATGCGATATCCGGCGGGATTCGGATGCGCGGCGTCGGTGATATCGACCAAGCTGACAATCCCGGCATCCGATGAACCGGCTTCTCCGGTCACGCTTGCTTTCCCCGTAACGGTCTCCTTGTTCGGCTGGCCTGCGTCTTCGGTTGCGTCTCTTTTTTCCGTCTTGCGGTCCAGGCTCTTGAGGCAGATCCGGAAGCCCAGCGGCCTCCGGTCACACTCTAATGCGACGGTCACGACTCCCTGCGGAGTCACCAATTGCCGATAACCGAATTGCTCGTCATCCTGCTTGAGCCACAGCCGACGAGGCTGCCCGCCAAGCGTGAGTTCCACGAGAGCTGCGGCACCGGCTGAATAACTCTCACGCTCCGCACTCGGTGACGATTCGCAGGAGATCTCCTGTCGGGCGCGAGGCAGGTAGTCGCGGATTGCAATCTCATACCCGCCTCCGATCGCGAACCTGTCACCCTTTGTGACTTCGCGGGCATCCGACAACGCACCATCAATAACTGCACGGCAATAGAGTTTTCCGTCGGGCGACTGGAGGAATCGAGCGCCGGGGGCATGGGCCACGCCGGCGTGGTGATAGACGAACTTGACCGGCAGATCATAACCCCGCACGCCGTCAAGCGACATGAGCGGCAATCGGGCGAACGCGATCTGCCGAACCGGCTCCTTCTGGTCCGGGAGATAGACCTTCAGTTCGAGCATCGGGTTTTTTGGTTTGTCGCCGAGCGACTTGAACCGTCCGCCCGAAGTCGGTCGCGCATTGGCAAGATACTCCGCGATTTCGACCGCTGCCCCGGACGACCCGATCGCGATCTTCTTACCGAGACAATCCTCAACGTGCAGGGTCTCGACGCGTCCTTGGAAATGGACCGAGAGACTGCCGGACGCCCCCGGGTTTTCGGGTGTTTTCAGGAAACCCGCAACCATGGTCTCGACAGGGATCGGCAGCAATTCGAAACGCGTTGGCCCGACGACTGCTTCACCTCCGAATACGCTCGAAGTCAGCCACTCCTCGCCGACGGGAGCGTTGCCGTTGCCGGTCATAGTCAACTGCAGCGCGGGTCCGATGAAGTTGGCGTCATCACGGACCCACTCGATCCGGTCGCGCGAGTGCCGCAAGAACTTCACGACTCTCACGCCGAATCCATCTTTCACGCCGAAGTCGAGCGATCGCCCCTCGGGCCAGTCTACCGGTCCGGGAGCGAACGTGATTTGCGTGGATCGCTGCCCCCGCTGCGATGGACGCACAACCGTCAGGCGGCAGAGACTCTTGACGCTCATATTCTCGGCATCATGGCCTTTTCGCAAAACCACCTGGCCTTCGATCCCGTAGACAATTGTCACAGCAGCGCCGACCACGAACATCAGCATGCCGGCGCGCATGGCGACGGAACTCCACGCCGACACCGGCCACGGGAACCTGATCAGGATGCCCGCCGCCAAATTGAGACCGACCAGCCCGAGCAGCGCGAGGAACCAGGTCGCGCCATACACATACCAGACTGCGAATTGGCGGCCCCATGCGGCTTCGACCACAGTGCCGATCCCCGCAGCCGCAGCCAGCAGAACCAGAGCGGCGATCGTGACGCGAGTTGAGGCCAGCAATCGAATGAGCAGCATTGTCGTTCCGATCAGTCTTTGAATTGAAAAAGGCGTCGTACGGATTCGAGCAGCGAACTCGGCGTTCCCGTGCGTGACTCGACCCGCAGTGATTCCAGCGGCGGGTGCAGCAGTTTGTTGATCAAGCGATCGAACGAGCTGCGGATCTCGTCGCGCTGCCGCGTATCCAGATCGGGCAGCTTGTTGAGCAGTCGCTGCAACTCGTTGTCGCTGATCCGCTGCCCCATTTCCTTCAATTGCCGCACTACGGGACCGGTGACCCGAAAGTGCAGATCCGACATGAAACGATCCGTTTCTTTCTCGACGATGCGCAGCGCCGCGGGCAATTCGCGTTCCCGCAGCACTCGGTTGCGGTCGCACTCCGCCTTGAGGTCGTCGATCGAGTACAGATAGACCCCGGCGCACTGGCCGATTTCCGGCTCAAAGTCCCGGGGCACCGCCAGGTCGAGAATGAACAAGGGTCGCCCCGAACGCTGGGAGTGCACACGCTCGAATGTCCGGCGAGTCACGATCGGCTGTGTAGCACCGGTCGTGCTGACAACCATGTCCGCAGCGCTCAGTTCGTCGAACAAATCGCACCAGAGGCAACAGCGTCCCTCGCAGCGCGACGCGAGTTCCCGCGCGCGATCCGGACTCCGATTGATGATCGAGATGTCGCGAACGCCCTGATCCCGCAGGTATTTCAGCGTTTCTTCAGCCATCTCACCTGCGCCGATCACCAGCGTGCGTTTGTCGTCAAACCGCTCGAAGATCCGACGAGCGAATCCGGCAACGGCCACTCCCGGAATGCTCACGCGGCGCTCGTGAATTGCGGTTTCGGTCGCCACGCGCCGAGCCACTTTCGCTGCCGCCTGAAAGGCAGCGTGCGTCAAAGGCCCGGTCGCTTCCAACTGCGTGGCGAGTTGGTAGGCCAACTTGACCTGTGCGGATATCTGCGGCTCGCCGACCACCATGCTGTCCAGGCTGCTCGCCACATAGAACAAGTGCCGGACGGATTCGCGGCCGGCAAAGTCGTACACGTGCTGGATCACTTCCCCGGGGTCCAGACCATGGAAAGCGGCAAGAAACTCGGCCGCCTCGCGTCCGGTCGGCGCCCCGCCGTTTTCCGAAGCGGTGTACAGTTCCACGCGGTTGCACGTCGAGAGCAGCACCGCCTCCGCTTTCGGAAACCGAATGCGGATCGAGGATAATGCCGCTGTCACCTGCTCCGGACGGAACGACAAGCGTTCTCGAAAAGACAACGGCGCTGTGCGATGGCTGCAACCGAGCACTTGCACGTTCATCCGAGTTCCTCACTTCCCGGAAAACGACCGACGGATACCAGTTTCCCGGACGGCAGGGCACCGCCCGGTGGATGACGAAGACCGCTCGAAGTCGCCTGCAGTTTCCGGTGCTGCGTGCCGGCAAACAGGCCGACCCCCAGCATCGCCGCCAGGACAAGAAAACTCAGCAGCGTCAGGTAGGCGACCTTACGGCTGTGCCGCATCGGCTGGTACAGCGAACTGACGAGCCCAGCACCTACCAGCCACGCAAACGCGATCAGAGTGATCAAGGAAAGCGGGTCTTTCCACGGCAGTTGGTGGGGCTGGTGGATGAAGTTCAAAACCACGCCCGCCAGGACACCCACGCCCATCAGCGGCGCAGCGACCAGCATTGCGCGCCGGTTCATGAGTTGGAGCCATTCCAGGCTTGGCAGGCGGAAGAAACCCGACGCGATGACTTTGTGTTTCAGCAGATAGGCCTGAAACAGGTACATCAGTCCGCTGAGAAATCCAACCAGCACGACCACCGTCGACAGCAGAATCGACACGCCGTGCGCCATTCCCCAAATCTCAATCGCGGGCTCGATGTCGAACGGTCTCGGATCAGCAAACCACGCGGCCGCTCCGATCAGTGAGAAGACGACCGGCAGCACAAACAGCCCCATTGAGGTCTTTCTCTGCCAGCACGTCACGTACAGGTATCCCGCCATGAAGATCCAGGCGGAAATCAGATACCAGTCCTGCTGACTCGACAGCGGCGCTCCCGTCGCATGAACTGCGCGATTCCAGAGAAATACCGTGTGAGCAAACAGCCCCGCGGCGGCAAACCCGATCATCACCATGCCGCGGACACTGCTGCGGAAAAAGAACCGCGTGACCTCCAGAGCGAGCGCTACCGCATAACTCGCCGTAAAACACATGATGCTGACGCCAGACAACATCGCCAGACCCTGAATGGTTGAGCAGCTTAAGTCTCGATCCGAGGCGTGCCGGGCAGTACCGGCCCCGCGTACCCTGAGATTTCGCGCGGAATCAACCGCACAACTGAACGTGTTTACACTAGATAGGCGGCCAGATCATAGCCTCGGAGGCCGCGATCGGCAAACCCGATTTACCCCCCCAGAGGAGATACCGGGCGCCGGAAAGAAGAATTCGCTGGTCGGCAGTTTATTGCCAGTTGTTCTCTTGGTGCTTCCGACTCGAGACGTCAGCCTTGTCCCTCCGCCCACCGGCAAAATCGATACGTCTCCCACTTTGCCGAGTCGTCGCTCCGCCCGGAGGCTCCCCTGCTATCACCGGCAAATCCTGCAAGGACGCACGTCCAACACCATCCACGTCTTCCGGACCGTTACAGATTAACGTCGGGTCATGCGGCGCAGCACAATTGTGCTTGATTGACCGTCGAATCCGTGAAGAACTATTTCGGTGAAGATCGAAACTACAGATGTCAGGATTAGCCCCGCGAAATTTTTGCATAGGCGGCAGCTAGTTTCGCGCCCAGGGCGCCGACAGCGCCAGACGTCGGGTTCCATCCCGGTCGAGCACCGCCATTGCAGAAAACGCAGGGGGGCATGGAGGCCCCACCGCAACGTGCGCCAGACAGGTCTTGCGCGGCGGAGGCAGACATCATCGCAAGGAGGCGACGTCGTGCGCGACACCATTCGCGTCCGGTTCTGCGCCTGGATCGTCAGATCTGGGCAGATTGTCCTTGGCATTCTCGTGCTCGGCATGACGTCGTGCGGTACCGGACAGCGCACGGCTCAGCGAGTCGACTCGGACATTAATCCGGGTTGGCCCAATCGCTTCGAGAAGCCGGCTCTGAATTTCCATGAAGTCTCGCTCACCGAGATCAGGGCACCGCTCCCGACGGTGCCGGAAGCCGAATTCGTGAACGACGACACTTTCTGTGCCACGTGCCACCCGGTGTACACCGAAACATTCGGTGAGAACGTGCATCGCGGGATTCACACCGACGCACAGTCTTGCGAAGCTTGCCACGGTCCCGCGAGCCGTCACATCGAATCGCGGGGAAAGGAGCCGGGAACGATCCTGAGCTTGAAGTCGATGAACCCGGCTCAGGCATCGGAAATCTGTCTGCAGTGCCACGAGCAGAACGCCTGTTCGCCCGGCGCGCAGTGGCGAACATCGAAGCACGCCCACGGCGGCATCTCCTGCATTAACTGCCATTCGGCGCACTACAACGTTCCTCCGGGAACGCCGCCGACTGCTGAACCGTCGGCAAGCTATCCAGGTCGTGCTCCTCTGCGGCCGATTCGCGCCACCAGTTTCGAGGAGCAGACGCCTCCGGCCGAAACACCGGCAACTGAAGCTCCGAAACCCGAGGAGCCTCCGACTCCGGAAGCGTCCGCTTCCGACTCGGCCAGCATGAACGCCTCGGACACCCCGAGCGAAAGCGCGCCCGCGACGACACCGAGCCTGCGGGGCACGTCCAACAACCTCAACGCGATGGCGCCGGACACCTGCTATCGCTGCCACGGCGACAAGGCCGACATGCAGCGGATCGCCGGACCGCACCAGATCTGCGGCCAGAACGGATTCAACTGCACAACGTGCCACGACTCGCACGGCAACCTGCGCGAATACTCCCGCAAAGACCTGTGCCTGCAGTGTCACGCGTCCGGCACTCCGACCATGGCTTACCATTCTTCCACTCACAACCTCAATGGCATCGCCTGTGCGGACTGCCATACGGTTCACCCTAATTCCAATGTGCCGAAGTATGTCGGCATCAGCTACGCCGGTGTTGATCGTCCGCAGCGGCTGGCGATGTCCGTCAGCGAACCGGAAGCCTGCTACAAGTGCCATCCGGACGTATTCGCCCAGACGGGCCTGCCTTCGCACCACCCGGTGAAAGAAGGCAAGATGACCTGCTCCGACTGCCACGATCCTCACGGCCAGTTGGAAGACAATATCAAAGCGGAAACCTTGAACCTGCTCTGCTGGAAGTGTCACGCGGACAAGCAGGGCCCGTTTGCCTTCGACCACCCGCCGGTCACGGAAAACTGCGGCTACTGCCATTCACCGCACGGAACGGTGGCGAACAACTTGCTTAAGCAAGCTCCGACGTTCCTCTGCCTGCGATGCCATCGCGGCCACCGCAATGCAGGACACTCAGGACGTGCAAATACGGACGTCAACACCAGCGTCCGAGAAGCTCTGTATACCGATTGCACGACGTGCCACACGCAGATTCACGGAAGTGACCTGCCGTCGAACCACAGCGCAAGCGCATTGATGCGGTAGTACTGAGACAACAACTGCGGTTTCCGCAAGAGAATATTCAGTTAAGGGGAGCCTTATGAGACAGATCCACTTTCACTTGCTCGCCATGGCGATGCTGATGCTCGCGCCATGCGGGAGGATGCTCGCGGCCGAACCGGCCAGCGGCGCATCCGAGAACGCAAGTACAAACATATCCGACCGGGCAGAGAACCAGACACCCGCCGCTGCGGACGGCGCTACGGCGCCCGCCGCTGAAAGCACGCCGGCGACGGGGAGTGCACCTGCGGCCGACGCGGCAGGCGGTGCCGACTCGTACGACGCCAATTGGATCGACAATTCGGGACTGACGTATGAACCCGTTACCCCGGACAACAGACTTGCGGTCCGGATGGGAGTCTGGGGCGTCCAGACCCGCGGCTCGCTCACGGGGGTTGGCGAGTACTTCGGCCTGGACCCCGTTTCGCCGTTCTACGACATCGACGGCCTGTTCACCAACGGCGTCCGGACATTCGACTTTTCGCTCACCGGCCCGGAAAACGAAGCCAATGCGGCCCGAGCAAAATTCTACGGCCCGCTATTGAACGCCGACGTCGAATGGGACCGGTTTATTCACCGACTTGGACATGATCCACTCAGCGGCTGGAAAGTCGTGCCGCCGTTTCCCCCTCCGTTTGGCCCCACCAATAACAACGTTTACTGGGGTGAAGACCAGAACATCGGAGAGGACAACGCGATTCGCGTCCAGACCGTCGATGCAAATTTCGACGGCAATCTGACCGAGAACCTCAAGTGGAAGATGAACGTCTGGGGCATCAGCAAGAAAGGTCAGAGGCAAGCCAACGGATTCGCTCACTGTGCGCGCCCGACAGGTGCTCCGGCCAGCTATTGCCATAACGTGTGCCGCGGACAGCAGATTGACTGGATGACTGCTCAAATCGAGCCCGGCCTCGAGGCGCGATTCGACGGGATCACCGTGGAATATACCCGCACGATGCGGACGTTCCAGCAGAACGACCAGCTGATGATGAACGACTATACGGGCATCGGCTTCAGCCCGCTCTTCCCGATCACGTCTCCGCAAACTGCAGCTTATGCGTACGTGCCGGAAAACTACACGGAAATCGATCGCCTGAAGGCCCGCGTGGAACTCGGCGCCTACACGGACATGTACGTCCTCGGTTTCCTCGGCAACACGCACAATAAATTCACGAGCGTGGACAACCGCTTCTACGGCGGCGACATCCGCATTACCGATCGCAGCTTCGACAACCTGACGTTGACTCCGTATGCCAAGACCAACGCCCAGATCTACGAAATTCAGCCAGCTGCCCTGAACCAACTGTATCCGTCCCAGCAGCTTCTGTGGCGTGAAGGCAACTCGGACGGCACCCTGCCGTCATATATCGAGGCGCAGCCCAACTACCGACGGTACGCGGCCGGTGTGACAAGCCGGTGGGAACCGTTCAAGGACGACATCGGCTGGCGCGGCGGGATGGCCTTGATCAGCGGTTATCAGTGGAGCGAAATCGCTCGTAACAACGTGACCTACCTGGTTGGAGCCGCCCCTTTCCGCTCGTGGACGCAACCCAACACGATCAGCAACACAGTTGACGTTGGCGTGTCGGAAGACTGGACCCGCTGGTTCAATACCACCGTCAAGTACATCTGGCGCAACAACAACTATCCTCTCACCGGTGTGACGCCCTCGGTCACGGCGACGGATCTTGGCGACCTCGACGGCGCGGTGCTGAACAGCGCTCTGCCGACACGCGAGAATACCGTTGAACTCGCCGCGACCTGGTCGCCCACGGACGCGTTCTGGGTAAACGGCACCATGTGGATTGAGGACACGTACAACCACACGGGCGTCGCCAATTTCGACGAGGACCGCTATCCGTTCTCGGTCAGCACCTTCTACGCGCCCAGCCAGGATTGGACCGTTTCCGTCGGATACGCTAACTTCTCCGACTGGATCAACCAGGACGTTACGCTCGGCGGAGCTGCCACGGGCAACTCGCCGTCCGAAACCCAACCGTGGCGTTATGCGGGCAAGGCCGATGTGTTCAACTTGGCAGTGACGCGTGTGTTGACTAGCCGACTCCGAGCCAATGCCGGATTCGAGTTCACCCGCGGCCACAACGAGATTGACAGCATTCCAGAATACACGTACTTCGGAACGGTTCCTCCATCGGGCGTCTCCTACGGCGACCTTGCGTATTACACGGAAGAACTGATGAACCTGTACCGATGGTCGGCCGGAGTCGACTACGACTTGACCACCCATCTGTCCAGCTACGTGCGTTACAACTACTACGATTGGGATAACCCAACGAGCGACTGGAACAGCGGCACGGCTAACATGCTGCTCGGCGGCATCAGCGGCACGTTCTAAACGCCCGCCCGCCAGCTACAACTTTCGCCATAGCACGTACAACGGCCCTCTTGCTCATGCAGGGGGGCCGTTGGCGTTTGGCAGGCTGGAGTCCGGAGTCTGGAGTCTGGAGTCCGGAGTCCGGAGGCCGGAGGCATCTGGCATCCGGCCTCCCCGCTAGCACGCCCGCACTTCCACTTTGACACGCTGGCGACGTTTTGCTACCGTCCGCACCTCGTCTTGCGCGGCACAGTCCATCATCGCGTTGAGTTCCCCTGGCACAGCGAACACTCTCCATGACTGCACCGGTGAAATTAGCGGCGGGAGTCGCCATCGTAGTTAGTGTTACGCTCTACATGGCCTATGTGGGCGCATCATCCAGTTGGAAGTACTACGTCACGGCGGACGAGTATACGGCCGATTCGGCCAGCTTTGCTGGAAAGAATTTGCGTGTCAGCGGAAAAGTCGCCGCGGACTCGTTATCCGTCGACTCGTCGCGGCTTGCCGCAAAGTTCGCCCTGGCGTCTTCAAACGGCAATCTGCCAATCGAGTGCCGCTGCTCGGTACCCGATAACCTGGCCGAGGGCCGGGATGTCGTCGTGGAAGGGCGTGCCGACGAACGCGGAGTGCTGGTCGGCGAAAAAGTTCTCACCAAGTGTGCGAGCAAGTACCAGGCCGATGCGGCCTCGCAACCACCTCGAATGGCGTCCCAACGCGAGGAGGTGCGGTGAGAATTCTCGGCGAGATCGCACTGCTGTGCGCTTTCATGTGCGCGGGATTCGCTTGTTTCGCATGGCTCGCAGCGCTCAGATATTCGTCGCGAGGGCTATTGCGAGCGGGTTCTGCGGCAGCCGTGTTGTCGCTGGCAGGCATCAGCATTGTCGCCGGCGTGCTTGCCGCAGCGTTGTTCACCAAAGACTTCAGTTTCGCTTACGTCGCGCAATACTCCAGCAAGACCCTGCCGTGGCATTATTCCCTGTCCGCGATGTGGGTAGGGCAATCCGGATCACTGCTTCTCTGGACCTGCTTCTGCGGCGTCCTCGTGCTATTGCTCGGACTGCGCACGTCTCGCGAAAAACGAATGATGGCGGCCGATGCGGGCCGAGACGAGATCTGGCACTCGGCGAGCTATCGACTGCGGGTTACGGCGATGGCGCTTTCGATGGGATTTGTGTGCTTCCTTGCCGCGGTGATGGTCTTTGCCGCGGACCCGATGGAAGCGAGCGTATCGGCGCCACGCGACGGCTCGGGCCTGAGTCCGCTGCTGCAGCATCCGGCCATGCTGTTTCACCCGCCGGTGATTTTTCTCGGATATGCGCTCTGGACCATGCCTTTCGCCCTGAGCGTGGCGGCCTTGATCACGGGAGAAACGGGCAAGACCTGGGTTAAGATCGCCCGCCCCTGGTCTCTTGCGGCGTGGAGCGTGCTCGGTCTGGGCATCCTGTGGGGTGCGAATTGGGCCTACGAAGAGCTGGGCTGGGGCGGCTATTGGGCTTGGGATCCGGTCGAGAACGGGTCGCTCATCCCGTGGCTCACCGGCACGGCGTTGATCCACGCGCTGATGGCCTGGCAGTACCGGGGGACGTTGAAACGGACAGCAATCGCACTGGCCATCGCCACGTTCGCACTCTGCAATTTCGCGACATTTCTCACCCGGAGCGGAGTCTTCAGCAGTCTGCACGCCTTCAGCGCTTCGCCGATCGGCTGGCTGTTCCTCGCGCTCATGACCGCGCTTGCCGCAGTCGGCGGGAGCCTGCTCTTCATTCGACGCGATCGTTTGCGTTCCGATACCCGGATCCGCAGCGTGCTGAGCCGGGAATCACTCGTAATTACGTCGATTGTCGGACTGCTCCTGCTCACGGCCGTAACGATTACGGGCACGGTGAGCGCTGCGATCTCGTCCATGGTGCTGGGACGCGCCGTGGAAGTCGGCCCGTCATTTTTTAACCACGCGCTGGTTCCGACGGGCCTGTTACTCGTTTCCCTGACGGCCGTGACGCCCCTGATGCGATGGAGCCGGGCTCCGTCGCCTGTGCAGTCCGTGTGCCTGGTCGGATCCGCCACGGCCGGCATCGTGGCTGCCGCAGTTGCGCTGGGCTGCGGGGTCAACCATCCGATTCACATTTTCCTTGTTGCGATTGCCACACTGGCCGCAACAACTTTCGGGGCTTCAATCGTCCTCGACGCGACGCGCTCAGGACAAAAGGGGCTGTTCGCTCGCTTGCTGTCTGTGGTGCAGGTGCAACGTACGCAGTACGCCGGGTTCGTCATGCATATGGGCTTTATCTGCCTGGCCATCGGCATCGCCGGTTCGTCACTGGGCACACGCCAGCGCGACGTCACCATCGGCGTCGGCGACTCGGTACGGTGGGCCGGGTACGATCTCCGGCTCGACGATGTGCGTCAGCGCGGCGACGCGACCAAGGCGATCGACGAAGTAGAGTTGTCCGTGCTGCAACGCGGACGCACTGTCGGTTCCCTTGTACCGGCCCAGCACTTCCATGCCATGTCAAACGAGTGGACCAGTGAGGTATCGATCTACTCCGGTTGGTCCGGCGACGTATACGTCATCCTCCGCAAATCGGAGAGCCGTACCAAGGTGCGATTGACGTTGATTGAAAACCCCATGATGCGATGGATGTGGGGCTCGGCATGGTTTGTTGCCGCCGGCGTGGCTCTGCGCGTGATGCCGGTGTCGCGGCAGCGATCCCGGACGCGTCTGAGGCATTCGTCCTCGCAGCACATCACGATGAAAGAAGTCGGTCAGCGTGCCGCTGCGGCGATCTGGATGCTCTTCGTGTTGTCGCCGGGCGTTGTGTATCTGGCCCAAGTAGCGGGGACAGCGACTTGACCGCGCCGCAACCTGCAATCCAAACGGTGCTGCTCTCGAAGAGTTTCGGCCTTCGCCCGGTGCTCCACGATCTGAACCTCACAATCCCTGCCGGACAGTGCGTTGGGCTGCTCGGGGTCAACGGTGCGGGCAAGACCACACTGCTGCGCTGTCTCGCTTCCCTGACGCGTCCCACTTCCGGATCCGTTCACTGGTTCGGCGAGGCCGCCGCCGACAAGCCTCAAAGCCGTCGCTTGATCGGCATGGTCGGGCACGAAAGTCGAGTCTATCCCCAGTTGTCGCTGCGTGAGAACCTGGTGTTCGCCGCGCGCATGTACGGAGTACACCAACCCGAGAGTCGAGCCGATCATCTGCTCCAGGACGTCGGACTTGCCGCAAGAGCCTCCGCCAAACCTCGCGAGATCTCGCGCGGGATGCAGCAACGCATCGCGCTGGCGCGGGCGCTGGTGCACAATCCGCCGATCCTGTTGCTCGACGAGCCCTTTGCCGGGCTCGACGCACATGGCAGCGAGTGGCTTGTCCGGATGATCGACAGCCTGCGAAACGAAGGTCATGCGGTCTGTTTCACATCGCACGACTTGGCAGTGACCCAGCAGCTGGCCGACGTCGTTTACGAACTGCGAAGCAGCCGGCTTGAAAAAGTGCGGTTTTACGGTCCGAACCTCATGATGCGTGCCGCGGCCTGACAGGCGGGAGCAGGTAAGCCATTGAACAAGGTCTGGTGGGTTCTTCAAAAAGATCTGGTGGCCGAGTTCCGGTCGCTGCGGGTATGGCCGTCGATGCTGTTGCTCGGCGTGGTCGTCGCCATGGTGTTCGGACTGCAGATGGACCTGCTGCCGCAGCAGAAGCAGCGGCTCGTCGGCGGCATGCTCTGGCTGGCCGTGTTCTTCGCAGGAATGGCGGCCATCGAGCGGAGCTTCTCGGCCGAGCGAGACGACGCCTGCTGGGACGGGTTGCGGCTGTTTCCCGTGGACCTGTCGCTGGTCTTCTGGTCGAAATGGATCTGCAACACGATTGCGCTCAGCGCTCTGGAAGTGGTGCTTTTCCCGCTCTTTTTCGCACTGAGTCACGTTTCACTTCTGGCTCATCCCGCTGAGTTGCTGCTGGTCACCATGTTGGGAAATCTGGGACTGTCCGCTGTCGGCACACTCGTCAGCGCGCTGGCCACGAGCATCGGCCGGGGCGGGAATCTGCTGATGGCCGTAGTGCTGCCGCTGGCGACGCCGGTCATTCTGGCGGCGGCGGAAGCCACCCGCATGATCGCCGAGGACGCGTTGAACCAAACATTCTGGCGATGGGTCCAACTGTTGCTGGCCTTCGCAGTGGTCTTTGTCACCGTGGGGACGCTGCTGTTCCCCGCAGCGGTGGAGGATTGAAACCGATGTCTTTACGAAACCGGCTTCATGCGGCCTGCGGTCTGTCCGCAATTGCTTTCGTGGCGGTCGCGGTCTGGATGGCCGCCTGCATTGCTCCCACGGAACAGTCGATGGGAGATATCCAGCGAGTCTTATATGTGCACGTATCCGTCGCATGGCTGGGGCTTTGCGGATTCGCCGTAATGGCAGTCTCCGGCGTCGGCTATCTACTGACACGGAACCTGCGCTTTGACCATTGGTTCCAGTCTGCGGGCGAACTCGGCTGGATCACATCGGGATTGACCTTGGCAACCGGTTCGATCTGGGCACACGAAGCGTGGGGCACCTGGTGGGAATGGGAGCCGCGTCTGACCGCCTCGTTCGTGCTGTGGCTGATCTACTGCGCGATCCTGCTCGTCCGCGGAAGCCTGGACGACCCGCATCAGCGGGCCAGAATCGGCGGAGTGCTCGGCGTCATGGGCGCTGCGGATCTGCCGCTGGTGATGATGGCAACGCGGTGGTTTCGGGGCATGCACCCTGTTTCCCCGCAGATGGATCCGCTGATGCGATGGACGCTGCTGGTGAACGTTCTGGCATTCACCGCGCTGTTCGCATGGCTCATTACCGAGCGCAGGAAACAACTCCGCTTCAGGCAGTCCAATGACGACCTGCAGCGCACATTGATCGGGAGAATGAAATGTTCGCATTCATAGTTGCCGACACCCTGGTGATTGCGACGTTTGTCGTGTACTTCGCACGATGGGCGGCCGAACAGCACCGTCTGACTCGACAGGCTGAATCGCTGCAGGAACATCTCGCGCGCCACGAAGCTGCGCGCAGCGAACTGCGTCGCGCCGCCTGACCCGGGATAGCCCTGTTTCGCGAGGTTTCTCACGTGGCATACCTGTCGTTTGCATTGGCATCGATTCTGGCCGTTGTCGGCCAATCCGAGTCCCGCGCGGGTTCCATTCGGGGCGTCGTGGTCAACGGCAGCCGTCAGAACACGGTCTGTCCGCGCGCGGAAGTCGTGCTGCGGGCGAAGATGGACGGTCCATTCACGGCAGTCGCCAAAACGACGGCCGATGAGCAGGGGCGATTCGACTTCGGCGAGGTCCCCATCGAACCCGGCATCGTCTATCAACCGGGCGGCAATCATCAGGAGATCCACTACCCCGGACCGCAGATCGCATTGACCGAGGCAAATCCCGACGCATTTGCCACGCTGCGGGTTCACGACGCGCTGACACACCCCAGCCCGCTGCGGCTCAGTCGTTGGGATATCCTGATCAAGCCGCTACCGGCCGCACTGCAGGTAACAGAAGCGCTGACCATCGTGAATCCCACGTCGTCCACCTTTGTGGGGCAAGCCGAATCGGACGACTCGCAACCGGTCACGCTGCGATTGTCGATACCAGCCAACTTCGAGCGATGCACGTTTCGCGAAGAATTCCTCGGACGAAACTTCGAAGTGGTCAACGACAAGATGGTCACACGCATACCGTGGAAACCGGGCGTGCGAAAGGTCGAGTTCACCTACACCGTTCCCAACTCGGATCGCCGTCGAATCTGGGATCGTCCGTGCGATCTGCCATGCGACGCAGTGCGTATGCTCGTCGAGCATGGACAACCTCAGGAGATCGCTTGCAGTCTCGGCAAGCCGTACACGGTCCGCGAAAACGAGGTGATCTTCACTTCAAGTTCACTTCGGCCTGCCGATGCGCCGATGCGGGTGGAACTGGGCCGGCAACCGGTACACTGGACCCGGTACGCACGTTGGATCGCGCTGGTGTCGCTCGCAGCCTGCGTGGCAGCAACGTGGCTGTACGTGCGGCGCCGAAACCCGCGTCCGCCAACCGATTCCGCCCCTCAGGCCGAGTCGCTCAGCGCCGAGAGCGCCCCAAGCGCCCGTGCGATTCGCGCAGGCCACCGCAATCATTCCAGGAAGGCCGCGTAACCGTGGACGAAGAAGAACTGAATTGGGACGCGATCATCGAGGGACTGCGCCGGGGGAATCCCGAGATCGTCGCTTGGTTCTATCGCCGATACGGAGAGCAATTGCAGGCGATTGCCGAAAGGCGGATCGGCGGGCAGTTGAGGCGGCGGATTGATGCGTCGGACGTCGTGCAGTCGGCGATGCGGACCTTCTTTCGACGCGCACATGAAGGACGCGTTGAACTGGGCGACAGCGAAAAACTATGGAACTTGCTCTGCGCGATTACTCTCACGAAAGTCCGCGAGCAGGCCCGCTTTCATCGTCGTATTCGTCGCGACGTTCAGCGGGAGACTCCCGCATCTGCAATCGACGAATCAGGATCGCCGCCGATGGAGCGACTGCCCCATTACGAGCCGACACCCGACGTGGTCGCCGAGTTCCAGGATCAGTTGCAGTTTCTGATGGATGCCATGGATGCTGAAGAGCGGCAGGTGCTCGCCTTTAAACTCCAGGACTGCACGAACGATGAGACCGCGTCGCAGATAGGAATCTCGGAAAGATCGGTACGGCGAATCCTCTCGCGATTAAAGCACCGTCTGGAGCGACAGTTCGGCGAAGAAGGCGAGTGACGACTGCCTCCGTATAGCCGCGGACTTAGTCCTTCAGAAGCGGGTCGAAAATCCGCGCGCTCTCAAGTGCCATTTGAGCCTCGTCTTTGCGATTCAATTGACTCAGTTCGCGCGACTGTCCTCGAAACGCTTCGACCTTCTGCCAGTCCGCGACGGCGATGTGGAGCATGCGGTTGTAGATTTCCAGGGATTTTGCATGCTCGCCGGTCTTCTCGTACAGTTTCGCGAGTCCCGTCAGCGCCAGGAAGTTCTTGGGGTCGGCGCGCAGCGCGAACGCGAAATCACTTCGCGCCGCGGCAAGGTTCTTGCCTTCGCGCACCAGCACGTTTCCACGAATCGCATGTGCCCTTGGATCGTTGGGCAGTGCCTCCACGGCCTTGTCGGCGAGTTTGAGCGCTTCGGCGGCCGGCCCAACCTTCAACTCCGTCCAGGCGTGCGCCAGTCGGAATTCAGGATGATCGGCATGCGACGCCGACATGATGTGGCAGAACTCGTGCATTTGCCTGGCCATGCCCGGATACCTCGGCGCGATTGGTTCCAGCGGCAGCGCCTGCAGCGCGATCGCCACGACCTCATCGACGCTCTGCAATCGCATGTACAATTCCGACCGACTCCAGTAAGTCAGCGAATCGTAAGGAGCGAGAGAAATTGATTGTTGGAAGACATTGTCGGCCTTTCGCACGAGAGCCAGGTCCGGGGGTGTCTTGTTGAAGGCCTGATTCGCGATTGCCGCGGCTCGCATGGAGTACGAGATCGCATACTCCGGCCGCAGTGCGATGCAGGCTTCGATCGCCAGTTCCTGGCCCCGATAGTCGTTCATTGCTCCCAACGCCCAGGCGACCATGAAGTGATTCCAATAGTTGCCCGGTTCGAGTTCCGTGGCCCGTCCGAAGTACTCCAGCGATTTCGGCAGCGGATCCTTGAAATCGAGTCCCGATACCTGGGCGACCATGGCCCGGGCAAAGCGACTGGCGGCATCATCCGGAAATTGACCGATCCAGAAGTAAATCATTCCGAAAAAGAAAAAGTCGATGGACTCAACCGGTTCGATGCCGGTCAGCGGCTTGATGTTGGCGAAGTCCCCCATCCGCACGTGGCAGAATGTCTCAACGAGCCGACTGAAGTGCGTCGGCTTGTATCGATTGGCCCGAGCCAATCCGGCCAGCGCCTGCTTCGAGAATTCAGCTCCTTCGGGCGATGTAAGATCCAGAATGGCCGACTTGGCCCACATCGCGGCCTGCAGCAGCATCAGAGCATGCACCTTGGATGCGAGGTCGGCTTTCTGCCGATCGGTGAGACTCGCGTCGGGAAGCACCTTCCACCATTCATCCTGCTCGTCCGCCCCCACGCATTTCAACGTCCGACAGCACATTTCGATGGACGCCCGATCACGTTCGTCCCCGGCGAGAAACCACGCCTCATCGGAGAGCTTCGCGAATTGGGCGAGGGCTCGCGCGTCGTGTTCGCATGCGAGTAATTCCTTGTGCAGCGGGTCCAACTCCGTCGTATTCTGCACGCGCTGCGCCGCCTGCGCCAGGATCTTCGCGGCGCTCTCGTACCGGTCACTCCGCATTTCAGCGACGGCGATCGCGAGGTCGGCCTGTGCGTCCGTTCTCAACTGAAGGAGTGACCGCTGCCGCGTCCAGGTTGCGGCAGTGAGCCCGATCGCAACGAACAGGAGCGCGAGGGCCGTACTGGCGACTGCCGTACGATGCCGTCGCGCAACGCGGGCTGCGCGCGTCACGAGTCCCTCGCGGAACGCCGAAACCGGTTCGTCGGCCAGATATCGCTCGACGTCAGCCGCCAGTTCGGCGGCCGTCTGATAACGCTGCTCCGGTTCGGATCGCATGGCTTTCAGGCAAATCGCTTCCAACGGTTTTGGAATGCTGCGATCCAATGTCCGAGGGCGCCGGGGGGTCTGATACCGAAGTTGGTCCAGAACTTCGCTGGTCGTCTTGCCCTCGAATGGCAGAGATCCGGTAAGCAGCTGGTAAAGCACGACACCCAATGCGTAGATGTCGGTCCGCGAGTCGATTGCTTCGAGGCGACCATCCGCCTGCTCCGGAGCCATGTAGGCCGGAGTTCCCTGAAGCGTGCCGGGTTGCGTGACAACGGGAGCCGCATCCGCGGCAGGAATCGGAACGCCGGCGTCGCCCTGCTCGACTGCAGAAGCAGCATTCATCTTTGCGAGTCCCCAATCGAGGACGATCGTCTCGCCGAAGCTGCCCAGGATGATGTTCTGGGGCTTCAAGTCCCGATGAATGACGCCTTGAGCGTGCGCATATTCAAGAGTGCGAGTCACAGCGATGAAGATATTGAGCAACCGAATCTGCTCGACTCGCCTGTTCCCGTCCGGTCGTCCCGGCTCGTGGAACTCGCGGATCGCCTGTTCGAGCGTTTTTCCGCGAACGAGCTTCATCGTGTAGTAGGGATTCGTCCCGTCCAGGCCTCCCATGTCGTACACGGGCACAACCCCGGGATGCTCGAGTCTGGCGGCAATTCGAGCCTCTCCCACAAAACGGCGACGCAGGTCCTCGTGTTTCGCAAGAACCGGTTTGATCTGCTTGAGCGCAACGTGCCGACCGAATTTGGGATCATACGCACGCCAGATCAATCCGAAACCGCCGCGCCCCTGCTCTCCGACAACCGCGTAATTCCCGAAATTCAATTGACCCGATTCCGGAATCTCTCCCGAAAGCTCGCTGCCCGTCGCAACGATGGTCGGAAACCGTTCGCGGTAGACGTTGGTGGACGGGCGATCGCCGTATCGATGCCTGACGATATACTCCTGTCGAATCAACCGCAGCAGGACGGCCGGTTCGTTCAACTGCGGGAACTGCTTGACGTAGCGTTCCACCAGCGGCTGGCTTTCCTGTGCCGCGGGATTCTGCTGCGATCGCTTCCAGGCGAACTCCAAGTCCACATGCACGAGTTCTTCCAGCGTCGCCAGAAACAGACGGTCGCCGGGTTCGGGCAGATACTCGTCGAGTGAAGCAGGCGGTCCGTGCTTCCAGTCAAGCTCGAACCTCCGCCGGGCTGCTTCGTCGATTTCCCGTGAATCGTAACTGCCGGTACTCATGGCGTTTCGCTGCCAGGGAATCGGACACTCACCTTGTCGCCATCATCATATCGGGCACGCGGCAGCACCGCAGCCATCCAACCGGAACGATTCGCGGTCCGCGTTCCCGCTCCGCAGGTCCGGAGAAATTCCCCGCCGCATACCCGCAGGGCGGAGATTTTGATTTTTCTTGGCCGAGCACACTTGCCTACGGCAATTCCCCGTTGGACAGAGGCAGCAAACAACACGCACGCCACACAGAAAACAGGGGATATCGACGATGTCAAGAAACCAGAATCACGGCAAGCGGCGAGGTCGTCCCGATACGAACTTCCACCCGTCCTGCGAGCAGCTGGAGAGCCGGGAGATGTGTTCGGTGACGTTTCAGTTTGATTACAGCCTGGACAGCGGCCGCTTTTTCGCCCCCGCCGAGCGTAAGGCAGCCTTGGAAGCGGCGGGACGCATGGTTACCGACCGGTTGACCGACACTCTGGACGCCATCCGCCCGTCCGGCGGAAACACCTGGATCCCGAGCATCCCGAATCCGGGGACGGGCGCCGATTACAAGCTGCCCGGTTCCACGTCCATCGGCGCGGATCGGATTCTCGTGTTCGTGGGCGGCCGCGACCTGGCCAACGGCGCTCTGGGACTCGGCGGTCCCGGCGGTTACAGCGCATCGGGGAGCGTCGCTTGGTTGAACTCCCTCCGCTCACGCGGCGAACCGGGGGCTCTGAGCAATTCTCCCACGGACTTTGCTCCGGCAGTAGGCAGCGTCGCGTTTGATTCGATTGGTACGAGTTGGCACTTCGGCAACACCACCAGCGGACTGGACTCCAACGAAATCGACTTCATGAGTGTGGCTGTCCATGAACTCGTGCACGTCCTGGGATTTGGGCTCAGCCCATCGTGGGACCGCTACGCTTCAGGCGGCGTCTTCAAGGGTCCGCAATCCACCGCGGTCGCCGGTCGCAACGTACCCATGGATGCCATGGGCGACCATTGGGCCGACGGTACGCGGTCGGACGGCCGGGAGACGATCATGGATCCAACCACGCCCTGGGGCGAGCGCAGGACCATGACCACTTTGGACTGGGCCGGCCTGAGCGATGTCGGATGGGAAACGACGAAGCGCTCGGCAATCGATCAGAAATACGAATCGCTTGGTGGAAGATCCAGTATTCTGGGCGCTGCGACCACTGAAGAACGGACATGCCCCGATGGCGCGGGCCGATATCGGCACTACCAGGGCGGGTCCATATATTGGAGTCCGTCCACCGGAGCCTTCGAGGTCCACGGTGCGATACGCGACAAGTGGACGAAGCTCGGTTGGGAACGCGGAGTTCTCGGATATCCAATCTCCGACGAAACCAAAACACCCGACGGCGTCGGACGATACACCGTGTTCCAGAACGGGTCGATCTACTGGACGCCGAAGACCGGCGCGTTCGAAGTCCACGGTGCGATCCGCGACAAGTGGGCCAAGCTCGGATGGGAACGCGGCGTTCTCGGATATCCAATCTCCGACGAAACCAAAACGCCCGACGGCGTCGGACGATTCACCGTGTTCCAGGGCGGGTCAATCTACTGGACGCCGAAGACCGGCGCGTTCGAGGTCCACGGTGCGATCCGCGACAAATGGGCGAAACTCGGATGGGAACGCGGAG
>CAIPEB010000492.1 GCA_903863885.1 uncultured Planctomycetaceae bacterium | reverse complement strand
TGAGCGGATTGCCATGTCCTTGGTTCCGCATGATCCGCGAGCAGAAGCCCTTGAGGGCATCCAGGCCGCCCAGTTGGTCGAACGCCTCGCTGCCGCGGTGCAGCGAGACCAAGCCGCTTTTCTTTAACGTTTGGCACTTCAAGTCCCAAACGGCCTGGGGCCGAATCTGGCGATCACGGACCAGCGAGAGCGAAAAGGCTCCTTCGGCTTCGTATCGAGTCAGGCCAGCGGCTGCATCGAGGACGCGATCAAGTTCCAAGCCGTCCGGCAGTTCGCCCGTTTCGGTGGCGATGCCGCTCGCGATTTCGGCCAGTTGCTCCCGCGTGGGCAAGTCGTGCTGGATCACAACAAAGTGCTTTTCCAGTTCGACTGGGATCTGCACCAGCGGCGACAGGATCACCACAAAGGTACGGTTCTGTTTGCCGCTGGTAATCTGCCGAGCCAGAGCCTGGACGATCTCAGCCGAGTTCAAGAAGCGGTGGAAGTTGGCCAGGACGAGGATCGCGGAACTGTCCGTGCTGGCCAGCGTGTTGAGGGTGCGGATCGCAGCCAGGGGATCCGTCCCCGCTGCATCGGTACCTGTGGATTGACCGGGAATCTGCAGGCCCTGCTCGATGTCCCACGTGGCCAGTCGCCAGCCGTGGTCATGGCAAAACTGCGTGATTTCGGTCAACGCGTCGTCGTGCTCGTGGGACTCGATCCAGAGTCCCGTAAAACAGGCCGAGATGTACTCGGTCAAGCATTCAGCGAGTTTCATGGATTTGGCTCACATGGGGTGGTAAGTTATGGCCCGCAGACATCGGCGACCGGTCCGGCACGCCAATACGAGGAGACAGCGATGTCGACGAGTTCGAGGCTCGTGGACGAATTCAGGAAATTCGCGGACGTCTCGCGAGGGCTCTTGGCCAACCTGCAAGAGGAAACGCCCCTCGCCAGCTTCCGCGATTTTGTCGACCACGCAGAAGACCTGCTGCAGCAGGCGGTCGCCAAACAGCTTCCGCATATTCGCAAGCGTTTGGCCTGCTTACAGACCTGGTTATTGCCGGAGAAATGCGATCTGTTGCAGGTGGCTGGCCTGAGTTACGTAGAGAACTCGTACACAGAACTGATCGCTTGGTGTCTCGATCCAAAGACCGACATTGCAGCGGCTTTGGCTTGCCAAAGGTCTTTGCTGGCGATTTTTGGAGTACCGGACTTCGGCGACCGGAAGGTACCCGCTCAGCCACGTACACAGTTTGTTACGTTCGTGAAGGCCATTCCCGATCTCGTACTGCAGTACGACAATCTGCTGGTGGTAGTTGAGGCGAAGACCGGAACTGGCGAACACGAGACACCAACTGGCGAGAATCAAACCGTCGCCTATCCCAAAGCAGTACGCAGTACACTCGGCCTGCCGGAGAATTTCGCTACCGTGATGGTCTACCTGACACCCGACAGATCCAGCCCCGCGGCTGCCGCAGCCGTCGCGGTAAGTTACCTGGAGATAGCCATTGCATTTGCGGCTGGACTCCAGGCCGTTGTTCTGAACGAGGACGTCAAGACTCTCTACAAACTTGTGATCACCCACTTGGCAACCTGTGCGGTTCAGCCGCAACCGGACGTGAGGGGCCTCTGCCGTTTGCTGCGGGAGGACGCCGCCGCACGGGCTCAGATAGTGACGCATACCATCAACCTGATGAGCTTTCTTTTGCTCGTTCCCGAGGAGGCAGCGAGGTGAGCGAATTCCGCAGTTTCAGTGAAGCAGCCGTGCTCTACGCCCAAAACGTACGACTGATTGCAGAAATGCAGTCGATCTTTGAGAGGGAGGTGAATCAGCGTCTGGACCTCCTCGCTGAAGGGATCAGAGAATATTTGCCTGAAAGTGCACGCTTTCGAGATCAAACAACGTCGCTCTACCGATACTGGTGGGTCGGCCCAGAGGAGGAGAGCCGCGACAAGCATGCTCGCATCTGGTTCCTTCCGAAGAACGCGGAGATCGTGACAGACGGGCGTCTTACGCTTAACGTCTATGTGCCCGATACACTGCCTGGAATTGCCGCAGCCGTGAAACAGTCATTGCGACAGCCTCCTTTCGACGCGTACTGCCGGGAACCGAAGAGCCGATGGTCGCTCGTGGTAGCTGAGGTACAAATCTCCTCAGCGGACGACATCGACGTCTCCACACGCCGCATCGCGGATCTGTTGAACAAACTTGAGAGCATCGAGGCCAGTTGCCAAGCCGCTCCGGGCGATCAGCAAACGTAATGCGGTGCTGCAGACTACCTCGTCAGAAGTGGTGGCACGACGCGACTAAGCCACCGCATACTTGCAGCATACCGCCGGTGCGAGGCCCCCTATGCGGCAATGTTTGTGAGGCCCCGGCGGAGACCGGAGGAAGACTGGTCTTCAGGGGCATCGCTGGTAGCGGCGAGCGAAGAACGAAAAGGACCGCTCGGAACAAAGCGATGTCTTGGCGATTCAGTACTCCTCCGGCAGCAGGATGGTCGTCGCCTCCCGCTGGCCCTGATCATCGGCCGCTTCAGTGATGATCCAGATCTTCTTACCGCCGTGCACGACGTACGCGGAAAGGAGCCGCGAACCGTCTCGCAGTGCCTCGTCGTTGAGCTGGCGATCCCCGTCGGGCAACTCGCCCCAGTCACCACTGGCGTGCCGGTCGAGAAACTCGCTCGGCAATTTCCCGGCGTCCTTCAGAACGGCGAGTGCAGCGGGCGACGCCAGAACAAGGCCCAAGGAGAACTTCGGTTTGACGGTATCAATCATGTTTGTTGCTCGCAAAGTGGTTTACGGTTTCGATCAACCAAGCCCAGCGATGGTGCCGTCGTCGGCTGCAATCAACTCTGCTGACGGACCTGCTGGCCGGTCGACTGCGAGGCGTGGAATTCAGGCGTTAACCGCTCGTCACTTCGCTGGCCAAGAGCTTCTTCGATGAGTCTGCTCGCGTCCCGGCAGGACGATCCGGCAAACCCTTTGGTTTCCAGCCGCGTTTCCCCGGTGGGCGATACAATGATCTCGATGGTTTTCGTCGTCACGCGGCACCTCCCACATGGATGGTCAGTTTGATCGACCCATCGGCCAGCGGCTGTTCGGTCACGACATGTCCTTTGCGACGGGCCTCGATCTTCGCTTTTTCGACCGCGTACGCCTGACGAAAGGCATCGAGGTGTTTTGGGTCGCCCCAACGGCCGTGATAGTTGTCGAACTGCAACTGGCCGGTATCAACCTGACAGACGAGCGGATAAACCCACTTGGGCAGTTGCACCGCCAGACCGGCGACCTGGCCGCTGTACATTCGGTGCGTGCCGCTGGTCGGCTGCGGCAAGCCGAGACGCTGACAGGCAGCCCGGACCGCGTTGGCGTCCCGGATCTGGGTCTGAATTGAAACGATGTGGCTCAACGCAAATGCTCCTTTCGTTAAACAGTGAATGGGTTCCACGGCAAGGTTTCGATGTTCAATTGGAGGCGTGGTCAGTTGCCGGTGTTTGGGGATTTGCCGCGTGTTCGATGGCAGCCTTCGGCTCGGGGCCTGGCAGGTTTTGCAGTGGCTCCGCGATCAACTCCTGGATCAGCATGTCACACACGGCATCCTCCTGGCCGCGGCTGGAAAGACCGTGCAGCAGATACCAGCACAAGGCCAGCGGGAGCACCGCCACGAGCAGCAAGCCCAGATGATTGATCACAGGAACCAGCAGCGACTCTCTCCGGCGGCTCTCGGCCATCGATTTTCGCTCGGCATCCAGCTGCCGGAGTTCCACTTGGACATCTTGCTGCAGATTCACCACTTCCTGCCGGGATTTCTCCACGGCCTCGACGACCAGGCGGTGATGCTCGGCCGCTGTGCGAGTGACGTCGGCCATTTCACGATTCTGCAGGGCCTGCTGGGACGTGGACGTGGTCACGAACTCCGTCAGTCGCTGGTCGGGAGTTTCACAACCGACTATCAGGCTTACCAGGACGATACAGAGGATCACGAAGACGAGTCTTTGCATGCGGGTGGGTCCTCCAATGGGTGAACATTCGACGCAAGAGTTCCTGCAGGGCACGCCGCAACCGGATTTCTCGGCACAGTGCAGCGACGGCAAAAAGCAACGCGAATGACATGGCGGTCAGCAGCGGCACATTCATCGGGTGGGGTCTCCAGGGGTTCGAGAAACGGAGCAACGCGGCACGAATTGCCACGGCTCGGCACGGACAAGGCGACGGGAACGGACCGTGCAGCAGTGTTCGTCGTCCGCACAGGCCAGTCACGCTAGAATGCCTACGGTGTCGAATGAAGCACGACAGGTTATGCCAGTACTCGGGAAAAGGGGCCAACCCATGAACGCGAGACAAAGTCTGCAGTGTCTGTCGCTGGCCGTCTGCTGCCTGCTGATCACTTCCTGCCACGACTCCAAACAACCCCTTTCCGATCCCCTGAAATCCAAGGCCGATCCGCAATTGGTCGGAGTGTGGAGGTACCGGGACGACTCCGGCGAAACCACCTACTATCACCTTGGCAGCGTGGGGGACAAACTCCCGGCATCGGTGCTGCATGTAACGGGCATCACGCACAAGCCCGATGGCAAGCTGACCCAGTGCGAGTTTCTGGTATTTCCCACGACGATCGGCGTGGGAACGTACCTGAATTGCTTTGAAGGCAAGGAAGGGCAGATCAAACAACTGGAAGAGAAAGGCTGGAATTCCGACGCGGCGACTGAATACACGTTTATGAAATACCGGATCGACGGGGATAGCATGACGTTGAAGTGGGTCGACGGCGACGCCAAGACGCGTTTCGTGCAAGCAG
>CAIPEB010000491.1 GCA_903863885.1 uncultured Planctomycetaceae bacterium | reverse complement strand
GTGTCCTATCTGGCTCTGCCAATGGGAACGGCGGTCACACCCTTGCCTGCTGTTTTGAGTGCCACTTCTGGCTCTGTAAGTGTAAGCGGTCATGCCATCAAACACTCACAGCTTGCCTGACCAAGACGGCCTGAATTTGGTCATCTCCATCCGCCAACCGGTCCAGTCACCCGAGCCGGGTATCCCGCGTGCTAACTTGTTCAGCAGGTGTTGCATTGTTCGAGAATCCTGCCGGCATTACCTCTTCGTCCTTTGGACTTTTCTCTTCGTGGCGGACACTCTCAGGTCCGGATATTGGAGGTCGTTGGCAAGGACCGTTTCCACTGGCACAGCCAGTGCCACACAAACGAATTCGTCGACTTTTTCTTTCGCTCTGTTTTCTTAGAATTTCAGCCGCGCTCTGAAGTAGTAGACCACCGCATCGTTGTCCGTGCTGGGCAGCATGTACGCCGTCCGGCGGTAGTCGACTTCGGCCCCGATATTCAGAAACCGGGTCACGTCGTAGAAGACCGCCCCGAAATAGTACTCATTCCTGGCCCGATTAAATGGAGCCAGATCTTCTTCGAGCGGGGCGTCGATGCCGTACCCCACAGAAGCCATGGCTTTCGGGCCGGGCTTAACATAGACTTCGCCCCACCCGCCGGTTGAGCGAATCGGGGCGCCGTCGAGCACGTTGAGGCTCTGCGAGATTCCACCGCCGTATGTTCCCAACGCTTGGCCGGTGTAGACTTCTCCCTTGCACCCGAACCAGTTCGTGAGTTTCGCCCGAAAATCGCTGGCGATGCCCCAGGTATCAGAGACCCGTCCCACATCACCCGCCACGGCCCGGGCCTGCCCGATCACGCCCCCCAGTCCAAACTCGACGGGCCGTTCCTTGGTGGTCTGGTCCTGAGTGCCCAGGGCCAACGCCACGCGAGTCTCGATATTCGGCCAACCGTTGTCGGACCCGATGGCGCCCAAGCCGGCCAACGGCACGAAGTCATTGACCACCTGCTGGGTGATTCCTGCCTGCAGGGTCAGTTGCATTGCTTCATCGAATCGCAGATATCGCTCGCCGCGCAATTGGCCGCGGAACACGCCGAGATTGCCGGTTGCCACGCCGGGAGCGAAGGCGACCGAATCGGGGCTGAGCGGGGAAATGATCGGAAAGAAAGTACCGAAAAGAAAGCGACAATTCTCGTTGGTCAGTTCGCCGTATGCGTTGACTAACAACGGTGTCGACTGGTTCAGCAATGGCCGATCTCCCACAAAGGCCGTGAGGATCCGCCCTCCGGATTGCATTCCGAGTACTTCCGGTCCTTTAAAGTCGGCCCCCAGAGTGGAAGTCTGCCCGAAAATGTTGAACTCCGGCTGCGACACCGCAGAGTCGGGATTGACAAAATTCACCACAGCGCGGCCGGTGACCGAATCGCTGGCGCCCACTGACTGGCATTCCAGCGTGCCGAACGGGACGATCCTGAAGTCGCCCTTACTCCACGTCAGCTTGTCGATGATCGCCTGGATTGTTGGATCAAGAGCATTGGCTTCTTCCGCGGCGCCGGTTCCCCACTGCGGCGCCGGCTCGGCAACGGGTGCGTTCGCCTGCGCACCGGCCGCCGTGCCTTGTGGCAAGTTGATTGCGTCCTGGTCAGCCCCCGTTTCGGCGGTAACTGTATTCCGCCGGTCGCCTTGTGGGATATCCCGGCGTCCCTGGATTGCCGCGTTCAGCGACTCGATTTCCATTTCCAGCCGGCTATTCTGGCGCAGCAGCGTCTCGTTGATTTCTTCGAGACGACTCATGCGCGCCGAAAGATCCTCGTCGCTCGGAGCCTCGCTTCGTCCGATGCCTGTTGTTAATACCAACACGGCACAGACCGCACACGCGAGCCTGCGGGACCGTCGGCCCATGCCATGCATCGCCATCGCCTTCCCCTCGAACTGGCCGAGGTGACAGCACGAATCCACGTTCACGGAGAACGGGACACTCAGGTCCTGATGCCGCTCCCCTCCAACTGTTCCAAGAGCCGTTTGCAGTTGGTGTTGAACTCGCTCGAGCTATCCCGGACCGAAGCCCTACGACCGGTATAATCGATTAAATCGGCACACACAGCCCTGTTTCGCCAGTCTTTTTCCAGGGCAAAGCGCCCAAGCTAACGGCCTGCTGTCGCGGTGATTTCGCAGGCACCGGGTGCTCGCACGGAGTCTGCATGTGTGGCAATGCCGGGCAGGGTGAAAAAGCGACGCCGGATGCCGGAAGCCCCCCGATCTGCCCGTCGTGGATTAAACCCCGCGTCTGTCTTTGTGCGGTCCCCGCGCGACTCCAGGCGTTTTCGTACGATCACTGGACTCCACTGTCAGCGATCGCCGCACTACCACGACGCACTTCTTCGCAACCCGACGCCGGCGGCTTGGAGTTCAACTTCGATGGGTCGTGTGCGGCAGCTCTTCTTCCGCACTCGCCATTGAACGCGAGTGGAACTGTCGCAGTGTTTGTCTCCAGGTGAGGATCAGAGAAGCAATGACAAACAGCAAAACGAGCACCAGCAGTGCGACGATGCCGCCCCGCCAGGAGTACTCCCAAAGATGCACGACTGCCCCGATCGCCGCGAAAAAAGTCCCCAGCAGCAGATGGACAAGTTGTGAGGCAAACGCCCGCTGAGCATACGCTTGAGTGCGGAGCAGCGCCGGAAAGGTGTGATCCTCGATGTTCAACGCCTGCGGTACTACTTCGGTCCCGTTTGCGAGCCACTCGGCCAACAACAGCATTTTGCTCATGGAGGAAATGTGAAGAAGCGTGTGAAAGAGCCCGATGCCAAAGCAGGCCCCGGCGAGGACGAGCGGTGCACTGATCCAAAACGTTACGTTTTCTTGTATCAACAGCGCCACGATGCCCGCGATCAGAGTCGAAAAAAGCGTGACCATCAGGCGGTCGAATGACGCCATGACTTCGATCGACTTGACGAAAAAGTCCGCCTTGGGCAAAGCGGCCCGCCACTTTTCTTCCGCCGGGCTGCTCATTGCAACTCCTGCCGCTTTCGCATGATGGCTTCCACGCTTTCCCGATCGCGAATAGTCTTCATGTCTGGGTGTCAATTTCTCCATACCGCCGCCATCCCGCTGGTTGAAATCCGGCGGAATGACCGCAGTGGCGAATTGCAATTATCGCAGGCCGGCGACCGCCAAGTCCAGATTCCCGCACGACTCCGGACACTTCCACCCCGTGATCATTTCATCAATGCGGCTCGAGTGCGTCGTGACCTCGCACGTTGTTGAAATCCACAAGGCGAAGAGATCACTCGAACACCGACCCAACACTTCCGCCGGCTACCCGTCCAATCTTCAGAGGACTGCGGGATGTGCTCGAACAATTGCCGGATTCGCCCGACGAAATCAATCAGCCGATGCAGTCAAAATGCAGAGCAAGATACGCCTCCGCGTCCTTCTTCGACAGAAACTGCTTGGCCAACCCGTATTGCGCGGACCATCGATCGCCTGTCCAAAACAGACGAATGGTGTCGTCATCCGCTGTCGAAGTACTGCCGTCTGCCTCATCCACGGTCGTGGCATCGTTCCGTACTATGACCCAATTCCCGCCGAGTTTTTCCGCAGTCGCCATGGAACTTGTTCTCCGTTTGCCGACACTTCAATCGTGGGGGCCGTTTCATGCTCCGGCCTCCGTCCTCCCGTCTCCGCCAAATGGCTCCGCATTCCCATCCTGCGTGGCAACATCGCTTCATGTCAACTTCACAAATGACGGTTCGGGCGGAGCCGGGATGCACAACCCGTCGTCATTCGCCGAGTGCGGGCCTATTCGGCTTGGGACTCGCGTGGCAGAATTCCTATGATTGCTGAGCCTGGTCGTTCGGCAGAGGTACCACATGACCCGTATGAACTTGATGGCGTACACTCTCTCGGCAGCCCTGCTGGCCGTGGTTTCTCATTCTGGCGCTGCCCGCGCACAGATAGACTTGCCTCCGGACCCTCTCGGGGACATTGCGAAGATCGCCGAGACCCATAGGCTCGAGATTGTCATGGCCGATCCGTCCTTCCCGGTCAGGACAACGCACGGCACGATCAACGGCAAGAGCGCAGGCAAGATGGAGTTGCAGGCCTACGTCAGCTTGTTCTGTACGGAGTTCGGCCTTTACCCGCCAGACTTGATTGCGAGGGCGCAGCTGAAATGCGTGGTTCTCTGTCGCGAGCTGTCTTTTGCCGATCAGCTGAGGAACGCCATTCCGGACTACGAACACGACACGCTCTACCTGGACGTCAGCCGCGGAACGTACAGCAGGAATTACCTCCGGAAGGTAATTCACCACGAGTTCTTCCACATCATCGACTACCGGGACGATGGGAGCGTGTATCAGGATGAGCGATGGGAGACTTTGAATCCCGACAGTTTTCAGTACGGAAGCGGCGGAAAAGCCGCTCAAGACATACCACAGACCTCCTTGCTGACGGACGAGTTTCCCGGCTTTTTGAATCACTACTCCACCACCGCGGTGGAAGAGGACAAGGCCGAACTGTTTGCCAACATGATCGTCGATTCACAATTCGTCGAAAACCGATGCAGGAAAGACCGAGTGCTGAATGCAAAACGGGAGCAAATGAAGAAACTGCTGCTTGCCTTCTGTTCCGGAATGAACGAAACGTTCTGGGAGAAGGCCGCAAAGGTGAACAGGACCGGCAAGTGACGGTTCCGAGCAGGTTCAGCGCACCTCCCCAAGAGTCCGGCGGACACGCAAACAGTGTGTGAACTCGTCAGCAACCGCCTCGACGTATCAGTTATCTGAAAACCGACAGGTAATCAGCGGGGCTGCATCTGTGCCCGGCCCCCGTAAGCCGGTTGTGCTTGTTCCGGCGTTTTGAATCGCAGACAATGCAGCCTCGGCATCGTTTGCGAGAGGCGTCCGGCGATGAAATAAGGAGCGAAATGCCGTGAGATGTGCTCAGTTCGTCTGTGCGGCGAGTTGGCTATGCCTGCTCGGAATGTCCTCTTGGGCGGCCGACGCGCCGGAAACGAAGAAGCCCTCCTTCGAGGAGTACTTGCGCCAGAGTGCCGTCTCGAAAGCAGTCATCGACCGGTTCCTGCAGGGGCCCAGTTGGGCGCAGTATGATCCGGAGCTGGGTTACGTCCTGGGCAATTACCTTCCGCAAGACGGGATCGACAATAGTGCGACGATCTCCACGGTTCAGGCCGACGGCTCCCGAACGTCCTTCATGTACGCCGGCAGGAAATGCCGGATCAATACGTACGGAGACAGCTTCACGCAGTGTCACCAGGTCAGCGACGGCGAAACGTGGCAGGAGTACCTGGCGGGCCATCTGGGCGAACCGATCCGGAATTACGGCATGGGCGGATACGGCGTCTACCAGGCGTACCGCCGGATGATCCGTGAAGAGCGCACCGACCACGGGGCCCCGTACGTCATCTTCTATATTTGGGGCGACGATCACACCCGCAGCCTGCTCCGCTGCCGCCACGCCATCATCTTCCGCTGGTGGAATCATCAGGGCGGCAGTGCTTTCCACAACAACTTCTGGCCCAACGTCGAACTGGATACGGCGACGGGCCGTTTTGTGGAGAAAGAGAATCTGCTGCCCACGCGCGAGGCGCTGTATCAGATGACCGATCCCCAGCGCATGGTGGACCTGCTCAAAGACGATCGGGCGCTGCAACTATTCGCCTTCAAACTGGGACTAATTCAAAGCCTGGATCGCCGGGCGATCGACGAACTGGCCGCCCGCCTGGAGTTCCCCGTAAACTGGGACCGCGAACAGGATCTGCCGGCCCAGGCCGGGGAGCTGCTTGACCGCTATTCCCTGCGTGCCACAACGTTTGTGCTGGCCAAGGCTCGAGAGTTCGCCCAGCAGAACAACAAGCGGTTGCTCGTGGTGTTGTTCGACCCGTACCGCGTGATGAACGAGTTGAGACAAAGCGGGAAACGACACGACCAACCGGTGGTCGAGTACCTGATTCGGGAGAAGTTCAACTACTTCGACATGAACGAAGTCCAGCTTCGTGATTTCCGGAAACAGAAATTGCCGTACGACGATTACATGAAGCAATATCTCATCGGCCACTACAACCCAAGGGGAAATCACTTCTTCGCCTATTCGATCAAGGACACGGTGGTCGAGTGGCTCGATCCGAAGCCCATCACCTACCGGAATCCCGACCCGGCGTCGGTTGATTTCAAAGGGTATCTGCCCGACGCCCGTTGACAAGCACTTTCCCGGTTGGCCGACGCACCCGGTTCAACATCGTGAACGCGAGGCTAACCGTTCGGGGACGTTTTTTCGTCGTTGCGTGGTCTCGACGGCGACAATTTCTCGCGTGGCTTCAGTTCGATCGTCACCGGCAACGGAGGGCCAACCTCGGGCACGGTGATGACGGTCGAGCCGATGAACGACGAACGGCGGATACCGCTGCTTCCCATTTCCTCGGGTTTTTCGGGAAGCCATGCTTCCACGACGATCGCGTACTTTCCCGGCAACAACTGCTCCGTCTTGAAGCGGCCGTCGAGTCCACATTTCAGAATGTCGAACAGCGGGAACTCAAAGTCGCTTAGCACACCGTCTTTGGCTTCGGGCGAACGGACAGAAACGAGCACACCGGCGCTATCGGCGGCGCCGCTGACGCTGGCGCGCATCTCCTGCTTCAAACCGACAACCTGCCCGGCCACTGCCGTGCCGCGGTCGCGGATGAAACTGCATTCCAACGTCTTGCCCGACTCGATAGTCAGACGCCGGCGGTCGCAAAAGTAAGTGCCCCATGCGATGTTCTTCTCTCGGTCCAAATAGCATTCGCCGGGCGGGAGATTGTCGAGCACGACCTGACCTTTGTTCGCGACGACGGGACCGGGAGTGCATTGAAGTCCGCGTGAAAGCGGTGAATCCCACGTGTTTACTTGCAGAAACAACTTCGCCTCCGAGGCACCACCGGGGATGTCGTACTTCACCACCAGCCGTCCCGGAGCAGGAAGCTTGATCGTGAACTCAGAGTCCTTGCCTGCCGCGTCCTTTGGCGCGGGTACGACCCAGAAATCAAGGCGGGGCGCGGACACGACGATTCGCGTCGCATCGCCGCCGGACAGTTCAAACCGACCGTCGGCATCGGTGGTCGTCTTCGCGACCGATTTGTCTTCCATCATGTCCGATCGGATGCCTTGCCATGCCTTGCCATCACCGATCGTCGTGGACACGGCCCCCGGAAGAAATACCGAGGCGTTGGCGGCAGGCGCGCCGTCGTAATAGAGGACACGCCCCTTCACCGTTACCGGCTCCGCCTTCTTTGGCGTCGCTGCCGGTGACGCAGGGCTGTTTGGAGCTGCTTCGTCTGAAGAAGCGTTAAAACACAGAGCAAAGAAGGTAATTGCGGCAAGGGGCCAGGTTGTCTGTCCCATCGTATTTGCATCCTCGAGCGAAATTCACTCGGTTGCCGGAAATGTGTGTGCGCAACCACAAGCGCAGGTGTTCTCTGCCGAGTGTCACGGGAAACGCAGTTCATACCATCCGAACTTACATAGTCCTGTACGCAGATGGACCGCCATCTCTTACAACTCGCGGATTCGAATGTCCTTGAATCGTAGCTTCATCTGGTGGAACGAATGGATCTGCAGCCCGATCACTCCTCGGGTTCCAACGTTGTGCTGTTTATGAAGCTGGTCGTCCAACACGCCCGAACCGTCGTAATCCACTACCGTCACGCCGTTAAGCACGGATCGAATGTGCATTCCCTGAGCGGTGATTTCCAGGTCATTCCATCCGTTTCCTTCGTTCGCGTAGAAGAATTTCGGATTCGCCACCGGCTCGTTGGAAAGCCAGCGATGCTCTCCGGGCCCTTCATTCCGCAACTTGCCGGTGAGTTCCGGACTGGGCGGATTAATGTCCAGCTGCGGTCCCTGCATCCAACCGGTCTCGGAGTTGTAGCGACTTCGAATCTGAATGCCGCTGTTGCCAGTCACTCCCCGTTCGACTTGAAATCGGAGACGCAGCACAAAATCGCCGTACTCCTTTTTCGTGGCCAAGAGGATGTAGAAATGCTCTTCATGTCCGGTGGTATCCGCCAGCAGGGTGCCGTTATCGACGCTCCAAGCCGTACGTGCGAGCTGTGCATCTTTCGGCATATGGTTGACGTCCCACCCGTCGAGAGTTTTCCCGTCAAACAGAGAGACAAAACCGTCTTCAGCCGCGGCGCAACTGCCGGGAATGCACAGGAGGATTGCCACCCACAACCCGCACCGTGAGGTTTTGTTCATGATCTGTTTTTCACTCCACTTCCACGATTCACGATGTTTGCCATGAATGTCCAAGCGGTCGATTGAACTCGAACGCTGCTCATTTCATTCTGGACTTCGGCGGAAACGCATACAACTGCCCTCCAGAAAGCTGCCCGGAGCCTGGCTCGGGTTTGGCCCCGCTCCGCTGCTGCGAGCCATCACCTGCCTACCGGCCCGTACTATCCACCCGCGAGCTCGGTACGCCGTGGCGAAGCTGCGTACAAGGCGGGCGGGGCAAGTGTGGATATTGCTTCGGCCTTCATGGCACATGAGCAAGGATGACGGGGACGCATAACTCGGGCCAGGGTCAAGCAAATCACAGAGAATGATAAAACAGGTCGCGTCGGGTTGTCCTCATCGTTGGCGCGATAAATGATGTTCTGTCAGTTCGACGATCAACCGAAGGCCGGGGACAATAGAATGACCACGTTCACCCACGGACGCCAGATCAACGCATCCCCAGGGGCGGTCTTTGCCGCCATCGAGGATCCACAGAGGCTCGCCAGGTGGTGGGGGCCGGACGGCTTCACCAACTCTTTTTCGGTATTCGAGTTCCGAGTTGGAGGCAACTGGCACTTCACAATGCATGGTCCCGATGGCACAAGCTACCCGAATCAGTCCCAGTTTTCAGAGATTGTCCCGAACCAGCGTGTCGTTATCCGGCACGTTTCCCAGCCGAGTTTCTCGCTATCGATCGACCTGCATCCCAGTGCCGGAGGTACGCAAGTCGAATGGCGTCAGTCGTTTTCCGACGAGAAGATCGCCGAAGCCATTCGGCACATCGTTGTGCCAGCAAACGAACAGAACCTCGCGCGACTCGCAAACGAGGTTGAGCCGACTGCCAAAACTGGCGACGAAACGGAAAGGTCCTGCTCTGGCTGACGGTTGTGACATCGCGAACTTCGGCGGGTTCCGTCAGAAACAAAGTCACTCGCGACGGGTTCAATTCGTGTTGGGGAAGATCGTTTTGAACCGGCGTGTGTTTGATCGACGATCTGCAGGTCGTTCTGATGACCCGACGCACATTGCTCTGGCGCTCCGTTGCGGTGTTCACATTGATCGTAACGCTCGTGGCGGGACGGGGCTTCATCCTGGCGACTTTGGCATCGGGAAGCTACCCGCTTTCCGCGTTCTGTTTTGACACCGCGGCCCTCATGCTGTTGCTGGCGTGGCTTCACGCGGTCGATGCGGCATTCACCGCTGGGATGCAGTGGATTGCGAAAACCATCCCTCCGTCCTGGCAGGCGGTTGTCATCCAATCCGCTCGGCTTCCATTTGTCCTGCTCGTCTTGTTTCCTTTCATGATTGTGGCCATCAACGTTCATCCGCAGCGCATCCGTTGTCTGGAAACGCCGGCAAGTCTCGGCATGCAATTCGAGAAAGTTGCACTGACATCGGATGGAATTTCATTGAGTGCCTGGTACGTGCCCGGGGAGATGACACCAGGACCGGCAATTGTCATCGCGCACGGGCTGGGTGCGAACAAGCAGAATTTCCTGACGCCGGTTGCTTCCTTGCACGAACGAGGCTATTCAGTCCTGATTTTCGACTTCCGAGCCCACGGCGATAGCGGCGGTCAGCTGTCGACATACGGGCTGCTCGAGTCGCGGGACGTCAAGTCGGCATACGACTGGCTGGCAAACAGGCACCCGGGGCAACCGATCTATGCCCTCGGGTATTCGATGGGCGGCGCCGCAGTGGCCCGTGCCGTATTTGAATATGACATCTTCGACAAGGTCGTCCTGGACTCGACGTTTTCAAGTCTGCGCAGCATCGCGCACCACCGTTTTCTCCGGTTCTTCGGTCCATTCGAGTCGCTCGTCTGGGGCGAAGGCCGGTTTTGGGCCCGGCTCTGGACACGGAGTGATTTCGGAGACAATGACACAACGCGATGTGCAAGTGCGCTGCGAAAGAGGCCGCTGCTTCTCATTCACGGCCAGCAAGATCGCCTGATCCCGTTTACCGAATCCGTGCTCATCCACGATGCAGTGGGCGCACACGCGCAGTTGTGGCTGGTTCCCGATGCCGGCCACGTGGAAACCACGTTCGCACCCGACTACGCGCTGAAGCTTGACAGCTTCTTCCGCGAAGGCGTTCGTGACTCTGGAGGATCTTTGGAGTCGCGGAATTGCCGACCGTATTCGGCGGCAACGCCAAAGCTGCAACCGTGACACAAACTCGCACACCTCGGCACCGGTCGATAAGCTTGCGGGGTTCTTTTCTTGCACCTTCCAAAGCATCAAACCACTCTGTCTGACGCCCGGAAACGCGCAGATCTGCCCGCAGGCACGCTGGCTGTGATTTTCCCACTGCGCAGCGCAGAGCCTCATGGCGGGCAGCTATGGCCACTCTATTGCCAGCCGAGCCCGCGGACAAGTTTCGGATCGAGGGTGCACTCGCCGGCGCGATTGTGCCAATCCAGAGACGATTCAACGGCGCGGCGGCTTTGTTCCGGGGATGCCGCGTAAGATCCGGATGCCGGTCCTGATAGGCGAGTCGCAACGAAAGAAAGACTGTATGACCAGAGTCGGTAAACTGGAATCCTAACGTCTTTCAGCCGGCACGCTCGCAGAGCGATTCGGCCGCAAGACGAGCCGCTCTCCGAAACGAGGCGTCCGCGGTCTCTTGACTCTCCGCGGGAAAATGCCAAGCATGGATATAAAGGTGGCGACTCTTGCCT
>CAIPEB010000490.1 GCA_903863885.1 uncultured Planctomycetaceae bacterium | reverse complement strand
TCCGAGGGAATGATCGGCAAATCCTCGAGGCGCCATTCCGCATATCGGGCGTCGTAAAACGCCGGGGGCGCCAGTTCAAGCAAGTGGCCTCGAGCGGCGGCGACAACCCAGTCCGCGTTCTCCCAGATTCCGTTGTTGCCGTGACCAACCGACAGCGCCTGCGCGACGGCTGAGGCTACTCGCCCTTTTTCGCAGATAATCAATGTCTTGGACATGCGTTCCTCGTTCGATCACGTGTTGCAGGTGAAGTCAGAAACAGATCAACGCGCGACTGTGCAAATACCCAGCCGCTGCATCACGTCGTCCGCCAAGCTGTGGCTTAACCACGGAAAGGCCTCTGCTATCCGATCGTCAGGCCCCTCAAGAGATACGCTCGGTTCCGGGATTCGGCTCAGTATATCCTGTACCCCGGAGGCCAGACCGGTTGAATTGAAGACCGCATAGCTGCCCTCGTGACGACTGCCCACCTCCAGCCATTCGTATTGACTGTTGAAACGCATGGTGTTGGGTGCCGACATGTCCGGGAACGCTCCAAACAAGTGCAGCGACGCCGCGATTCGCAGCGCTGACCAGCATTGGAGCATCTGTGGCTGCGGCTTGCGCCGATGCAGCGGTAATCGCGATGCGCCGGCGTTCCTCTCGTTCACGAACTCATACGCTGCGGGGAACAACTTCCAGGCGGTCGCCTTTTCACCGCGCTGAAACCGGATAGACAGATCCAGAAAGTCCGTGTGAAAGACCCAGACCAAGTCGCCCACCGCTCCCCACGACAACCGTACCGCCTGTTTCTGCCGGTGCCACATCGGGGGAAGTAAGGTCCGCCAGCGCTCGTCCGGGTTCTCCGTGTCAGGAAACGCTCCTTCCAGCGACAGTAGGCCCTGCTTGGTTACAGCCGTTTCGAGGTCGGACAGGATCGCTTCGGGCAAACCCGCGACGCGGGCGGCGAACAATCCGCCGTGTGCCGCGGTGAAGGCTTTCGCCCGCAGTCCTGCCAGTACAACGAGTCGATAGAACATGGGATGGTGGCGATCTTCGCCCGTGGGCCGCTCCATCGCTTCGAGCGATTCGTCCATACGGTTCTGAAACATGAGCGTCTCGGCCAGCATCAGCCACGACCACATCTCCCCGGGTTCGTCGACGGTCCACTTTCGCGCCCGCTTCTCGGCCCCCGCAAAATCCCCAGCCAATTCCAACTGAATGATCTTGTCCTGGCGGTTCATCGCAGCAATCTCCAGCTTTTGAGGACAGACGATCTTCACCCGCCCCGGTCCTGCCGCCTACTCCGACAAATACTCGTCCCAATCGGGACGCCGCTCGCTGCGGTGGTCGACTTCGCTGCGCGAGGACTTGTAGTGCCGCAGGGCGATCTCTTTGAGGGATCGTTCTCGCATTGGGCGCTGTGTGCGGCCGAACAGCTGCTCGAACTGTCGAATCATGCGAGGGCCTTCGGGCAGCCCCTGGCAGTAACGCGCGAAGTGCTTTCGCTGTCCATCGAGATATTCCCGCAAAGCCTGATAATCCCCCCGACGGTTGTGACGAACTGACTCACGCACCATGTCACCCAGCCACAGTTGCGCAGCCAGTTGGCTCCGCTGGATGTCTCGAGGCTGTTGCGACAGGGTCTCGGACGCGGCTCGTGTCAATTGGGCCATGGCGTAATTGCCACAGACTTCGGTCGTCGAATCTGGCTGTCGCCAGCGAAGCCGGCCCGTGAAATTCAACACTTCGCCGTCCGGACCTTCGCTCGTGGAAACTCGCAACACGACCTGGCGGCGACTGCCGGAGACCAAGCTACCCAAAGCAATCGTGAAAAACGATCCGCTTTCCGATACCGGGCAGCCGCCGAGACATTCGATCTTCGTATAGGGAGGCGTTTGAATTTCCAGTCGCACATCGTCTGCGGCCGTGCGGCGGGACTCGCCCAGTTCGCCGAGCACCACCTCCACGATTTCCTCGGGCCGCTCCGCATCGTGCATACGGCCGCCGCCGTATTCGGAGATCGCCAGCAGCTGATCGGGCGAGTAGCCGTCCCCGATCCCGACCGCCGAGGTGTAGACGCCGCGGTGCCGCAGGTTGGCCGCGATGTCTGCGAGTTGAATCGGATCGATGATGCCCTCGTTCGCATGGCCGTCCGACAGCAGGATCACGCGGCCGTTGGGCAGATTGGCGGCGAGCATTTCCTTGGCCGACCACTCGGCGCCTTCCAGCCAACCCGCGCAGAGATTCGTGCAACCGCGGGTACTCAGTTCCGCGACGGCCTGCAGCAGCCGGCTCCGCGCATCACGGTTCAGACGGGTCGGTTCCATGTGCGTGATCACGTGATCCGCAAAGGACACCAGCGACAGCCGATCATGATCCTGCAGACGCTCGATCACTCCGCGTGCCGCTGACTTGGCGTATGCCAGCGGAGCGCCGGTCATCGAACCGGACGCGTCAATCACGATCGAGAGGTTCATCGGCGTGTCGGATGACACCTGCTCTTTCGGTGCGTCCGGGACTGCGATGTCTGCGACCAGGTATCGAACGGATTGCCGCCCCTGCGAGACCAGCGAGCGATCAAAACCGAGCGTCAATTGCAGGGACTGCGTCGTGCCATTGCTCATTGTCTTGCTCCCAAGGTTAAAGGTGTCTTGCGGGCATCGCTCGGCGCGTACCGCGAGCGCAGTGCGTCCTATGGAAAGAAAAAACAGCCGGAGAAGTTGTTGCCGTGGACTCAACGCGCCCTGAGGCTATGACGAATCCGTCGGCGAACCTTTTCGTGTCAGCAGATTTCGCAGGAGGTCGGCGACGCGGCGGAACTGTAGCTTCTGCTCGTCACCGAACTCGCCTCGTATATGCAGTTCCACATCGGGAGTGATCTCGATGCGATACCAGTCTTGTCCTCGCGCGGCTGGCGTGGAAATCCGCGTACCCGCCAGTCGCTGCAGCGCATCGACCAGTTCCGAAACGGGCGCCCGTCGGGCTTCCCGCGACGCGCCGGGACGGTTCAAGTTCTTCGCGGAAGCTGACCGTGACCGTCCGCCTTCGGACTTCAAACGCTGCAGGTAGTCCACAGCCGTATCCGTCGCGGG
>CAIPEB010000489.1 GCA_903863885.1 uncultured Planctomycetaceae bacterium | reverse complement strand
TCACGCTGTCCTCCAGCACGCTGATTGAATTGGCCGCGCCCCCGGTGCGCACCGGTGCGTCGTTGACCGCCGTGACCGAGATGGAGAGGCTGTCGGTCAACGTCTTGGCCGGAGTGCCGTTGTCGGTGACGGTCCATGTCAGCACGCCATTGCCGGACGCATTTGGCACAGTCTTGTATTTCAGGTTCTTCAGCTCAGTGCCGCTTACGCTGCCTCCAGCCTGCACGCGAGTCGTTCCATCACTCTTGTACACCATCACGCTCGACGGAATCGAAGTCACGGTGTACGCGAGCGTCTGGCCGGCCTCATCCGCACCGCCACCCGGACCGTAAACCAGACCGGTCAGTCCCAAGGTTGTGGCCGTTGTATTGACCGCATCCTCTTTCACGGCGATCGCCTTGATCGTGCCTGCTGTCCGCACCGGCGGATCATTGAAGCTTACGACGGTTATTGCCAGGCTTTCGGTGAGCGATTGTGCGGGCGAACCGTTGTCGGTTACTTTCCAGACGACGTTGCCCGTGCCCGTACCGCTCGTCACCGTCGCGTATTTCAAACCTGCCAGATCCGCACAGGCAAGCGTTGTGCCGGCCCGCACCGCCGTGACTCCGTCGGCTCTGTATAGTTGCACGAACGAAGGAACCGTAGTCACAGAGCAGGACAGTTGCTGAAGCGCCTCATCCGTTCCCCCGCCGGGCCCGTAGGCCAATCCGCTCATCCCGAGCGAAACGGGACTCGGCCTGGAATTCTCCTCGACAGTTATTCCGAAGATCGTTCCCGAAAGTCGAGCCGGCGGATCATTCACCGCCGCGACGGTCAGCGTCAGGCTCTCGGTGATGGTCATTGCCGGCGAACCGTTGTCCGAAACGGTCCAGACAATGGCCTCGCTCCCGCTGATTTCCGCGAGCGTTTTGTACTTCAATCCCGATAGTTCCGCGCCCGTGAGTGAAGCGCCGGCCAGGACCTGAGTGGTGCCGTCTGCCTTGAACAGTCTCGCGTGTGACGGAACGACGGTCAGTGTATAGGTGAGCGTCTGGCTGGCCTCGTCCGCGCCGCCGCCCGGTCCGTAAGTCACGCCGGTCAGTCCCAGAGACACCGCGGTGCTGTCGGCGCTGTCTTCCAGGACATTGATTGGCGAAATGCTTCCCGTAACTCGCGCGGGCGGATCGTTCACCGGCGTCACGGTTACGCTCAGGCTTTCGGTCAGCGACTGCGCGGGCGAACCGTTGTCGGTCACCGTCCAAGTCAAGCTTCCGGTGCCTGGCGTGTTCGCCGTGGTCTTGTACCTCAGGCTGCGCAGTTCCGTGACCGTCAGAGTACCGCCCACCGGCACCGAAGTCGTTCCATCCGACTTGAAAATCCGCAGGCTCGCCGGGATGTCGGTCAATGTGCAGATCAGCGACTGGTTCGATTCGTCCGACGCACCGCCCGGACCGTAGTTCAGGCTGGTTATACCCAGCGACACCGCCGACGAGGTGGCACTGTCCTCGACGATATTCAGTCCCGAGACCGAACCGGATAATCGCACGGGCGGATCGTTCACTGCCGCAACGGAGATCGACAGGCTTTCGGTCAGCGACTTTGCCGGCGAACCGTTGTCGGTGATCTTCCATACCAGAGTGCCGGTGCCGTTGGCATCAGCCACTGTCTGGTACTTCAATCCACGCAATGCCGACAATGACAACCGCGAGCTAAGTTGACCCGCCTTGACCTGCGTCGCGCCGTTCCAGACCGTGATGAACGAGGGGATGGCAGTAACCTGGTAGGTGAGCGACTGGGTGCCCTCGACGTTGGACGACAACGGGCCCGGGGCGTAACTCAATCCCGACAGACCGAGCGAAACGCCGTTAGTCGCGGCACTATCTTCCAAAGCGCTCACAGGACTCGGCGCCGTTCCCGTCTGGACCGGCGCTTCATTGAGCGGCGTCGCACCGTAGGCGACCTCGGTCTGCACGAGCACCGTGCCGGTCAGCGACGTGACCGTAATGGTGACGACTCCTTCCAGGGCCGGATGCTTCAGAGCAAAACTGCCCGTGCCGCTCGGGCTGAGAAGCACCTGGAAACCAGGCGCGCCGCTTGAATCCGTCGAAATCACCGTGCCGCCGCTCGCCACGACGGTTACGTACGAGTTGGCGTCTCCCCACAGCGAGAACAGATCGATGCTGGTCCCGTCCGCGAAATTATTGCCGCCCGGCTGACGCATCAGAATCATCGAGCCGTTGGGAGCGGCAGTGATCGACACCGTGACTCCGCTCGGCGGCCCCACGGTTCCCGACACGTTGGTGAATTCGCCGCTGGTCAGGATCGTCTGGTCGCCGTTCAGGTTGTACGCGTAGACCCTGCCTATGGACGTCAGCGTGTTCAGCGTCACCGCCCAGGTATCGATATCCTCGTCATCCGGTCCGCCGATACCATTGCCCGAATTCAGCACGACGTTCTGCCCGATGACGTTGAGGTACTCGCCCGTGAGGTTGTCCGTGATGGTGCCTTCAAAATCACTCAGTCCGTTCTGCACGCCCGGATAGTCGGCCCAGATCGTGACCTTGCCGACCTTGCCCTTCGCCTCGTCGTAAGAATACACCGCGCTCAGGCTAATGTTGCCCGGAGCCAGGAACGTGATGTTGCCGCCGGCCGTCTGCACAAGGGTCCCGTCGGCCATGCTCAGTTCGCCGGTGGCGACGCCGTTCACCGCATTGCTGTCGTTGTAGTTCGTTCCCGCGGCCGCCACGATGCTGCCCAGTCCGGCGGCGCTGATCAGGATCGTGCCGTTCATGTACAGGCTGTCGCCCGCGTAAAGCCGGACGATGCCGTTGCCCCCCGCAGTCATCACGGTGGACTTCAGCGTCAGATCCGAATCCGACGTGCTGCCTTCCGCGGCCAGCGTGATGTTGCCACCGTCCGCATTCAGGATGGGGCTGAGGATATCCAAGGTCAGCCAACTGCTCGAACGCACGGATATGTGATCCAGTCCCGTGGGTATGGCATCGAGATTGGTAATCGTCACGCCCGTCAGGTCATCCACGACTCCAATCGTCAGGCCGCCGAACACGTCCTCGATATTGATGCAGCCCTTCACGGTCGTCGCTGCCAGCCGAACCACGTCGATGTCTATGTCGCCATCGTCATGCGGCTCCCCGACGCCCAGACCGGCGCCGGACTTCAGTCCCAGAGTCAACGCAATGAACATCGGCGCCTCGCCGACGCTCGCATCGACAATCCCGCCGCCCCCGTCGCTCATTCCGCCCTCCGGGCCGTCCCAGTCCGCCGTGGCACCGACGTCGCCGATCGACTCATCGTTGTCGCTGTTGGCGTTCACAACGCTCAGCCCGAGGTTGCCCGGCGCGCGGATCGTGATGTCTCCGGATGCGGTCTGCAAGTTGGTATCCGAATCCATCAGCACGTCGCCCGAAGCCGAACCGTTCTTCAGCGTGCCGTCGCGGAAATCCGTGCCGGCCGAAGCCACGACCTCGCCGGTGCCCGCGTTGTCCACCAGCGAGTCGTTCGTCAACAGGACCGAGTCGCCGGCATACAGGTTGATGATGCCGCTTCCGCCGCTCGTCCTGACGGTGCCGTCCAGCGTCAGGTCGTCGGTCGCGGATTTTCCGCCCGCGGACAGCGTGATGTTGCCGCCATCCAGATTCAAGACCGTGATATCGGCAGCCAACGTAAGCCACGTATTGGAGCGAACGGTAATGTGATCCAAACCGCTCGCCGTGCCATCGCCGTTGTTGACCGTCACACCGGACAAGCCATCGACCGTGCCGATCGTCAGACCGCCCGACAAGTCGTGGAGATTAATGCAGCCCGTGCGAGTCACTGCCGCCACCTGCGCCACGGCCGTGTCCAGATCGCCTGCGTCCGTAGCCTCGCCGACACCCAGACCGGTCGCGGCACGCAGCACGAGATTGTCGCCCGTGATGTTGGCTGCCTCGTCGCTGCTCGTATCGCTGACCGCGCCGACGTTGTCGTTCAGTCCGCCCTGCGTGCCGCTCCAATCCGCTGTGACATACACATCGCCCAGCGTCGCGTCGCTGTCGCTGTTGGCGTTCACAACGCTCAGACCGATGTTGCCCGGCGCGCGGATCGTGATGTCTCCGGACGCAGTTCGCAGCGCCGTGCCCGAATCCATCTGCACATTGCCATTCGACGTGCCGTTGCGCGGCGAACCGTCGTGATAGTCCGTGCCGGCCGATACCCAGACCGGACCGCCGCCCGCGTTGCCCGCCAGCCCGCTTCCCGTCCAGGCGATCGAGTCGCCCGCAAACAGGCTGATCGCGCCGGCCCCGCCACTGGCCGCGACCGTGCCCGACAGCGTGAGATCGTCGGCCGCGGTCGTTCCCTCGGCCGCCAGCATGATGTCGCCGCCGTCCGCGTTCAGCACGGTTGCCCCCGCAGCCACCGTAAGCCGCGTGCTCGAACGAAGCGTCACATGGTTCAGACCGCTGGCCGTGCCGTCGGCATTGGTCACTCCCAACTGCGACAGTCCGTCGAAAGCCGCGACGGTCAGACCGCCGTTCAGATCCTGAACGTGGAAGTTGCCGCTCGCGGTAGTGCCGATCAAGGTGACGGCCGCGATGTCCAGATCCATCGTGTCAGGCGCCGTGCCGGAACCGATCCCGCTTCCGGCCCGCAATGCGACCTGATCGGCCGTAATGTTCGCCAACTCGCCGTTCAGATTGTCGATGATCGCTCCCTGCAGGTTCGACAGCCCGCCGGCGATGCCCGCGTAATCCGCAGTGATGATCACGTCCCCGAGCGATGCGTCATCGTCGTTGTTCGCATTCACCGTGCTCACATACACGTTGCCCGGCGCGCGGATCGTGATGTTGCCGTCGGCCGAGCGAACGGCCGCGCCGATGGCGAGCGTCACATCGCCGCTGCTGCCGCCATTGATCGGCGAGCCGCCGTGATAGTCCGTACCGGCCATGATCAGCACGCTGCCGATGCCCGCGGCGCTGATGACGCTGGAGCCCGTCAGGCTGATCGAATCTCCCGCATAGATCCGGATATCGCCGTTCCCGCCGGACGCGGTAATGTTGGCATTCATCGTCAGGTCGTCGGCCGCAACCGAACCGCCGGCAGCGAGAGTAATGTTGCCGCCATCCTGATTGAGCACGGCCGCGTTCACGATCAGCGGACTGGCCGTCGTGATGACGATCGCATCTTCCAGGTTGTTGTTGACCGCATCGATAATCGCGATCCCGCTCAAACCGTCCACGGTCCCAACGGTCAACGCGCCGGTGTTGGAGATCTGGATGTCGCCGCTGTCGGTCACGGCGGCCACCGTTAGCACCGAGCCGCTCGTAACCGTCTCGATCGCGCCATTCGTGTCGCCCGCATCGCCGATGCCGGTCTTGGCTCGCAGGGCCAGCGAAGCAGCACGGATATTGGGCTCGGTGGTTCCAGCGTCGATGATCGCGCCGCTGTCCGAAGTGACCTGGGCTTCTCCGGTCGTGAGCAGAGTGCCGACGACAATGCGACCATCGGCAACCAGATCGATCAATCCGCTGCCGGAGTCGATCCGAGCCCCGTCGGACATCAGGATCTTGCCTCCCTGGGCGCCTGCCGAAGCATCGGCCGTCACGGTGATCGTGCCGCCTGTGGACAGCAATCGCCCGGTCGCAGCCATGACAACGTCGTCCGCGGCCGTCACCGTTACCGGACCGGTCGTGCCGGTCACGTACGCGTTGATCGTCACGTCGCTGCCTGCGCTGTTGGCCGTCAACGCCACCGAGGTCGTCGCCGTCAGCGTGCCGTCGATGGTCATGCTCCCCGTCGTTGAAGTCAGGCTCGCGCTGCTGGCCGTATTGGTGCCGACCAGATTCATGCCGGACTGCTCGCCGACGTTCACGCTGCCCGTCGAGTTCACGGTCAACGAACCGAAATTGAAGGCATCGCCGGTCTGATTGCCCAGCGTAATCGAAGAACCGTTCAGGCTGGCGTTGTTCGTCACGGTCAGGACGGTTGCGGCCGCGTTGCTGATTCCGCCCGACGAGACCAGCACCAGGCTGTCGGCTGAGTTCGAACCAGCCAGTTGCGTGCTGGAATCTTCACTCACGCTTACGGCGCCGCTGCTGATGAAGGTCAGCGATCCGAAGTTACAGCTGTCCCCGGACTGATGGCCCAGATTAATCGACGTGCCACTGAAGCTGGCATTATTAGTAACTGCCAATCTGGCGCTGGCTGCATTAGTAATATCACCCGTCGAACCAAGAGTCGCGCTGCCGGCCGTATTTGTGCCGCTCAACAGACTGCTGGAATCCTCGCTGACGCTTACGGCGCCGCTGCTGATGAAGGTCAGCGATCCGAAGTTAAGGCTGTCCCCGGACTGATTGCCGAGATTAATCGACGTGCCGCTGAAGCTGGCATTATTAGTAACTGCCAGGCTGGCGCTGGCTGCATTATTAATATCACCCGCCGAACTAAGAGTCGCGCTGCCGGCGGTGTTCAGGCCCGTCAATTGCGTTCCGGAATCCTCGGCGATATTCACAGCGCCGCTGCTGGTAAAGGTCAGCGAACCGCAGTTGAAGCTGTCTCCCGATTGATTGCCAAGGTCGATCGACGTGCCGCTCAAGGTCGCATGGCCGGAAGCGTTCAACGTGACGCCGGCCGCGCTGGTCAGACTGCCGCCGGCCGAAAGGCTCAAGTCGGTCGCGCCGCTCACAGATCCGGACAGCAGTATTGCGCCGCCCGCCGTCACGGTCAGGTCGCCCCCGTTCAGCATCGCGGAGGAGATGGTCAGGCCATCGGTCTCCTCGATCGTGGAATCCTGATTCGCTCCGGTGATCTCCAGATCCAGGGTTTCGACGGTCGTGAGCAACGTGCCCTGCTGACTGCCCGCGGTGATACTCAACGAACTGGCGGTCAGCATCCGTTGGGCCTCGAGCGTGCCGCCCGCAGTCAACTCGATCGTGCCGCTGCCCGTGTCCAGTTCCGTGTTGATCTGCAGATCGTCGCCGGCCGAAAGCTTGAGAGTCTGGCCGTCCACCGTCGTCAGCATCATGACGATCAGCGAACCGGTCACAGTGATGTCGATGTTGCCGATGTATCCCGGAGCGAACAACACGTAGTCGCCATCAACGTAAGACGGAATGGTGCCGACCGTGGTTGGTCCGTCGGTGACTCCCTGCGCGCCATCCGTGTACAGAATTTCGAGTTCGTCGCTCGTTCCGGTCTGGCCACCCTGCACAATCAGGATCGGCTCAGGAATTGGATCGCCGTGGAGCAGCGAGATCTTCCAGGCCAGCACATCGACCATGGTGACTCCATCCGCCGCCGAGTTGTCGATGTGGTCGGCTGGTTCGCGAATCGAGTTCTTGGCATCCAGAGTGACTTGGCTCGCCTTGCGGGCGGCGCCGGCATTCTTGCCCGCATCCACGTAGTTGGAATAGATCGTTCCGCCGGAGGTCAAGCGAATATCCTTGCCGCTGCCGTCGGTCAATTCCTCCACGTCCAGTGCCGTCAGGTCGCCGCCGCTGGCCACCGTAATCGCTCCGTTCTCGGCGATGACGCTTTCGAGGACGAGCGAATCGGTTTCCGCGATAGTGATGTTACCGGTGCCCGTCGACTCGGCCACCAGCGTATCGATGGCCGTGTTCAAGCGGATGTTCCCAGAGGACTGCAGTTCCAGTCGACTGGCCAGAATCCGCGACGAGTAGTCGGCGTCAAGGCTCTGGCCGCTCACTTTGACCGTGGTGCCGGAGACCGTGCCGTGGCGCAGCGCGACGGCCTGCGAACTCTTGAGCGTGACGGACGTTGCCGCACTCGTGCCGGTAAGGCCGCCGATGAAACCGACCACCGTCAAGTCGCCCGACAGTTCGACGTAGATCTCGCGCGGAGCCCGCAGTTCCCAACTCGTCCCGGCAAGTTGTGCGGCCTGGACATTGATAATGCCCGTCGCCTGATCGACCGAGTGCATCTGGCCCGTGCTCTCATCGTAAACCTCGGCGTGCACTGTGCGAGTGCCGTGCGATGTGATCACCAGCGTGCCGATCGTTCCCCGCACGTCCGCCGAAATAAAGACGTTGCCGTCCGACAACAATTCCAGCCGATCGACGTTGACCGTCATGGCCGTGTTCAGGACCAGCCCGGACTTCTCTTCGAGGATAATCGTGCCGCTGGTCAGCGTGCCCGGCAGTCCCTTTCCGTCGCTGTCGCCGTTGAAATCCATTGCCAGGGCGTGGTATTCGATCCGGTCCGGAGCCTGGAAGAACGCATATGACTTCAGCGTGTTGGCGGCCGACACGACGATCCCGCTTCCAGCCTCGATCGCATCTCCACTGGCCGGCTGCAACACCGTCATATTCCCGCCGGAGCTGGTCAGCGTGACCGTGCCCGTTTCGCCGGCCGCGTGCACGTGGTGGACTTCGAGGTAATTCGGACTCGTGATCGTCACGGAACCGTCCTGCGTCTGGACCTCCGTCAATCGCACACCCGGATACACTTCGCCCGAGCCATCCGCGTCCGTCAGTGCAATGTCGCCTTCGACTGTCGTTACACTGAGCAGCTCATTGACGGCCAATTCCAGTCCGGAAATACCGGTCTGCGCGCTGATTGTCAGTTGATCGGCCACGAGATCAACCGCGGCGTCGCTGCCGTATTCACTGACGCTGCCGCCCGCGGTCAACGTCACGTCGCCCAACGAGGAGACGCCGGCCGCGGCACTGGCTCCGAGTGCCGAAACGTCCGCAGCCGAAGCGCAGTACATGCCGGCACTGACCCGGCCCACCTGGATATCGCCGCCTGCGGTCACGGTCAGATCGTTGGCGTCTTTGTTGCCAGCCACTGCAATGTCCTGCAGTATCACATCGCCATCCGCATACAAAATCGTCAGCGAGCCATCCATCACGACGGTGTCGGTGATCGTCAGCGAGTCTGAACCCTGCTGCGTGATCGTCACGTCGCCGGTCGCTCGCGTCCTGACCGACAACGAGCGCACATCGGTGGTGAGAGTGACCTCCGACTGCGAATCGATCGAAAGCTTGTCCGCGGTAATTACGCCAGGCGCCGTCAATAGGGCTCCATACGCGACGAGCGTGATATCGCCCTGATCGCCGACGGTCAGCGTACCCGTGGTGATATCGGCCGTGTCGTCGCCGATACCGAAAGTCTGCAGCAGAATGTCGTTCGCATCGGAACTGCCGAGCGTCTGGACTTTCTGCGCAGTAATGCTCCCCAGTGACTGTACCGTGATCCCGCCATCGGTCGTCACCAATTGAGTCAGCGTCACGTCGGACTGACTCGTGAGAGCGATATCGCCGTCGTCGCTCAGCGTCGCGTCCACCGTGCCGCCCGCGACGCACGCGTCGAATCCGGAAGCGACTCGGACGAAGAGCGACGCCGTGGTGATCAGGCCCGATGCGTTGTCAAAACTGCCGCTCGCAGCTTGAATCTCCACGCGATCGGTCGCAGTCAGCAGCGACTTGTCGAGCGTAATGTCGCCCGATATGGTCCCTGCGACGAGTTGCACCTGGCCGTCGTCGCCTTTGGCCTGAAGGTCGGCGTATGCAGTACCGATCACGGAACCCGAATGGTCGCTCGATTGCCCTGCCTGCACGAGCACGAGGTCGCCCGCGATCATTCGGCCGTCAAGCGTTGCGTCCGTGCCGGCGCTGACGACGATCTGCTGCCCGGCAGTCACATCGGCGCCAATCGAAGCCGCACGTTCGGCAATCAGTTCGATCTGGCTCGCCGCGTCTGTGGCCTCGACCGCGGACCATGCACCGAGAGTCATGTCGCGACCGGCGACCAGCGTGATCTGATCCGCCGCGTGCATTTCCGCCGGCGCGGGCAGCGTAGCCTGCGTTCCGGCTGTTGGAGTAATTCCATCGATCGTCAGATCTCGTCCGGCATGAGCGGTCAGCGCACCGCCGAGCGACTCGACGACGGCCTGAACGACAACGTCGTGTGCGGCATCGATCGCCACATCGGCTCCCGCCGAAACCGTCGCTTGGCCGAAACCGCCAAAGGACACGGGGACTCCCGGATCCGTCGTCCGCTCGCCGGTCAGCAGGCTCTGGTTCTCGACAACGGCCACCGAATCCCAGAGCGTGATGTTCTTCTGCTGCACCACACCAACCTGGATATCCTGCGTCTCGTACCTGGGCCGCTTACCCCAGACGTCGTGCGTGTTGCTGGTCCAGGCGTAATTCAGCGTGAGACGCTTGTCCGATAACTGCGTGTCTTTCGACGTCCAGTCGTATTGGTAATCGGTGAAATCCTCCTTAATGGTGCCGTCCGTGCTGTTGTTCCACACGGCATAGAGATAGCCGTGCTTTGCGCCGCCGCTCTTGTCATTCCACGTACCATCGGAGTACATCTCCACGAAGTACTCGGCACCGGCGCCGTTGGGTTCGCCCGAACTGAAGAAGTACGGTTGCTCTTCGAGATTCGTCAGCGTAAACCAACCCACGCCTATCTGCCCGACGACGCCGATCCAGGCCGACTGCCCCGTCGGGACCGTTGCCTTGATAGCTGCCGCGTCTGTGGCGGACTGCGGCGAGGCAAGCTGGTACCCCATCGCACGAGCCTTCCAGACGGCTCCCCAGAACGTGTAACTGCCGGACTGATATCCGAAATTTCCCGGCGAAATCTCATAGACGAACCCGCTCGTCGCCGTGCCCGAAACATCGTTCCAGTGCTTATCGTTGCCGGTGATCTGCACGAAATACTCGGCACCATCGCCGTTAGGTTCGCTTGCACTCCAGCCCTGAGCGTCCTGCGGCACCGGGGCAACGTCCTTCAGCCAATACCATCCTTTGCCCGCTTCGCCGACCACGCCGATCCACGCAGCACTGGTGCCGGGCACCGCGGATTCGGCGGCCAGAATCTCCTGCCATGACGCGGGCCGCGCGAGCGTGCGCTGCTTGGACGAAGCGTCCACCATGGCCTCCCAGAACGTATAGGTGCCGTCCTGGAACTGGTAAGCGCCCGCTGATGTCTCGTAGACGTAGCCGTTCTTCGTACCGCCGTACGTGTTATTCCACTGATGGCCCTTCCCGCTATCCAACTCGACAAAGAACTCGGACGACGTCGTGCTCGGTTCGCCCGACGCAAAATCGTTGGGCACTTCCGAGACATTCGTCATCCCGTACCAGCCCACGCCCTTCTGCCCGACAACCCCCAACCAGGCCGATTCGCCGCTGGGCACCACGCTCTTGACCGAGGCAGTTTGCTCAGCCGTTGACGGCACTGCCAACTGATAACCCATCTCGCGTGCTTTGCGGACGGCGGCCCAGAAACTGTAGCTGCCGCCCTGATACACGTAGTTGCCGGGCGACGTTTCGTAGACAAACCCGAGCGCCACCCCGCCTTCTTCGTCGTTCCACTTGCCGCTCTCGTTGATATGCACAAAGTACTCGGGACCGGAACCGTTGGGCTCCGACGATCCCCAATCCGTTGCCGAGGACGGAATCGTCGTGAGATTCTCGAGTCGGTACCAGCCCTGGCCGTTCTGGCCAACGATACCCGTCCACGCGTTCTGCCCATCAGGCACCAGGTCGGCGGCGTCGCTGTTGACCGTCAACAACTCAGGACCGATCAGGTTGCCATTGAACCTGTCATGAGCGTCCTTGACCGCCTCCCAATACGTGTAGCTCGCCGCGTTGCCGGTGGCGTCCGTGTTCACGTACCCGCCCAGTTTCCAATAGCCGGGCTGCTGGTAGGTGCCGGCCGTTTGATCGGCACGCACGGTTGATGATTCGTCGGACAGCGTGTCCGTGTTCGATTGATAGCCCAGCGGCGACTGGATGTTCTTGCCATTCAGATCGCTGCCCGTTTCCTTCGTGGAACTCGAAGCAAACGCCGGTTCCCTCCCAGTGACCGTGACGTCGCGCGAGTCGCCGGTGATGGTGACGTTCCACTGGCCGCCGCTGGCGTAAGTCACATTCCAGCGCGCCGGACTGGCGGGCGAGTCAATGTCCTGAGCCGCCTTGCCTTCGTATGTAGTGGAGTTGAATGCCGACTTGTCCTGCGTGTAATCGACTACCGCGCTTTCGTTGTAGAAGCCGACGTCCTCCGTCGAAGGCACCGGTTCGCCGGACGAGACCACCCGCAGAACATCTTCGTTGGCCCCCTGCGGCATGCGGATATACTTGTCGTTCCAGCCCGCGACGTCGATGAAGTAAATGACATCGGCATTGGCCGCCCACGTGGGCGTCCAGGCGACCGTCTTCTCGCTGCCGTCGATCTTGGTCCGCTGCTGCGCGTTCGCGTAGCTGAAGTCGAATAGCGGCAGATAACCCAACTCGAACAACACGACCTTGCGCTGATTGTCATTGAGTTGATCGAATCGCTTGTAGCCGGGCGTGCCGTACGCCGTCGGCGCGCTGATCGTCGGGAGATGCAGCGTGGACGCTATGCCGGCCCAGTCAAGCGTCTCGTTCTTGTAGTCGAGCCCCTCGATCAGATACTCGCGAATCTGCTCGCCGCTGGCCGCGCGCGGATTGAAATACGCGTCCTGCACCAGCGTCACGTCCATCGTGTAGTATTCCGAGCCGATCTTCACGCTCTCCATCCCGACCTGCTTCTGCACAGTCGTATTGACCCACGTAACCTCCGGCACCTGCACCGTGCCGTTGGCAACCCGAACATACCCGGTTGTTGCCGAGACGCTGGTCAACTTGCTCGAAATCGACGGGCGAGGCGACAGCTTCGTGCCGGTCTCCATTTGCGCATCGCCCTGCACATAGACACTGCCGCCCGAATTGAGCGACACGCCGACCGTCGCGGACAACTGCCCCTGACGGGAAATCCAGACGTTGCCCTCGGAGAGATCGGCGCTGGTCAAGGCCGCCGACGTGAGCTTCGTCAGGGACCACGCGAGATCGACGCCCGCGTTGATCTCAATACTGCCTGTCGACAACACAGCGCCCTGAATGTCGATTTCCGTCGCGGCATTGAAGAGGGCCCTGCCCGTCGCTTCCGTGATCGCCACGACTCCGTACATCCCGATCGAATCCGCCAGCAGATGCACCAGGCCCGACGCCTGAACCAGAGCGGCCGATTGAGTTCCTGCCGCGGCCACAATCAGCGTCTCGTCCGCCTGCAGCAGAACGGTCGATCCCGCATCGTGCGCCCGCACAATGCCGCCGTCCAGCACCGTCACGTCCAGGCCCGTCACCGTGATCTCGTCCGCAACGTCGATCTGCCCCGTCACCGTCACGGATCTCTCGGTCGACACGATGCTCAGCGATCCTACCAGCGCCGTCGGCGTGCCTTGATAGTCTTCCAGATCGCCCACGACACCGGCAATCAGAATGGCGCCGGTCGCCTGCATCTCGATGGTTCCGCCCGGCGCCGTCGTGATCAGGCCGCCCGAAACGCGCTGATCCTGATCATCCAGCACGATGGGCTGCACCACGATCCCCATATCCTGCGCATCGGTTCCCGCGATCAGCGTGACGCGATCGCCCGCGCGCAACATGCCGTCCACCGACAAGAGGCCTGTCGTTGTAACACCAACGAGCGATCCGCTGTCCATCGCTTCGACCAACCCGCCAAGGTCGGCAGTGGCCGCCGTCATGTGCACCGATCCCGGTTCGTCAAATTCAGCCCAGGCGCCATCGCCGGTCGCATCGGCCCGGATCGTGCTGAGCTGACTGGAAACAAGATCGCCATCGATATCGACGATGAGCTGTCCCGTGGCGCGCAGCGTTCCGCCGCGAGTCACGTCGTTGCCCTCGTCATCGATACCGACGCCGCCCAGCGTCAAATCGGTGCCAGCCACCTCGAGCGTGGCGTTCTGGCCCGTCCACTCCGTCTGCCGCAGGCTGTCCCAACTGGCTCCGGCCAGCAGCGAACCGATCACCTTCACTGTGTCCGCGCTCAAACGCAGCCGACTGTCGTCCTGGGACGTCGTCAGACGCACACCCGAATTGACGGTGATCGTGCCGCCGGCCTGAACGTTCAGGGCCGACGCAGCACGCACCAGCGCACCGGCGATATATCGTTGGCCGTCGGGAATCCCAACAATTCCAAGAGCATCGGCAACTCGTCCGAATTCGATATCGCCCGTCGCTGTAAATGCCAGTCGCTGGCCCTCGGCCCCCGCTTCCAATTCCGTGTCGTACACGAGAATCGTGCCTGCCGTCACTTGGAACGAACCGGCCAGTTGGAAATCGCCATGCAGCGCGACCGTACCGTTGATCGCGATGCTGATCTCGTAGTCGTCCGCAACCGGCGTGGACAAGGTGCTCGTGACCACGCCTGCGATATCTACGTCGTGGCCGCTGATCGTCAACTGGGCCCCGGTCTCGATGTTCCCCGATTCCTTCTCGACCCGGACTTCGCCCTTCGTCGAAACCAACTGGATCCAACTCAGATCCTTGCTTCCCGGCCCGATCAGGCTGTTGATGGAGACGTCGTTCAATCCGGTGATCTGAATGCACCCGCCGCCACCCAGCGACTTCATCGTGCTTGTGCCATAGGTCTGGATGCTGACCTCGCCCGGCGTCTCGACCGTGCCCGCTGTGATAATGATGTCGCGTCCCGCTTCGATGTTTCCACGCAACTGCAGCGTGTCGGCCGCATTGATGACCACGTTGGAGTTCGTGCCGCGAGCGAGCACATCGCCGCGGATCACGCCGTTGGCGCCGGGATTCAACGTGATCGAGGCATGCACGGTCTCCAGCCGTCCGGTGGCGTCCAGTTCCACATCGATACCATCGTCCGACGTGCCGCTGTGGAGCGCAATGCCCGCGTCGGCCAAGATCTTGCCCGCGATGTAGAGCTTGCCGTTTGGGCCATCCGGCGCGCCGATGCTGACCGTGGAGCCGAGTTGCGGCGCATAGAGAGTGTAAGGCAACGACGACGTCAGATCGTTCGCAGCCAACTCCGCGAAGCCCAGCAGATTTCCGTTGACGCTCGTCTTCAACAGGCTGAACTCACAGACGCTGGCCAACAGGAAGTGCGAGTCGCGCAGCTGCACTTGAAGGTCTTCGCTGATCCCGTCCGTCACCGTGCTCGAATACTCGTCCCCGATGTCATAGTTCGAGCTGGTCGATTGCGTCACGATCCACGCGGCGTTGTTCAATGCCGCCTGCAGATCCTCCATCAGGTCCGTAATATCTTGGTTGTCGGCGGTCGCGGCGCGAGTCAGCGTCACGGTCGCGGCCACTGCAAAATCAACCTTGTCCAGCCGCACTTTCAACTGCACGTCCGAGGCAAGCTTGCCGTCCGCCGTCACGATCAGACCATCGGCCTTGATCTCCTGAGTGTGGTCAGGAGCGAGGATCGAAATGGGACCCGGCGCGTTCAGCGCAATCACGCTGTTGGGACGCCAGGTGCTCAACTGAACCGAACCGTACAGCAGAATTCCGTCGCCGGAGTAGGGAACGCCCGCCTCTTTCGGATCGACTCCGCCGATCAGTTCAACGCTCTTGCCGGCCTGCAGATCCAGACCCACGCGGATCTGGTTGTCCGCCTCGATCCGCAGCGTCGAATCGCCGTTGAACGTCGTCGTCTCGCGGCCGAGATATTCACCCGTCGCATCGTACGCGTGCCCGATGATTCCACCGGCCAACACCGCGCCCTGGATGTCGGCGTCACCGGTCGAGTCAATCAAGATCGACGCGGCCGGATTAACGGCCATGACTTCGGAAGCCGCGCTGACGTAAACGCCGACCCCATGGTCATTCGCGCCGCCGACAATCTCGATGCGATCGTTGGCCCGCAGATAGCCGCCCGTCTCGACCGAAATGCCCTGGCTGTTCAGAGTCATTCCGCCGATCCAGGCCTGCCCGCCGGCCTCGACGCGCAGCAGCGAGTCCTTGTCCGACCATTCGAACGTTTCGCCGACACGCTTGCCATCGCCGTTGAACTGCTGATGCATGGTGCCGCCCGACATCAGGTTGCCCATGATCTGCAGATCATCGATCGCGACCACGCTCACCGTTCCGCCGCTCGCAGTCGAACTGAGTCCTGCGGCTGACAGCCCGCCCGACGTCGTGATCAATACGCTCAATCCGTCGTCGTCGGCCCCGGCCGCGCCGCCGCGCACCGTGATCGATTTCGACGCCAGCACGCTCGAGTCGATGTAGGCCTGCTGCCCCGCCTCGATCTTGACAGTCGAATCGGGACCGGCCCACGCTACTCCGTCGTCTCCAATGGTGCCGCCGGCCACGACGCCGCCGAGCAGATCCACGTCCTTGGAACCGTAGATATTGATCTCAGTCCCCGCTCCGGTCGTCACCAGATCCGCGGTGGGATGGAGATACACGCTGACCCCGTCCGCATTCGCGCCATGACGGTCGATGATCAGCGATCCGCTGCGTTTCACGCCGCCGTATATTTCAATATCGCCCGCTACATTCGCCACGCCTTCCCAGTAAACCCACTTGTCCGATTGGAGCGTCAAATCGGAACCGACTCCGCCGAGTTCAACATTTCCGCGCACGATCAAATCGTCGACGCCGCTGATGTTCACGTCGGCATCGGCCGAGAGAGTCGTCAACGTGCCCGTGAGCAGGAACCCGAACCCGCGCTGGCCTTGCAGCACATGAGGCGCGAGGACATCCAGCGAGTCGATCGTACCGTCGTTCCCGGCATCGTTGGCATAGGCAATGAATTGAGTTCCCGCCGCATCGGTGATTTCCCATCGTTTGCCGGCTGTGATCTGGCGCACCGTGACCGTGCCGCTCAGCGACAGTCCGTTGTCGGCGAACGCCGTTGAAAGAGCATCCGGGAATTCCAGGTCGTCCAGTGACTCGATCGACGTCGAGTTCTCGCCGGACAACCTGAAACTCAATTCGCCGGGCAGCGTGTCAAAGTAGTCGGCGTAATCGGCTCCCTTCGCGCCCATGACGAGCGTCATGCTGCGGCTCGTCGTCACCGTGCCCGCGATGAGCATCTCGTTGCCGGAAACCAGGTACACCGTCGATTGCACGCCGGTGAGGCGCGGTACCGGCTTGCCCGACGATGTGTCGAACTCGGCGCCCGAAGTAATCGCGGCACTCGACTCGACGCGGAACGTCCCGCCCGCTTCGAGGTAGATATCCGAGTTGGCCTGCCGCGCGATGATGCTCGCGTTCGCATCGAGCGTAATGTCGCCCACTGCGATGATCCGCACATCGCCGCCGGCCTGAACGCCCGTAATGTGCAGACTGCCGTCGCTCTGGATCGCGACGTCGTGGCCCGTAGCTGCAAGCAG
>CAIPEB010000488.1 GCA_903863885.1 uncultured Planctomycetaceae bacterium | reverse complement strand
TTTCTACGCCGGTGCGGGAGCACCGCTGTGGCCGGCGGTCCTACCGCCCTTGCGGGCCACGTCAGGTTTGGGGACTACTTCGCCTGAATCCAGCGACCAACGGGAGCGGGTTTTTACGCCGGTGCGGGAGCACCGCTGTGGCCGGCGGTCCTACCGCCCGAGTGCATCATGGCGACAGGCGGCAGAGCATGCAAGCGTCGCTGTCATGTGTCATGCAAGACGGCACAGTCGCGTGCAGTCATTGCATTCATTTCAGTCGGCACTTACGGAAACATCCTCATGTCTGTAACTCCGACCGCCGATATGGGGATAAAAGTCGTCGAGATTGGTATTTTTGCTGCGCGGAACAGAGGCCTTGGTCATGCTCGTCATCATCAGCGATCTGCATCTGAACGATGGAACGACCAGCGCCGGAACGCGTTGTGGCGTTTTCGACATCTTTGCGGATCGTCTCGGTGATTTGGCGGCACGTGCTTCCTGGCGGTCGGACGGACGTTATCGTCCTGTGGAACGGATTGACCTGCTGCTGCTCGGCGATGTGCTGGACATTCTGCAATCCCGAAAGTGGTTGGACACGGGAACTCGTCCTTGGGAGGATCCGCAGTCGCCGAAGGTTGCCGACACGGTGGGTGTGATTGTTGATGGGATTCTACAGCAGAACCGCGATTCGATCGGCATTCTTCGCTCGCTGTATGGTGAGGGGGCGATTCACATACCGGCGATGAGTCCGTCGGGCGAACCTTTGTACGGGGTTGAGGGCCATTCCGTGGCGGTTCGCACGTTCTACATGGTGGGGAACCATGATTGGCCATTGCATTTGCGCGGCAGTCGGTACGACTTGATTCGGCAGAAGGTCGCCAACCAGATGGGGTTGGCCAATGCGGTGGGTTCGCCATTTCCGCACGACGCCTCGGAGTCGGACGACTTGCTGCAGGTACTGCGGCGTCATCGAGTGACGGCTCGGCACGGTGACATTTATGACCCAATCAGTTTTTGTGACGACCGCGACTCGAGTTCGATCGGCGATGCGATTGTCATCGAGTTGACAGGGCGTTTCATTTCAGAATTGCAGCGGGGGTTGGAAGCTGAACTTCCCGCAGCCACGCTGCATGGCTTGCGCGAAATCGATCGGATTCGCCCGCTGCTGGCGATTCCCGCTTGGATGGATGGTCTGTTTCAGCGAACCGGGGTCGAGTCGTCCTTGCGAAAGCACATCAAACGGACGTGGGACCAATTGGCGGACGAGTTCCTGCAGTTATCGCTGGTGCGGGAGCAGGACGCGTGGAGCCCGTTCAGTTTGGTGGACGGTCTGGAGCGCTCGCTGAAATTCAGCAAGCGGCTGTCCAGCGGTTGGACCAGCCAGATGACGAAGTGGCTGCAGAGTCTCCGCGGGTTCGAGACGGATTCGTATTGGCCACATGCACTGCGCGAAGAAGATTTCCGGAACCGACGCGCCAGGCACATTATTTATGGCCACACGCATCATGCGGAAACGGTTCCGCTGGACGCCAGCTATGCGGACGGTTACGTGCTGAACCAGGTCTACTTCAACGCGGGCACATGGTGCCGCGTGCACCGACCGACGCAGGTGACGCCCGGCGATGGCGATTTCATTGCTCAGGACTGCATGTCTCTCATGGCCTTCTATGCCGGCGACGAGCGGAACGGTCGTACATTCGAGACGTGGTCCGGCACGCTGGCTGCGGATTCGTCCGACGTTGCGGTGCACCGCATTGACTCCTGCCAAAACCAAGACCGGAGCACTGGCACAAACCTGGACGATCCCCAAGCGACGCAGGCCCCGCCGCGTCTGCCCGTGCGTTCTCCGCACTTCCATCGCTCCATCGTCACCGCCCGCACCTGAGTTCAGATCCCTCGGTGACAGACACCCATCCCTCACAGATCGGTGACAGACACCCACCCTGCCAAGCGATAACAGACAAGCGATAACAGACACCCATAGGGCGCCGGCGTGAGGAGAGTGGGTGCCTGTGTCCGGAAGGGGCCGGAGGAGGATGGGTGTCTTTGTGCTTGGGGAAAAACGCACGGAGCAGGCGCGGGGCAGCGATCAGAGCGTGATCAGAAGACGATCAGGGAGGAGGGACTCGCGCAGAGAGAGCGCAGAAAGGCGGGGGGAGAGGGGCAGAGGCGGGTTCGGCTCAGCGATAGGCGACGGCGGCGTGACGCACGCCCTGGAACCAGCGGCGGCCAGCCTCGCGGGCGCGGTCCATCATCAGCGCGGCACGGCCCGCCATCCGCCGGAAACGGTGGGGAAAGTGCTCCACCGTCTCCGCGAACCGGTCCACC
>CAIPEB010000487.1 GCA_903863885.1 uncultured Planctomycetaceae bacterium | reverse complement strand
GGTCACACTGGCGGGGTCATCTGGAATCAGATACCACGCTGAGTTGGCTGAAGTGCTTCCCGTCGATTCAAGATCGGGAGCGGTGCAATCAGGGCAGCAGCAGCACCCGCCAGGCCCATGTTTCTTCAGCATGGCAAGCCTCCTATGCCGGTGCGGTACACGGCTCGATTTCCGCCAGCGGCAGCCAGTCATCGGTAGGCGTCAGTGAGACAAACGTGCCGCTCGGGATCGCTTCACCAGGCATGTTGTAAACGGTCGCCGTGTGGCTCGCGTCCGCGTACTGCGTGGCAGTCGAGTAGGGATCGTAAATCGTCGCCGTCCCGCTCCCGAGTACAAGCCGGCCGCTGGAAAGACTCCCAGCCGTGATAGCCGATGTCGTCTTTGCGAACATGCCACGATTGCCACTATGCCCCAACGAGCACAGCACCAACTGCTCCCCTGTCGTCGTCAACTCGGACAGAATTTCGCACGGCCCGAACAGGCCCGAGGTCAAGATGTGCGAACTGGCCGTCGGTCTGGCACGGCGATGCCAAGTCGCACCGACGTTCACCTTGACCAACGCCAGGCCGGTACGCTGGGCTACGGCGAGAGCCTTGTTCGTTCCAGACTTCGCCGGGCACGGCTCGTTCAGCACGGCGATGCTGGCATTCCCGCGGGTCGGTGCCACGCCGTTCAGGATCGGCGGCCAGGTCGCTTCCCAGTAATCGGCCCCGGTCAGCGTCTCATCCAGTTGTAGCACATTGCCGCGGACCAACGCCGTCGCCGTGTCGTTGGCAATGCGAATCGTCGATGTCGGCACGGTGAATTGCGTGGGGCTGGTCGGAGCCCCGAATGCGAACGTCCGCTTCCACCAGTTCCGCATGTCGATGACATCGTTCCACAACGCGAGCGGGATCTTGTCGTTGGTGGATGTCGGTCGCTGGTTGCTCACGGTCAGAACCCCAGATAGGAAGCGAAGTCGAGTTCTTCGTACAGGCGATGAATGCGGATCATGCGAAGTTTCTTCCCCTGGCCGGCACCGCCCGGATTCGCCTCGACGAAGATCGCGTCAAGTAGTTCATGCCCCTTTTTCGCCACGCCATTCACCGTGCCCCAGTCGGCAATCCCGAGCGTCAACCCCGTCACGTTGGGCGAGGCTGCCATTTCGAACGTCAGGCTCGTTTCCGCCTCGGCGCCGAGCGTTGACGTGCCACGCATGCCGAGGTACAGCAGTTCGCCGGCCGGATAGCCGTGCCACGGGTTCAGGTTCGTTACTCCGACCAGCGAAGTCATGTACCGAACATACGATTCGGTTACGATCCCTTTCGGCTTTCGGTACGTGTAGGACAACTTGCAGACGGGGACGATTCGATCGGTGCCTTCGATCTGTCCCATCTCGCGTTCACCGATCAGTGGCTTCTTCAGCGTTTTTCCTGCGCTGTCCTGCTTGGTTGTTGGATTGTCGCCAGCCAAGATTGCATTCCCGGACCCGTCCACCGCCACGTAAACATCGGTGCATTCCAGCGATTGGACCCAGTGGATCGTACCGCCCGTGGTATCGAACGAAAACGACCATGTTCCGGCGAACAGCGGGACCGGCCCGTAATCGACATCGAAGTACCACAGGTCGTTGCCCATCGTTTTCGGTACAACGTTCTGCCGAAACAACGCCTCGGACGTGAGGTACATCGGGATATTGATCAGTGCGTAGTTCAGCGCCTGGGCCTCGTTGAAAATCCCGGTGAGGCAATACTTGTGCGTCCGCTTCTGGGCAACCCAGTCGCCGCCAGCCTCGGGCATCCGCTGAAAGGTGATCGGTCCAGGCATCAGGTTGCTCCGAAAATCTGCATCTTCTTCATCAGGTCGCGAACGTCCGTCCAGACCACGCCGCTTTCACGGAACAACTTGACAAGTTCCTTGCGGTTCTCCCGTTCAGCCTCATCTCGCTTCCGTGCGTCCTCCCACGTCTTGCGTTGGATGTCCAGTTGCTTCTCGGCAACCGATCCGCCGCCCATCCCGAGCGAGCCAAAGGCGAATGCGGATGAACTGATCAGGCCGGACGACTTGCCTGCGAAAGCAGGGAGTTCTGGTTGTGCGGCATCTTCCTTGGCCTTCTC
>CAIPEB010000486.1 GCA_903863885.1 uncultured Planctomycetaceae bacterium | reverse complement strand
GGCATCGTGGGAACTGGCAAGATCGGACGCATCGTCGCCCAGATCCTGCGCGGATTCGGCATGCGGGTTCTGGCTTTCGACCCGTTCCCGAATCTAGACTGGGCCGGCCAACAAGCTATCGAATATGTGAAGGCTGACTCTCTTTGGAAGCTCAGCGACGTCGTCTTCCTCCACGTTCCCCTGACACCGGAGACACGGCACATCATCCGTCGCGAGACCATCGCCCAGATGAAACCCGGCGTGATCATCATCAACGTCAGCCGAGGCGCCTTGATCGACAGCACGGACCTGATTGAAGCGATAAAGGCTGGCCGGCTCGGTGGAGTGGCACTGGATGTCTACGAGGAAGAAGAAGGCATCTTCTTTGAGGATCTTTCCGGCCAGGTATTGCAGGACGACGAACTGGCGCGGCTGCTCACATTTCCCAACGTGCTCATCACCGCGCACCAGGCGTTTCTGACTCGCGAGGCGCTGTCCGACATCGCGCACACCACGGTGGCCAATCTCAGAGCGCTGGCCGAGGGTGCGCCGTTCGTGGAAGGCTCGGTCTTATGAACGAGCGAATCCTCGCGAATTGCCCAAAGTCGGCGTGTCCGCGCGTGTGCCAGGCGGTCTCGCATCGAGCGTGGTAAATACACCTTTCAGCAATTTCACTAGTTCTTCGGCTCGCTGGACGCCTTCTCCCGCTTCATGACGAGTGCGCCCGGCGAGGCGTTGCTGAGGTCGAAGTTGGTCGGCGGCTGAGGTTGGCCACCTTTCATTTCAATGACTTGGTTCTGGCATAACACGAGATCATCCCCATTCAATTCGTAGATGCCCTTGGCGATCACGCGACCGGCAAGAATCAAGCTGATCACCTTGGGAGACTTCGTGGGATTCAGGCGGTACTCCATTTCGCTGTTGTCGACGAAGAAGCGAATCTTGTCGGCGGTGATCCGAATCTTAAGAGGAGTGCCATTCGTAAGAGATTCACGTACTTCCGGTCCCGGCGTGCCACCGATCTGTTTCAAGTCGGTGACAATCCACGTCCCCTGGATGTTCCGGGCATCCTCACCCGCGTCCTTGATCTGGGTATCGGGGTCGTCCGCGATGGGCACGCCCAAGCGGGCAGCGACTTCCGGCCCCGTTTCCGGTGCTCGATCCGGATCGGGCTGAGCCGTCAGTTCGACGCCTTCCTTGATCTCGCCGGCTTTCAATTCGACCGTCTGGCTCGTGCCGCCGGGGGCGTCATCGGCGCTGAGCCAAAAGGGCGCGACCTGGATGTGCTGCTTGCCGGGCCGGATGAACTTCAATTCGAACCGCCCCTCGGCGTCTGTTCGTTCTGTGGTGGGGTCGTAGTACCGATTCTCGAGTTTATCAGCGGCCGAGGCACGAACTTCGCGGTTCGCAACGGGCTTGCCATCCGCCCCGACGACACGCCCTTTCACGGTGGCGGGTCGAGTCAATGAAATATCGACGTTTTCCCGCACCTCACCAGGCTTGGTGCGGAAGGGAGGAAGAACACCATTGGCCCAGTTGCGCCACTCGAGGTAACCGCCGTCGTGGGCGACGAGGTTGTAGTCGTGCTCGCCGCTGGCGGGCAGGAGCATTTCATACTTGCCATCGGGACCGCTTTCGACGCTGAATCGCGTGTCGCCCGTTAACGAATTGCCAGTGCCGGTGAGTGCGGGGGCGACAGTGGCTCCAGCGACGGGTTTGCCCTCTGGATCAAGCACACGGCCGCGAATCCAGACACCCTTCTCGACGACAATCGTGACCGGCTTCAAGCCGACCTTCAGCTCGAAGTCGAGGTCATCGAAGTTGCGTTGCCATTTGCCCGAGCCGCCGCGGGCCTCCTCGATCGTCTTGCGGTTCCATTTGCTGATGCATTGTTCCGACCACCAACGCGTAATGCCGTGACTCTCGGGATGTCGCTCGGTTTCGCCGACACGATCGTCTCCGACCTGGAATTCGACGCGCCCAGGTAGCATGTCGTCGAGCCGGATGATCCCCTCGGCATCGGCTCGCCCTTCGATCTCCGGTTGCTGCCAGTTCCAGACCCGCAACCCGGGCACGGGCTGACCGGTCTGACTGTCCACGACCTTCGCGCGGAATTCGACGCCCTTGGCAAGCGTTAAGTCGATCTTCTTGCCCTCGTTTTCGGAGATCGTCTCGCCCGTGCGCCGAGCGACGCCAATACCGGGCAGTCGCACCTGGATGTCAAAGATCGAAGGCTCCACATAAAGCCGGTATGAACCGTCGTCCTTGGTGCGTGTTTCGGTCCAGTACTTGCCAACCTCACGGCCCTCAGCGTCTTTCGAAGGATTGCTGGCGCGGATGAGAGCGTTGGGCACGGGCTTGCCATTGGGATCAAGCGTCACGCCCTCGAAGTAGGTCTTGTTGGTCAACGTCACGACCAAGTCTGCCGTGCCGCCCTTGATCGCCCCGTGCGGAAAAGTCTTCGGGCAGTGTCCTTGCTTGCTGAACTTCATTTCGGCCCCTTCGCGAGGGTCGTAGCCGGGTCCGGTGAAGGCCTGCAGCCGGAAGATGCCAGCCTTGTCCGTATGTGTCTCATGGCCCGGATACCAACTCCAAGCATCGACGAGCACACCCTCGAGCGGCTTGCCGTCGGCGTCGATCACCCGCCCGGCAATCTCGTTTTCTGTAACCGGACCTGCACCCGCCGGAGTCACCTGATTTTCATCCGAAGCCTTCGTGTCCTGTGTCGGGACCGGCGATGAATCGCCAGGCGCGACGGCCGCGGCCAGCCGCAGCGAGCCGAGCGTCATTCCGATAGTCAGCAACAGCACCGAGGTGCCGATCTTTCGCAGCGGACGAGCCTGTAACATCACGATCCTCCGTTCATCGAGAAGTCCGGCAATTCGATCACTCAAATCCCAGCGGAAAGAAAAGAGGGCCACCGCTGCCAGCGAGCGCGGCCCCGTATCGAACGAACTTTGCAGTTCGACCAACGTCCGGCTGTAGCGGAACCGGTCGCCGTAGCGCAGGACATAGTTGTCGCAGACCTCCTCGCGAGCCCGCGCCAATCCGCGATTCAGGACTGCGATCAGTGGATGCGGCCAGAACAAGGCCGCGACCACACGTTGCAACAGGCCCACCAAGGGATCGCGGCGCAGGAGATGCGCAGCCTCGTGGATCAATATCTCCCTGGACGCGTCCGAGTTCTCGAAAGACGACGGCAAGACAATAGCCGGCCGGAGAATCCCGATCGCGATCGGGCTTTCGCGATCATCACAGACAAGCAGACCAGGGCGAGCGGCCAAACCGAGACGTCTGGTGATCTCTGTCAGAAGCCGGTTGGTCTCAGTGTTCTTGAGAGGCTGACATCGAGCGCGAAATCTTGCCAGGATCACCATTCCGCCGAGCAGTCGCGCAACCAGCAGGACTGTGCCGAATGCCCAGACGATGAGACCCGCGGCCGCCAGTTCTCGCCCCCGCAGCGACAGCGCGGCACGTGATCGAACCGCCTCTGCGGAATCCGAAGTCGGGGCGCTGATACTCGCATTACTTGCGATCGTTCCATCCGCAGCAGAAACCGTCGATGCTGGTGTCGATTTCGAAGTGGCTTGATTCGGCGCAGGCGTGACCGTGTCGACAACCGGCGCAGGGAACACGCGGATGTGCCAGGTAAGGTCAATGCGATCAAGCGCGATCACGATGCAGGGGACGAGCAGCACGCCCATCAGAGCAGCGAGCCAGGTCGTGTGACGCGCCGCCGCGTCGCGACGGGCCGTGAACAGCGCAACCAGCGAGCCGAGTACCAGGATCGCTGTGACCGCGAGCAGGATTCCGCCCACCAACCAGAGTACGCGATCGTTGCCTGCATGGTACAGGAAGTGGTTCACTTCTTGGCCCTCCGATTCGCGAGGTCCTCAAAACGGGCTTCCGCCTGGTCGATCAAGGCCCGCAGACGCGAGGTCTCCTCCTTCGTGATCTTCCGCGAATGCAAGAGCGCCATGACCAGGCCCTCCGCCGAACCACCGAAAGCAGACTCGACGAGTTGCTCGACCATAGTGCCGAGTGTGGCTTCGCGCGGGACACTCGCACGATAACGATGGGCGTGCGGATCCGTGTCGCATTCGAGCCAGCCTTTCTCTTCGAGGCGAGACAGAAGCGTCAGCACCGTGTTGCGTGCGACCTTGCGCCGGTCCGAGAGCACCTTCCAGACATCGGCGACCGTCGCTTCACCCCGGTCCCAGACGATATTCATGATCTCCAACTGAGCCCGCGACAACGGCGGTAGCGAGTGACTCATCGGGCGGCCCTCTGCATGTCCGGAATAACTACACCTGTCAGCATTTTTACCGACACGCGTAGGCAATGTAAAGAGGAGTTTCCGAAGAGCCTTGAGCGGAAGGCGGCGAACATCCTGGCGGGCGCCGAGCCAACAGGGCGGACATCGCTGCAAAGCGACCGTCCTTCCGAGCATTTACAGACGCACTCTGTGGCGCAAGATGAAAAAGGCCGGAAATTCGTTCCCGTGAGACCCGCCCGTCGCTCCATTTCACTTCGAAATCACGGGGCCGCGGCAGCCCCCTCGGCGTCGATTCGGTCCCGTTCAAGACGTGCAACTACTGGAACAGCGTGTTTTGCGCGGCTTCTGTGATCGCCTTCACCGCCGGGTGCTTCAGCTTTCGCTCGACAGAGATGGCATAGAAGCGTTCCCGCACCGCATCGAGGCGACCGACGAGTTGCACGTTGTAGTGCCGGCACGTCTCCTTTTCCACAGCCGACGGACCGGGAAAGAGTCCCACTCCGGCCTCGCCGAACACTTTCAACAGCGCGCTGTCATCGAACTCGCCAATCAGTTCGGGCCGGATGTTCTGCGAGTCGAACCACTGGTCCAGCGATCGCCGCAGCATGGACTTCCGCGTCGGCAGGAGGAACGGCGCCCCATCCAACGACTGAGGGAACCCGCGGCGGATCTTCCGGGCCAAACTGCTGCTGCCGAATATGCAGACGCCGCACTCGCCGAGCAGATGGTTGTACGCCCGCGCGGCGGAGGTAGGGGGCAGGGGCGAATCGCTGAGCACGAGATCCAAACGGTGTTCAGCAACTTCAGTCAACAGTTCCGCCAGGCCCCGTTCGTCACACGTCAACTGCACGGGCTCCGGCAGTTGCAGGGCGGGTTCCAGCACTCGATAGGCGATGAGTTTCGGCACCACGTCGGCGACCCCAACCAGCAGTCGCGACCGCTCTCTGGACGGTTTACCTCGGAGGGCCTCGTCCAGTTCCCGGCCGAGCGAAAAGATCTCATCGGCATAGCCGAACACCATCTGCCCCGTCTCCGTCAGAACCAGGTTCCTCCCGATCCTCTTGAACAGTTTCTCGCCGACGGAGTGCTCCAACTGGTGCAGTTGCTTGCTGATGGAAGGCTGGGTCAGGTGCAGCTGCTCGCAGGCGCGGGCAATGGTGCCCTCGCGCGCGACGACCCAGAAATAAAGCAGGTGGTGGTAGTTCAGCCATTCCATCGCGTGCCTCGACAATAGACATTATCTATGTATTAGAGCAACAAAGTCTATTTTTCAATGTAAAGGCATGTGGGTACAAATACAACCGGTTACGAGAGGCAACTTGATCCGCGTGTGGGGAACCAAATATGAGACTGTTCGTCGTCGGCGAAAAAGCAGGCGTCGGTGAAGGTCTGCACGACTTCATCACGCGGCGATTGCACTTTGTGTTGGGGCGATTCGCTCCGGAAGTCGAACGCGTCACCGCGCGGATCGACGATGTGAACGGCCCGCGGGGCGGCGCGGACAAGCGGTGCCGCATGGAGGTCAGACTTCGGGGGCTGGGGAACGTCCTGGGGGAGGCCTGCGCCGTCGACTTTGAGGCGGCGGTGGCTTTCGCGGCAGAACGTCTCGGACGGGGCGTGGCGCGAGCCCTGGGCCGCAGGAGTCAAAAGAAACGACGGCCCGGCGAGTCGATGGCCGGCCCCCGCGAGTCGCCCGAGAACGGCAAGCGATCCAACAAGAAGAAACAGGACGCAGCTAACCTCGAGCCTGAGAAAGCGTGACCAGCAGGAGCTTGAAGAACTTGAACGGAGGCAACAGATGCTTGTTCTAAGTCGCAAATCCGGAGACGAGATCGTGATCAGCAACGGAGATATCAGGATTTCCGTGCTGGGCGTCACGGGGAACAGGGTCCGGTTGGGAATCTCTGCTCCCCCTGGCATCCCCGTACATCGGATGGAAATCCATCGCCGGGTGCTTCAAGCAGCCAATTCGGGGACTGAGACTGAAGAAGACGCTGCCAGCGGACAGTAATGCGACGCCGCGCGCCCCGGCGCCAAATCGAACGGCCCTCGGCAGGACCGCCGCGGCGCAGATAACAGACAGCTGCCCCAGGCCTATTCAACCTCGATCAACCGGTTCGCCGCACATTTGTCGCTGCAAGGCGATGACGCGGATGCATTTCCAGTTCTGGCAAAATCAAGCCGTTTGAGCATCTCGACCTTTTTGGTTGTTCCGTGCTGCCCCCACCTGATACCATGCGGGCGGAAGTCGTGCACCTGACGATCGGCAAAGCCGGAACGCAACCATGACGCGAACTCAAATTGCGGGCATCATTTTGCTGGCCTCGGCGTTGATGCCGCGGGCAAACGCGGCGGAGTCGTCCGTGAGCGTGTATGAAGCCGACACCGAGCCGACAGTCCGCGGCCGCATCGACGAATTGGTGTTTGGCCGACTGCAGCAACTCGGGATCACCCCGGCCCGCGTCTGTTCCGACGGCGTCTTTGTGCGGCGGGTTTATCTGGATATCACCGGCACGCTCCCCACGGCCACCGAGGCGCGCCAGTTCTTGCGGGATGCGGATCCCGACAAACGCAGCAAACTGATCGATCGGCTGCTTGAGCGAGACGAGTACGCCGACTATTGGGCCATGAGATGGTGCGATCTGCTGCGGGTCAAGTCCGAGTTCCCCATCAAACTCTGGCCCAACGCCGTGCAGGCCTATCACGGCTGGGTTCGCACCTGCGTCAGAGACAACGTGCCTTACGACCGTTTCGTCCGCGAAATGCTGACCGGCAGCGGCAGCAACTTTCGTGACCCGCAGGTGAATTTCTACCGGGCTGTGCAGAGCCGCGAGCCGCAGGCCATAGCGCAGGCGGTTGCGTTGTCGTTCATGGGAGTGCGGCCCGAACGTTGGCCCCAACAACGCTGGTCGGGCATGGCCGCGTTCTTCTCGCAGATCGCCTACAAACCGACGGTGGAATGGAAGGAAGAGATCGTCATTTTCGATCTCGAAAAGTCCCGCAGCCCGCAGGGAACGGAATCGCTTCGCGCGGCAGCCTTTCCCGACTCGGCGCCGGTTCAACTCGTGCCCGGCGATGATCCGCGCAAAACACTTGCCGATTGGCTGGTTCATCCCAAGAACCCCTGGTTCACTCGGAACATTGTCAACCGCGTTTGGTTCTGGCTGATGGGACGAGGAATAGTCCACCCGCCGGACGATATCTATCCGGAAAACCCACCCGTCAATCCCGAACTGCTGGCCTGCCTCGAGCAGGACCTGATCGCCGCACATTACGACTTGAAGCACCTGTACCGGGAGATCCTCAATTCGACGACGTATCAGTTGTCGTGCGTCCCCCGCAGCGACAATCCGATGGCGGCCGCGAACTTCGCATTCTGCCCGCTGCGCCGGCTGGAAGCCGAGGTTCTCATCGACGCTCTGTGCCAGATCACCGGCACATCCGAGCAGTATTCCAGCATCATTCCGGAGCCGTACACATTCATGCCCAAAGACCAGCGGGCTGTGGCTCTGGCCGACGCGAGCATCACGAGTCCATTCCTGGAGAAGTTCGGGCGGTCGTCGCGCGACACGGGCCTCGAGTCGGATCGCAACAACCGTCCCACCGCGGCGCAGCGATTGCACCTGCTGAATTCCAGCCACATCCGCCGAAAACTCGAGACCAGCCATGAACTGCGAGCCATTCTCGCGCCGGACCTGTCGCTGGATGACCTGATCAGTAAGGCTCTCGTCCTGGTGGCCCCCAACCCGATCGTGACCAAGATCGCGGCCCTGATGACACCCGACCCCGAAGTGCCGCAGACCATTTCGGAGATCTATCTGACAGCGCTTTCGCGGATGCCGACGAACGAGGAACTGGAGATCGCCGCAACCCACATGAAAGCAACCTGGGGTGACGAAGGCCCGCGGGACATTCTCTGGACGCTGATCAATACTCCCGAGTTCAGCTACCGACACTGACGAGGCCCAGGCATCGCATGACGACCAATCGTCCGTCACTGGAAGGCAGATTGTTACCCGCTGGCGGGTCCGAGGCGGGGCTGTCGCGCCGCGAGATGCTGCGGTACGGATTAATCGGTGCCGGGGCAGCCCTCGTGGCCGGAAGCCGCGGACGAGCAGTCGACGGCACGCCCGCACGCGCCAAGTCGGTCATCCAGATCTGGCTGGCGGGCGGACCTTCGCACCTCGACTCGTTCGACCCCAAGCCGGACGCCGGAAATGACTATTGCGGGCCGCTGAACAACCCCATAGCCACAAACGTGCAAGGAATCCGCATCGGCGAATTGCTCCCGCTGCTGGCCAAGCAGGCCGACAAGTTCTCGCTCGTTCGCAGCATGACGCACGGCGACAACGGCCATGAAACTGCGGCCTACTTGACCCAAACCGGTCGTCGCCCGGCAGACCGGTTGGTCTACCCGTGTGCGGGTGCCGTGGTCTCTCGTTTCAGAGGTTACGACAACGGATACAAAGGTCTGATTCCGCCCTATATCGTCCTCACCGAATCTCAGGGACGATTCTCCGAAGCCGGTTTCCTCGGAGCGCGCTACATGCCGTTTGCGACCGGCGGCGACCCGGTGCAGCAGCCATTCATGGTGGAAGGAGTCGTGTCTCCGGGCTTGAGCCAGGAACAGCAGGAGCGGCGGCGCAAACTGCTCGGCAAACTCGACACTCTGGGCAGCACCCTCAAGAACGATCCGGCTCTGGCCGTCTTTCATGAATCGGAGGCGCAAGCCTACGACATGATCCTCGGGGACGGCGCCAAAGCGTTCGACCTTTCGCAGGAACCCGATGCGGTGCGAAAACGCTACGACGTGAACTGGGGCACCTGGGTCTCTCGGACGCGATTCGGCCAGAGTTGCCTGGTGGCCCGACGGCTTGTGCAACGCGGCGTGCCGTACATCACCATTAATTTCGGCGGATGGGATTCGCATACCGACAATTTCAAGGTGATGCGTCAACTGCTGCCCGATTTGGATACTGGACTGTCAACTCTGCTCTCCGAACTGTCCGAGCATGGCCTGCTCGACAGCACGATCGTCTGGTGCTGCGGCGAGTTCGGCCGCACGCCCAAGATCGACTGGGGACCGCCTTGGAACGGCGGTCGCAATCACTACGGCAAGGTCTTCTCGGCGCTCGTCGCCGGAGGCGGATTCAAGGGAGGCTGCGTCGTTGGATCCACGGATGCAAAAGGCGAAGAAGTGCAGGACCGCCCGGTCTATCCGTGCGATCTGCTTGGCAGCATCTACGCGCTGATGGGCATCGATCCCGAAGGCCCCTTATCCAATCCGCTCGGTCTGCCCATGACCGTCACCCCAACCGCCGCGGACGGCATCCCGATGGCCGGACGATTGAAAGAGATTATGTAGCGGAGGATCAGGGAAAGTTAGGAGTTAATGTCTTAGGACGTGTTTCAAATTTCACTCTCCCCTTGGGGAGAGTCGACCCGGCAGGGCCGGAGAGGGGGCAATGCCCTCCCCGGACACTATCGCGTCCGACCCTCCCACGTTGCGGGAGGGTGAATTGGATTTGTCAAGCAAGCTGGATTTACCATTCGCCCGGAGGACCGCATGATCTCAGTTCGGTCGTTGGTGGCCTGCGGGCTCGTGAGCGTTCTTGTCCTTTTGTCGGTGTCCGACAACGCAGCGGCACAGGATCGGCCGCGAATCGGCTATGTCTATCCGGCGGGCGGTCGGCAGGGCACGACGTTCCTGGTCACGGTCGGCGGGCAGTTTCTGGGATCCTGGACCGGAGATTATCAGATCGACGTTCAGCAGGCCCACTTCTCCGGAGCCGGCATCAAGGCCACCGTGAGAAAGGACCTCCGGCATCTGAACAACCAGGAAACTCAGGCCCTGCAGGACAAGTTCGAACAACTGCGGAAAGAGAATTCCCAGGACGCCGAAAAGTTGAAGGAGATGTTCGAGGTTCACAAGAAACTGACCAGGGCCCGCGCGGAGTTCATGAGGAGGGAGAGGCAGCCTGCGTTGGCCGACAGTGTCACCCTGGAGATTACGCTGGCTGCCGATGCCGAACCGGGCCGGCGTGAATTGCGGTTGGAGACTCCGCGGGGTATCTCGAATCCGCTCGCGTTTTACGTGGGCCGTCTGCCGGAGTTTGTCGAGCAGGAATCGGAGCCGGCGTTCGAAGCAAAGGAGTTCTTTCAGGGCGAAGTCAGCTATGCGCCCCCGATCGAGACTCAGATCACGTTGCCAGCCGTGGTCAACGGCCAGATTATTCCGCGCGAGCCGTACGCACTTTGGTATCAGTCCGCGCCATTCACTCCCGGCGCCGCGGACCGGTTCCGCTTCACCGCCCGCGCGGGACAACAGTTGGTCATGGCCGCGTCGGCCAGGGGACTAGTACCCTATTTGCCGGATGCCGTTCCCGGCTGGTTCCAGGCCACGCTGACTCTGTACGACGACACCGGAAAACAGTTGGCTTACGCGGACGACTACCGATTCCAACCCGATCCAGTCCTGTTGTTCCGGGTTCCGAGGGATGGGCAGTACGTCGTCGAGATCAAGGATGCGATCTACCGAGGTCGCCCGGATTTCGTCTACCGGATTACTCTGGGTGAACTGCCTTACATCACCAGTATCTGTCCGCTCGGCGCGCCGGTCGGCGGGGCTGCGACGGTGAAACTCGCCGGATGGAATCTGCCGTCCGACTCGCTGACGATTGACGCGCGGGATATGACGCCCGGCGTTCATCCCGTCGTGGTGAACCGCGGAGAACTGACCTCCAACGCTATGCCGTTCTCGGTGGACACGCTGCCCGAATGCGCGGAAGCGGAACCGAATGATGGTCTGGACGTCGCGGCATCGGTCACTCTGCCCACGATCGTCAACGGGAGAATCGATCGTCCCGACGACTGGGATGTGTTTCGCTTCGAAGGTCGAGCGGGACAGACGGTCGTGGCGGAGGTGACTGCCCGCCGGTTGGACTCGCCTCTGGACAGTTTGCTGGAGTTGACGGACGCGACGGGCAGCTGTCTGGCATTCAATGACGATCACGAAGACAAATTCGACGATTTGAGGACGCACCACGCGGACTCGCTGATCCGATTTGCTTTGCCTAAGGACGGCATCTACTTCGTGCGTCTCGGCGACGCCCAAAAGCACGGCGGGCCCGACTACGCGTATCGATTGCGGCTCAGCCCGCCCCGGCCCGACTTTGAGTTGCGGGTAACGCCTTCCTGCATTCACGGTATCACCTGGCGGCTCAGCACGATGGCCATCTATGCCGAGCGCAAGGATGGATATGACGGCGAGATCGCGTTGCGATTTCAGGGGGATCCCTACGGGTTGGTACTCGCCGGTGGCGTAATCCCCGCCGGTCAGGATCATGTGGGCCTGACGCTCGCCACGGCGCCGCTGTTATCTGCTGAACCGATCCGCGTCGGACTCGAGGGTCGGGCACTGATCGATGGCCAGGAAGTCGTGCGCCGGGCCGTTCCGGCCGAGGTAATGACCCAGGCGTTCTTTTACAAGCACGTGGTTCCGGCCGGCGATTTGACGATCGTGCCCGAAGATCGCGACCGCTACCGCGAGGAAGCCGCCCGCGCGGCCAAGGAAAACAAGGCTTTTCCCCCGCCGGCCGACCAACGCAACTATGAGCCGCCCATGGCTGTTCTGAGCGACCAACCTGTGAAAATACCCGTCGGCGGCACTGTGGACGTGCAAGTACGTCTGGGCTGGAATCACGAGGGTCAGATTCAAATTGAGCTGAGTGATCCGCCCGACGGAATCTCTGTGGAACGCGCCGCGTGGGCCGAACGGGGAGTCTCCGTCGTCCTGCGAGGCGACTCCGCCAAGGCAAAGGCCGGATTTCGAGGCAATCTGATGGCGAACGCGTTCTTCCAGAAAACGGAGACCGACAACAACGGCAAGACGCACGAAGTGAGAAACTTCATTGGCCCGCTGCCGGCCATGCGGATTGAAATAGTCAAGCCGTAGCGCCGCTTTTTGAAACGACCGATAGCGATTGTGGGAAAGAGCCCGGAGGAGAGGAAGCCACGGATTGGCACGGATGAAACACGGATCGATTCAAGGCAATGCACTCCGACAATTTCAACCGCGGGAACTGCGAATCTGATTCGAGCCGGTGAAAGAGTTCCTCATCCGTGTTGTTCCGTGTTCATCCGTGGCCTCTTCTTTCTTCCAGAGAATCAACCACGGAGAACGCGGATTTGCGCCCAATCGCCAAGTGGCCACCGCGTCCGTGCCGGATTGCGATTTGGTAGTTGTAGGACGCCCTTTTCGCAGAGACAATCACATCTGCTACGGGAAACCGAAGAGCATATTTTTCCCCAGAGTGAGACAACGAGGCATTCATGAATCGAACCTCCGGCAAACCGACCTGCAAAGCGAATGTGGCGAGTGTCGCCGACGGCCACCGCGGCGCTACACGCCGTCAGTTCTTGAAAGCGGCTGGAGCCGCGGCCATAGGGGCACCCCTGATCATCACTTCCTCGGCGCTCGGCAATGCGGACCGTCCCGCGGCGAGCGACCGGATCGTGATGGCGGGCATTGGCATCGGCAACCAGGGCCGTGGCGATCAGGGAGCATTCCTCGGTCGCAATGATGTGCAATATGTAGCCATGTGCGACGTTCGCGACGCGAACCGCAAACAGTGCAAAGCGAACATTGACAACCACTACCAGAACAAGGACTGCAAAACCTACGGCGATTTCCGAGAACTGCTCGCGCGGGACGATATCGATGCCGTGCACATCGCCACGCCGGACCATTGGCACGCCATTCTGGTTATCGAAGCCTGCCGCAGCGGAAAGGACGTTTACTGCCAGAAGCCCGAGACCTTGACATTGCGCGAGGGGCCGCTGATGGTCGCTGCCGCCCGCCGGTACGGGCGTGTGGTCTCCGGCGGCAGTCAGCGCGTGATGGAAGACTACCGGGGAATGCTCGAGCCCGCGTGGGCTGGCGAGTTCGGAACAATCAAGTCGATCAACGTGAACGTCGGTCCTTTGCCGCAATTATGCAACCTGCCGGCAGAAGACATGAACGAGGATATCGACTGGGACATGTGGCTCGGTCCGGCGTCGTGGGGTCCCTACAATTCCAAACGCTGCAGCGGCAGTTACTCGATCAACGGCGCAAGCTGGAGATCGTTCAGCGACTACTCGGGCGGCGGCATGACCGACTGGGGCGCCCATCACTTTGGCGGCGCCACGTTCGTCTGCGACGTGCGGGAACTGCAGCCAACCGAGGTTGTCTACAACGACAACGCCCAGGGGAAGTGGCTCGACTACATCTATCCCAACGGTCTGACGATCCATCACAACAAGCCAAACTCCGGCAATCTGCAGATCGTCGGCACACCCGGCGAGAAACTCGCGCCGAAGCCGATTCCCGAATACAAGGGATGGGGCGGGATCTACGGCGACTTCATCCATTGCGTAAAGACTCGCGAGACCCCGTTCCGCGACATCGAGCGCGGTGTCAATACGTGCGTGCTGGCACACCTCGGCAACATCGCGTATCAGTTGAGGCGATCCTTGAAGTGGGACGCCGCTGCGCAGCAGTTCGTCGATGACGAGGAGGCCAACCGAATGGTAGACCGCGGTCGTCGCGAACCCTGGCAGTTGTAATTCGGCACGCCGCACCCGCGTGGAGGAACCGCTCTCTCGACCGACTCCCACGGACGGCGACCAACTTGAAGTCACCCATTTGAATCACTACCCGGTCTTCCGATACAAGGACCTTTCGATGTTGGACCAAGCCTTTGAGGCACTGAAGAAATACGATTACGGGACGCCGATCAGCGAGTTGCAGGCGATAGAGGACGCAGTAGTTGCCTCGCACACCGATGCTGCCGTGCGGCAAGATCTGGAAAAACGCTTAATTGCCGCACTCGATTCAGGCATTTCCCGCGACGCCAAGGACTATGTCTGCCGCAAAGTCGCCATGATCGGCTCCCCTGCTGCCGTTCCCGTTCTCTCCAAACTGGCGGCCAGCGAAGAGAACTCGCACCTCGCGCGGCACGCGTTGGAACGGATTCCCGGCCCGGAGGCGGCTGCGGCACTTGCCACGGCGGCAACGCAGTTGACGGGCAAGTTGAAGATCGGTGCGATCGCTTCGATTGGAGCGCGTCGCGAAACGGCCGGTGTTGCGTCACTTGCCCCGTTCTTGAAAGACGCCGATCCCGCAGTCGTCCGCTCGGCTGCCTTATCGCTCGGGACGATCGGGGGCGCTGAAGCGGCGGCCGTTCTGCAGCCGGCAATCCAGTCGGCAACGGGCGACAAGACCGCGCTGATTGACTCCCTGCTGCAATGTGCCGAGTCGCTTTTGAACTCCAAGAAGACCGCTGAAGCCAAGGCGATCTACGAGTCCCTGTCGGGCGATCAACAGCCGCGGCTGATCCGTCTGGCCGCGACCCGCGGTCTTCTCGCCTGTGGTGCCAAGGCAGTCGAATCATGAATCGCGAACGATCCGGAGCCGGGAAGTGACGGGAGTCATCCCATTTTTCGACACGTACCAGCCGCAATGGAGGCTGGCGTGCGCCACAGAATGGACTAATCCGCATCCGGCTCGTGAACGCTTGATCGCAATACCCAACAGCCATTCCTCATGAATTCAAGGTGCGAACCAATGTTTCGACGATCAGTTTCTTTTCTGATGTTGTTGGCACTATGTGCTATCCCTCGCATCGCGGGCGCCGACGCTTCCAGCGATCTGGTTGAGCAGATTGTAAAGCTGCTCAGCAATCCGGATCGCGAGTTCCGCGCGGCCGGACTGGAAAAAGTCCGCACGTCCGCCAAGGGGGCTGCCCAGACGCAGGCGTTTGCCGCCCAGCTACCCAAACTCGACGATTCGGCTCGAGCCGCGTTGATTACGGCCCTCGGCGATCGCGGCGATGCAGCGGCGCGGCCTGCGGTACTTGAGCAACTCGGCAGCACGAACGAAGACGTCCGGGCTGCAGCCCTGGTTGCACTCGGCGAAATCGGGTCAGCTTCAGACTTGGCCGTGCTGTTGAAGTCGTTGACCTCCGCGTCCGGCGCCGAACAGCAAGCCGCCCGCATTGCGCTCACCCGCATGCGGGATGCCACCCTGGTCAAGACGATTGCAGCCGAGTCGAAGTCCGCTGGTCCGCAGTTGCGGGGCAAATTGATCGAAGTGCTCGCCGCGCGCCGCGCCACCGGCGAACTCGACGCCATTATTGCCGCAACGACCGACAGTGACGGCGGAGTTCGCACAATTGCCATGAACGCACTCGGGCAGATCGGCAAACCCGATCAACTTGCCGCCATGCTGCCCGGCGTATTGAAGGCGGAAAAAGGACGCGAACGCGACAATGCGGAGCGTAACGTGGCCGAAGTCTGCAAACGGATCGACAACGAGGATCAGCGCGGGGCCGCTCTGATCAGCGCCCTCGGGACGATCGACGCAGGACAACGCGACGAACTGATGCCCCTGATCGGCCGGGTCGGCGGCAGGCGGCTGATCAAATTCGTCGCGGATATCGCCACGGGCGATGACGCTTCCAGAAGGTCCGTCGGCATCGACGCTCTGGGCAAGTGGCCGGATGCTAGTTCCGCCGATACGCTGCTCGAAATCGCCAGCAAAGCGAAAGACGCGGCAGTGCGCCGTCAGGCGTTCCTGGCGTTCGTCAAGGTCTGTGCGAATCGCGACGACCGCAACGATCAGCAACGGTTGGAGCGGATGAAGCAGGCATTGAAGGAAGCTCGCACGACGGAGGAGAAGATCGCCGTCATCAATCGCACGCGCACGGCTTATGACGTCGAGTCGATGCGTCTCGTGCGGCCGTTTCTGGACCAACCCGAGTACTGCCAGGCTGCATGCGAGACCATCGTCGAACTGGCTCACCAGCGTCAGATCCGCGATCCCAATAAGGCAGAGTTTGATTCCGTCCTCGACCAGGTCATCAAACTCACTGACAACAAAGAACTCATCGAACGCGCCAACCGCTACAAACGCGGCGAGACCTGGGAACGCAAACGGTAGATGCGTGTTGCCGAAAGTCTCAGTCCAGTGAACACGGGCTGCGATTGGGCTGCCAAGAAGGCCGACGTCGCGAGACGCCGGCCTTTTTGCTGTGCGGAACCACTTGTGCTACTCTTCTGACCGACGAGAGGTTCGGAGTTTCGGACATGGGCCACTTCCTGCGAACAGCCATCGTTCTTGCGTTGGGTCTGCCGTCGTTTTGCGCGGCGGCCGAGGACGCGACCGTGCCCATGCCGCCGCACGATACGATGCGTCAGGCCGCCTTCGTAAAAGAGGGCCTGGGAAGACTCTACAATCCGCACTACCAATACGAGTGCATCGGATTGGGCGGCACGACAATGCGAGTTGGCCCAAATGGCTTCACGAAACCCGGCGCTCCACGTGTCGTTGACGGCGGATTCTTGAAGCACGATCCGTATCTGGCCTATGAGTACTGGTGGGACGAGGAGGGGCACCGCCACATCCCGTTTGATCTGGCTGCTGGTTACGGCGAACGCTTCGAACCGGGGCAGGTCAATTCGTTTCGACACGAGTTGGACATTCGCACGGGACTTCTCACGATCGACATGGATCTGAGGGCTGATCTGGTTTGGGAAGGGCTCTTTGAAATCGGCAGAAACGCCTTCCACAGTTGCCGCGAGATCTTTGTTACTCCCGACGGCGTCCTGGTTATCCGGGTCACGGATTCGCCGGAAACGACCCTTCCGTTTCGACTGCGGGTCGACGTCGACCAGGACATTCGCATCTACCTGAACACCGGTATCTACAAAACGGCCCATGCCAAGTGGGCACGCAGTTGCGTGCAGAAGAACGGCGGGGCAGTGGTTCTCGCACAGCGACCGAAGACCTGCACGGCAATTCTCGCCGTCGCGGTGGACGGGCCCGAGGTGTTCGCCGACGCGGAAAAGGGCCTTCTCGGTTCTGCCCGCCCGGGAACGACGCTCACCTACTACATCGCTCCAGGCTCGTCGTACGAGACCCCGGACGCCGCCGAGTCCTCCTGGGAAAAGGCCGAGCGGGCGCGAGTGCGAGGTTACGAGGCACTTCGTGAAGAGACTGCACAGTGGTGGCAGCGGTTTCACGACCGATCCTCTGTGCGACTGCCTGACACAAACCTGGCCATGTGGTACGCAAGATCGATGTATTATCTGGGCGTTTATTTCGGAAACACCGATATCCCGCCGGGGTGCAATGCGGCCAGCGTCGAGAGTTTCGCGGGGGCCATCTGTCCGGAATTCGACCTTCCGTTCAGCCACTTTGCATTGCTCTATACGAATCACCTCGACGAGGCGCGGGGCATAACGGGCTGGTTGGCGCGGGCTCTGCCTCGCGCCGAGAAGTACGCCACCGAAGGATTGACCCTGCACAAGACGACGGTGAAATACTCCCGAGGCGCAAAGTACAGCACGCTGATGGGCTACGACGGAACCGTCACCATTCCGCCGACGGAGGGCGAGGGAGTCAATGCCTACTCGGACTATCCAGGTGCCAACGCCGCAGCCATGGCGCTCGCTTACGCAGATTGGGCCGTCAACGGAGAATACGACGACATCGCGAAGCGCATCCTGAAAGAAACAACCCAAGTCTCGCTGGAAGACCTGCAATGGCGCGACGATTTCGGCGGCTATTTGAACAGGCACACTTCGAACGCCGTCCAGCAGTCCGCAGCCGTTTTTGGACTGCGAGAATCGCTCCGCCGCGGTGTTGCGGAGCCGGGCTGGAAGGAGATGGAGGGCAAGATCATTCTGGCCACAGCGGAATTCGAGGGCGCCAAAGTGATAACGGCAGGCCCCGGCGCGGTGCCCTTCGACGGATTCGGCGACGTCTGCTGGCTGCAGTGTCTCTGGTGGTACGGCAACCTCACGCCGGAAGACCCGTTGGTTCGTCCGACCTACCGCATGTTCCGAAGGTCGCTTACAGGTAACTACGTTTTCAACAACGCATGGATGGGAGTGTGCGCGGCGAAATTGAACCTCGGAGACGATGCCTGCGACTGGGCTAGTCGCATGCTTCAACCCGGAGTCAATCTCTTCGACGACACGTGTTTAGGAGAGATTGTCCACGGGACGGAGGACTTCAAAAAAACGCCTGAAATCGCCGCACATGCTGCCTTGGTCTGCAACGTAAGTCACATGTTGGTCGATGCCGACAGCGCCGACGAAATCGTCGTCTTTCCGGCAATCCCGCAGTCATGGCGGCGCCCCGGAGTTGGATTCACCGGTATGGCTGGGAACGGAGGCGTCGTGGTATCGGCAGGCTTCACTCCGACGGGCATGAGCGTGAGCCTGCTGAATCGGAGCAAATCGACGGCCGTTCGCCGGTTGCGGATTTCCCTGCCGGAGCGAACAACCGCGCTGAACAAAGCCCCCGCAGGAACTGAAGTTGCCGCCGGCTGGGCAGTGCTCCCCAAGGTCGAGATCCTGCCGGGTCAGATGATCGAACTGGAATTCGACCTGGCAGCGAAGTTAATCCCCTAGCCCTTCTTCGCCTCGCTCTCGGCGGCATTCTGTGCGGTTTCGTCGCCCGAAGCGGCTGTGATTCGCTTCATAAGCCACGCCATGTTTCGAGCGAGGTTCTTCACGGTCTCCATACCTTCGGCGTCGTTTTCCACTTCCCCCTTTTCACGTCCGAACGCCACGTTCCAGTAGGTGGAACCGGGGACGATCATCTCGCTGATCAGAAAGAAGTAATTGAGTTGAGCGAAGGTGAAGTTCTGACCGGCGCGACGGGCCACCACGATCGCGGCTCCCGCTTTCCGGCGGAGAAGCTGCGGGTGCTTTCGAGCGACGTAACCTACCCTGTCAAGCAGAGCCATGATCTGCGGAGTCGCCGACCCGAAGTACACAGGCGAACCAACCAGAATGCCGTCCGCCTGCGAGAACTTGTCGAGAATTCCCTCGAAGGCCGGGTCTTCCTGAACGCAGCGGATCGTATCGGATGCGAAGCAGCCCCGGCAGGCGACACAGGGCTTGATCGGTCGATCGGCCAGCGACAGGAACTCCGTCTGCAGTCCTTCCTCCGCTAAGACTCCCAAGGCGGTCTTCATCAGGATTTCCGTGTTGCCGTCGCGTCGCGGACTTCCGGCAATTCCAAGAACTCTCACGCCTGCAGTCTCCCTGAAACGTGCTCGCTGCGATGATCGTTGCCGGCACGTCGGCTGGCAGGTTCATCAATAGGTTGATCGGCATTGAACGCAAAGCCAGCTTAATTCGGCTTGCGTCAGGCGGCAATCACGGCGTCTCTTGCATTCCGGCAGACATGCCGGTGTCGCGTCCCATTTCACCGCGAGCCAGTCCGCAAGTCCCGCACTGTTTGTGCTTGGGGGCTGAGCTTAGCATCGAGGTCCGACATAATCACGCCCCGTTCCGCCGGAGGCACGTTCGCGCCGATCTCGACCGCAGCCGTCGTGCCGTGGCGCGGATCGGACACGGAGTTGTCCGTCAACGTAACACTCGAACTGCGCTCGATCAGGATCGCGGGACCATCTCGCCTTAACTCCGCATTTGACGCTGCCTGAATACGGTTGTGCCGGACGTCGACCTGGCGTGCTCCGCCGATGAACAAAGCGGAACCTGCTCGGTCCTGAAACTCGTTGTTCTCAATGATCACGTTGCAGATCGCTTCGGCGTCGGCCAGCCCGTGGCCAATTCGCGTGGCGCGCACGGACAGGGCGGCGCCGTTCGGCGAGTCCGCGTACCCCAGGCAAGTGCCGCCACGGAGGAAGCGATTGCCACGAATGGTAATTCCCCAAGGTACGGGACCTTCCGGCCAATCGGGCTCATTTGTGAGGACCACGCCCGCGCCCGTCGTGTCCTCGAACGTGTTGTTCTCGACGATTCCGCTGCCCGCGCGGAGCAAACACCCGTAGCGACGGTTGCCTCGCATGTGATTCCCGCGAATTTGGAAGCCGGCCCCGCAGGCGTCGCGGTTGTACAGTGTGTCCGCCGAGAGATGATCCTTGCCCGCCACCGCCCCTTCAAACGGCTGGCTGAGTGTCAGCAGAAGCGCGCGTTGTTCGGCTTTCACCTCCAGGGCCTGAACTTCGCCCCTCAACTGGCCCGTCTTGGGATCAAGCACCTGGAGCCGGTCGTTGGGAAGTACAAGGCAACCGGGAGATACGAGCCATTGAGTCGGTGAACGAATTTCCCTCAACACATTCGGTGGCGCGTAGATATTGACTGCGTCGTCGGCCATGCCCTCGAAAAAGCAGTTCTCGATCAGCGGGCCGCTGCGGTTTTGCTGGCAATGCACGCCATCAGCATCCGTCGTGAGCAGACGGTTCGTGCCGGGAGCGAATCGCACCTCCAGGCCCCGCACGGCAATCTCTCCGCGATTTCCCACTAAGCCAACCGCCAAACCTGGCGCGGCGTGGATCACGAGGTTGTCGATGCGAATCCCATCGCAACCCTGGGCCAAGACGGTCGAACCGTTGCCGCGAGCCAGATGCACGTACGAATCCCCGACCCGCATGCTCGCCAGGTTGCGGCGATAGTGCTCAGCGGCAGTGAAGAACCGCCACACTCTCCCCTCGCGGTGCTCCCAGCGCGGAGTCATGTAATGGTCTGGGGTGCCTGAGCGGATACGGCGCGTGCCCGGATCCATGATCATGCCCCATTTGCCATAGGGCTCGATGGCCTGGAGGAAGCTCTCGGCGGCCGGCGTGGGGTACCCCTCTTCGACGTCCAGGTCAAAGGAACCGGCCTCGACATCCACGGCCCGTATCGTGCCCTGGCAGAACGGCAGCGGATCATAGTCCAATACGAGGTCCGACAGACGCACGTTGCGGCAGAGTGCCAGGGAAAAGCCACCCGCCGCCGGATCTGTGATCACGATCTTCGTTTCTTTGCCGGCTCCGCGCACGGTCAAGTTGGACGCCTGATAAATACCAAAACACGCTTCACGGGGGCGATTCGGACGGACGCGGTACACGCCCGCTTCCAGCACAACCTCCACCGGTGTATCCGCCGCGTTCGCCGCCTCCATCGCGGCCGCGATCGCCGCACGAATGGCGTCTCCCGCGTCCGTCTTGCCGTCCGCCACGGCACCGAAATCACGGACGTGAAACACACGGCTCTCAGCTGCGGCCAAAGGCAATCCGGCACTGGCACTGAAGGTCACCCCAAGCAGAATCAAGGCAACCGTTACGCGATCCCGCATCGGGCTCCTCCTCGTTACGAATTGAATCGGCAGGCCGCGGAAACCGACGGCGCGACGCCAGGCATGATGCTGATTGTCACGCGGTCGAGGCATCGACCGCGAAACACCCTGCACGAGAAACTCTCGCGGCCGGCGAGCACAAGCGAAATTGTAGCGTGGATCGGACGAATACACTGCCTCCCGGACGACTCAACCGTTTCTGCCGGATGCGATTTTTATCTTGCTGATCTGAGAACGTGTTGGAAAAATCCACTTCACCCTCCCGCAATGCGGGAGGGTCGGACGCGAAAGCGTCCGGGGAGGGTCAGTTCTCTCCCGCCCTGCCGGGCCGACTCTCCCCAAGGGGAGAGTGAATTCTAAAACACCTTCTGAGGGCATTCGAAAGCCGGCGAGTCTCATTCTTTTGACTGCTGAATTCGAGTCGCGGATGATCTGCCCACGATAAAACCGCCTCAGTCTTTCGCAGCGCAATTTCTATCCGCCAGCCAGCAGACTGCTGAAAGACTCCCGTTCCGGGGCACTAGAACCGTTTCGAGATCGCCAGACTGATGGCGTCCGCGAAAGCCTCGGTTTCGATCGACGTACCGGCCAGCGGCTGGTTTGTATGAGGATTGATCATCATGCCGCTCACGGTGTTGTCGAATGCGTGTACGTACGCCAGCGAGGCAATCCAATCGCCCGGGAAGTTGTACGAGAACCCCATGTGGAGTTCGTGCTGGATGATCAGCGGCGACGCGATGTTGTACTGCACTACTTCCGACGTAATTGGATTCTCGTTGCCGGAATAACCGATTCGCAGGTAGAGTTTCTCGCCGACTTGACGCTGAACACCAAGGTTTACGCCCATGATGCTCTTCCAGCCCAAGCCCGATACCGCCATCGTGCCGTGATCGAAACCACTGTCGCTGAATCCGAGCGTGTTGCCGTAGTCGAAGTAGCGGACATCGCACGCCAGAACCCAGCGTTCAAGGCCGGAGTACGAAACACCGACCGATGTGATGAGCGGATAGTCTAGATTGAACTGAATCGACTCCGGCGTGCCGCCACTGGTCTCGCCGTTGTAGCGGAACGGTTCCGTCCATTGGGGGCTCTTAACCGAAGCGCCGAAATGCCAGTAGTCGTCCGCGATGTAATAGGCCCCGACTTGGAAGCCGCCGCCCCAAGTGTACCGCGTGCCCACTCCCGAAGGATACTCTCCTGCGACATCCTTGGGTCCCAGAAACAACGGGGTCGCGTAAAGTTTGGCCATGGTAAGCGTCGGTGCAACGCCCACCGAGAGGCGCTCTGTCAAGGCATACGCCAGGGTCGGCGCAACCTGGAGCACATCAACGGTCGCTGCCAACTGTCCGATCATGCCCGGGATTTTGGGGTTCAGGATCGGGTTCGTGTTGCTCGCTGGATAGTTCACAGAGGAACCGCCGATGCCAAACACTCCCAAGCCATAGCTCCAGGGTGATTCCGGATCCCGATGCACGAAGGCCATCGTCGGCACAGGCGTCACACCTGGCTCCCCCCAGTCAGACCCGGTAAGCGTCACGGGAGGCATACCCGGTCCCAGAGCATTGGGTTGAATCGTGGAACCCAATCGAGATTGGGGCAGGATCAAAGTCATCGCGAAGGAAATCTCCGAAGACTCCATGCCGCTGATCGAACCTGGATTCCAATGGATCGCGCCGGCCGCATCCAGCGGACACGCGGTCGCGGCGCCGCCCATTGATTCGTTAACGGCGCCAACACCTCGCAGAGCGATTCCCTGCGCAGAAGCCCACGGCAAGGCCGTGGACATTGCCAGCCAAGCCCCCACCATGCAACCAGTCCACTTGGCGACTCGCCGCAGCCCCACAAGACGGCAGGATAAACGACGAAAGTTCATAGCTTCATCCCGATTGGTCCAAACCCGGCACGGTCAACCGCCACCTTCCCGAATGTGCAGTTCATGGCAACCGAGCCTTTTCTTCGGGTTGTATCGGCTTTTCCGAAGGGGCCCCGTGGCACCTTGCCTGCCCGACTTGAGTATTTCACGGGTGCGCGAGGCAGCTTCCGAAAAAATGAAACGGTCAGGCGAATTCTGTCGAGTGCATGACGCCGCTGGATTTCTTCCGGACGGGAACCCGGCAAGAAACAGTGGCCAAGTCGTCACGCTGAGAACATCGCGGCGCCGCCGACAGCCAACCATCGCAGAATTACGGTGAGACAACTTGAACTGCAAGTCGGCGATATAATCAGCGAAAACCGCTTCGCCGACTCCGATTTCCGCCCTCCGGTTCAATAGCGGGCCTCAGTGTCTTCTGCACTTCCACAGCGATCAGTGCTGCGAGCATGGCGTTGCCGTACACCGATGGATGCACTCCGTCTGCAGCGAGTTGGGTGCCGCGCGACTCGTGAAACGCAGCTTTCAAGGGCGCGGTGTCAACCAGGTGCACGCCACGATCTCCCGATTGATTGCGGGCCGTGACGGCCGCTGCGATCTCTTTCGAATGCCAGCCCAGTGGCGGCACGACGCAGAAGCACTGTGCATGGGGGCAGGCCTTGCGCAGCGCGGCCAGCCATCCGGTGTAGGCCTCCGAGATGTCGAGATGCTCGCGGCCGCCTGCGGTCATGCGAAAGTCGTTTGTGCCCATGGCGCAAAAGACGTAATCGGGCTCGGGCAACAGCAGCCCGTCCGTCAGGCGGGAAGTGGCCGCATCGAAGTGATCCCAGGTCTGCGGCAATGGCGGAATCTCGATCGGCCGAACCATGCCCTGTCCGCCCGTACCCAGTTGGCCGTATTCGCAATCGAGCGCCGAACACACCAGCGGAAACCAGGTCGAACGCGCATTGTTCATCAGCAGATTTGAATAATACGGGCAGGATCCCTCGTTGCAGACGCCTTCCGTAATCGAGTCTCCAAAGCCGATCGCCAGCTTTCGCCGCGGAGTATCAGGGGCAAGCGAGCCGCCTTGTTCCAGTTCAAACCCCGCAATGCGCAAATGGACGGTGGACGCCTGCCAGCGTGCCGGGCCGAGAGCTGCCGAGCGAAAATGAACTTCGAGTCGATGAGGGACATTGCGATCGAGATTCTCAGCCAGGGGCAGCGCATAGACCTCACCCGTCTTCACCAGCCGCACGGACTGGTACGGCCCGTAATCAACCGAAAAATCGACCACCGGCATCGCTTCGACCGGGCAGCCGTTGTTGGCCGTGCCGTCGATCAGCAGACTGATCGTTGAACTGCCTTCAATAACCGTCCTCAGATAGGCACCCGGCATCGTCGCCTCTGCGCGGGCCGTCGATGCGGAACCGGTGCGTTTCCAGACATAGGGTGCCAGGGTGACTGCCGAGACGTCCACGTCAAGGCGGACACCCGGCTTCCGCTCGACGGGATCCGACGCATCGGCGGCTGACGCAGTACGACTGACTCCGTTAAACCAAACGGCACCGACTTCCTGCGAGAACACACAAAACACTCCGATCTGCAGCAGCCACAGTTTGCGGCCTCGCATGGACTTCTCCTTGTTCGCTGAGGTGCTATTCTGCAACTTCGCCGTCCCGCGGCGACCGATCAGGGGATACGATGGTTACCGTCACAAGCCAGTCCGCAGTGCTTGGCCGCGCAATGTCCCGTACATTGGATCATTCTGGAAATTCGCAGCCCGGCATCGTCTGCAACTTCCGCACTTTACTCCGAAGATGATCGGAACCGGAAGTCCGAGGCAGTTGGCACATTCTAATCAGATCGGATGCCGCGAACCGAATTGCAGGATTGGTCACTTGCTCAAACTGAGGACCGGACGGCGTAGCGCAAATCGAGCCTTGCAGGTCCAGGGAGGATTGGAAAGTGGGATGCTTCTCGAGATGTCTTTTGCACGATTTCATGCAGGCTTTGCGTGTCGCGGCGCTGTTTGCGAACTGTCTTGTCGGGCCCGCGGTCGCGGCGCCGCCGATTGACACTTCGCCGGATCGTGCGAACACGCCGCTGGAACCGGGTCTGAAACAGATCGGGACTCTCAGGCCGCGCGGAGCCGATGAGATCTCCGCGTCAAACTGGACCTTGGGGTGTGAGACGCTGGACCGCGACTTTGCAGATTACCAGCAGTACAAAGAGTACCTTGTGCCTCTGGGCATCAAAACCATCCGGTTGCAGGGTGGCTGGGCCAAGACGGAAAAGGAGCGGGGCACCTACGATTTCACATGGCTCGACACGATCATCGACGACGCCCGCGGGCGAGGCTTGAACATCCTGCTCGAAACAGACTACGGAAATCCCTGCTACGAGGGAGGCGGAGGCTGGGACCTTGCGGGCGGCTTCCCGACTTCGGAAGCCGCGCTGGCTGCCTGGGACCGCTGGGTGGAGACAATGGCCATCCGCTATCGAGGCAAGGTCCGCGACTGGGCGATGTGGAACGAACCGGACATCAACAAGCAGCACAATCCGCCGGACATCGCAGCGTTCAACGTCCGCACTGCGACGATCATCAAGCGGGTGATCCCCGAGGCGAGAATTGCCGGGCTGTCCCTGGCCAGTTCCAGTCCGAAACTGTTGGAAAGCTGCCTGGCCTCGCTGGCGGAAGGAGGCCACGTGGATCTGTTCGACTGGTTCATCTACCACGGCTATTCGATCAACCCGGACCAGTCCTACAAGAACGTGAATGAGTTGAAGAAGGTGTTGGCGAAGTACTCGACAAAAGCAAAGCTGCGGCAGGGCGAAAATGGCTGCCCGTCGGAGTTGACGACCAGGTTCGCGCTCGCGAATCACCCGTGGACGGAATACAGCCAGGCGAAGTGGGACTTGCGGCGGATGCTCGGTGATTTGGGACACGACGTCGAGTCGGCCGTCTTCACAATCTGCGACTTCAATCACACGGGACGCGAGATCAACCGCAAGGGCCTGCTGCGTGCCGCAGCCGACAAGAAAGTCGAGAAGATCAAGCTCGCTTACTACGCGGTTCAGAATTGCGCGGCGGTCTTTGACGACACGCTCGAGCGTTTGAAAGCCCCGGCGATTTCCATCCAGTACGACGAGGATACGGCTTGCTTTGCGTACCGGCACAAGAAGACGGGCCAGAACTTGATCGTGTTGTGGGACAAATCCGCACCACCCGGCGATGCGTTCCTGACTCGACCGGCCGGGATTACAGCGAGAGACCTTGCGATCCGGGAGCCTGTGTGGGTCGATCTGGTTTCCGGCCGAGCCTACCAGATCCCCGCGGATCGCATTTCGACCATCGAAGGTGCCACGGTATTTCGCGACATTCCGCTGTACGATTCACCGATACTGATTGCTGATCGCACCGCACTCCCGCTTGTGCCGCGAGAAACGCCGTAAGGAACGGACGGCGGAGCGCTGTTCCGCTTTCGACCGCCGCATTGCCCGGTGCAGAATCACTGCGAGCCGCCTCATTTCAGGAATTCAGGCAGATAACCGCCGCCGGAGCCATCCTTCGCACTATCGCCGGGCGGCATTTCGCGGCGCTGCTTTTCGGCTTCACGCAGCGCGATGTACGAACCACTTCGCAACCGGTCTTCCCTGCCGGGCCCGGCCTGCACAACGATCGCGGAGGCGGGCAACAGACGTTTCGTTTGAACGTTGATGCGATTGCAGCGAGTCTGGCAGAGGCCGCATCCGACACACAAGTCGGATCGCACGGTCGGCGCCAGGAATCCGCTCCCTTCGATGGGCTGGCCGAATGCATCCAGTTCGGTTCCGACACGCTGGAATTCGATCGCGTTATATCCTGCCGTCCGGCATTCATTGACGCACAATTCGCATGGCTCTTTGCCCGCAAAGGGAAGGCAAGTCTTCTGGTCGACGACGGCATACCCGATGCGCGCCGCACGCTTCTCTTCCAGCGGCAGCGCCCGTATCGCGCCGGTCGGACAAACCTGGCCGCAGTTACTGCAGCTCGGCTCGCAGCCCGACCAGTCAGCCACCACCTGAGGCGTCCAGAGACCATCAAGGCCCAGCTCGAAACCGACCGGCTGCAGCACATTATTGGGGCACGCCTGGTAGCACTCGCCGCAACGAATGCAAAGCTGAAGAAAATCCGGTTCGGGAACCGAACCTGGTGGACGCACCGCAGGACCATGCGACGCAGCGATGCGACGACCCGCGAACAGTCCAGGCGTAACCGACGCGCCCGCTCCGGCAAGTACACTGCCGAAGACCGCCGCGGACCTCGCCAGGAACGCGCGACGCGGCGTCGTGCCTTCATTGCGCGGCAGCGCTGCGGTCTCCTTCCACTCAGAAGCATCTCGTCGTCCGACAAACTGGATGGAACCAACCGGACAGACGCCACCGCACGTTTGGCAGAAAGTGCAGTTGAGCGTTTGTGTCGTGAAGTCGCCGGCAATCGCATCGAAGGGACAAACCGCCGCACACTTGCCGCAGTCAATACAGGTTCTCAGGACTTTTCGCTGCGTCGCGCGAAAACAGTTGCCCAGAGAAAAGACGGCCCCTGTGGGACAAACGAACTTGCACCAGAATCGCGGCTGCAGAAGACCGAGCGCGAGCACGATCCCGAACATCGCGAGCGACACGAAGTGTCCCGCCCCCCAGGGCGGAATCTGGTGCCAGTCGCGTGCGAGTCCGGTCTGAAGGGGAGTCAAAAGAAACGCCGCCGCGCGGGTAACGATCGGAATCGCCGCGACAAAGCCGGACAGAAGTACCCCGCACAGCGCAGCTCCCAGCACGGCGGCCAGCAGGCAGTACTTGATGAAGCCCCAGCGCCCGACATTCGTTACGCGAAACCGCTGTACGCGGCGGCCGACCAACCCATCGAACAGGTCAATCAGCGTTCCTAATGGACACAGATAGCCGCAGAAGCCGCGCGGCACCAGCACGCAGGCCAGCAGGATCGCGCCGG
>CAIPEB010000485.1 GCA_903863885.1 uncultured Planctomycetaceae bacterium | reverse complement strand
TGCGCATCAAGCCGCAAAGTGTCGCACTCGCAAGGACTTGGAGTTGATGTCTGCGAATTAGTGCGATTCCAGGCATGCGCATGCTGCACCGCATTTTGCACCGCCAGTGCACCGGATTTTGCATCGGGCTGCACTGCCTTCTTCAGCGCCCGGTCGAAGTCGCCGTCGGTCGTCTGCAGGTAGTGGCGGAGCGCCACGCCTGAAGTGTTTCCCAACCACTCGACCACGACGTGAAGGGGATGCTCCTGAGTTAGCTCCGTTTCACGGCTGCTACGAAGGTTCTGAAATATCTTCGGCCAGGGCTCCATACCGGCCCGCCGGATGATTCGTTCGAATCGCTGTCGATAGTTGCACTCGCGACCGTCGGACCGCTTTCCCGGCTTGCGGTTCCGCGTGATGAAGTGGACGGTTCCCGGTTCGGCGGCTTCGGATATCGCGAGCAGATACGGCTCCAGTTCAGGAAATAGCGGAATGATCCGGGACGGCTTGCCCTTCCGCTCAGTCTTCGGTGACGTGACCTTGATCCTGCCGTGATCCCAATAAACGTCGTCCAGCTTGAGTGCGAGAATCTCACTTGGGCAGCGAAGCCCTCCGTAACGAGACAGGGCGACGATCAGACGCCATTCGGCGTCCGGGCAGGCGTCTATGACCTTTTGAATTTCGTGCCGCGTGACGAATCGTACGCGATCCTGGGGCAGCACACCTGTCATCCGTACGCCGATAAACGGGTTCTCCCGGATCAATCCATATCGCTTGGCCGCGTGAAAAAAATGTCGCGCAAAAGCGATTCGCTTCGCAACGGTTGTCGACGCAAGACCGCCGGCGTTCATCGATGCCTTCCAGTCCTCGGCCTGTTCGGTCGTGATTTCCCGGAGGTCACGGTCGCGACCGAAGAACTCGACGAGGCTGTGACGCACCTGATTCCAGACGACCAGCGTTGTTGGTTTAACGTCATTGCGCCGGGCAAAATAGCGATCCAAAAAACAATCGAGCGTCGATTTTTCGCGGCCGGGAACGAGCCCTGCTCTGGCGAGTTTCTCGACCATCCCATCATCGCGGTCGGCGAGCCAAGCCGAAGTCTCGCCGTCGATCGGGTGGCCCGTGACGGTTGCCGAAACCAGAACCTCAATCCTGGCCTTGATTGTCTCCGCCGCCCGCTGCCCGATCTTGCCGAGACGAATCGAGCGTCGCTTGCCGCCTTTGCCCACAAATTGAATCGTTCGCCGCCCGCCCGGCTGCTTGCTGATACTTGCCATCTTTACCGCCATTGCTGTTCGATACAGAAAACACTTGAAATGGAGGACCTGTGCGTGCTCGTAGATCGCCCGCATGTAATTCGATTGTCAATCGCCGCTATCGCCTCTTCGATCAGCTAAATTGCCGATCATCGATGTAGCCTCATCGTCAACGTCAACGTTACCGTCTGCATCGCCCGAAACCGCATCGGTTTTGTTGACTGGTGACACTGTCGCAGACCGAAATGCCCGCGACGGCCTGCCTCCCTTCGGGCTCGCCGCAGCAAACTCCCAGACACCGTACTGATCTCTGACCAGAGATTCCAATGCGGCCTCGGCGGCCCCCGAAGATCGGAGTCGGCGGTAACCCATCTGTACTTCGCGAGAGGTCACAACACCACCTTGGCGATCAATCCACTCCAGCAGCCGCCGCCGCTCACGATCCTCGTCAGACTCGGCGAACATGGCATACACGCGACGTGTCTCACGCTTAAACCACTCAACAAGCCTGATGGCAGCAGCGATGCTAATTTCGTCAACTTCATCCTCCGACTCTAACGTTGGATCGCGGTTGAACGAGCGGACAAAGTGCACGACGAGGGCAAGACGGGCGGCGTATGCCTCCAGCTTCGACCACGCCGCTGCCAAGTCGCCGGTGAGTTCAACCAGCTCGTCCGCATGCGAGTCGCAGAAAGCCACCCAGACCGACTTCGCCTTCGGCGTCAGCCCCACCGAGATCGGCGTCTCCTCGCCGAGTTCGTTGACGATCGGCTGCAAGCTGTTGAACAGCCCGACCACGAGATTCTGGTAGACTTCCTGCAAGTCGGCCCCGATCTCTGCCTCCGTCCAGCGTTTCGCTCGGCGCGGAGGAAAAGCCATCAGCAATCTCGCAGCTAGGCCTGATTCGCGGTGCTCGATCGAGAGTGATCGCCGGAGAGTTCCTGGCTGAATGCCACCGACAATGCTGACGGTTGCATTCGGCACATGTGTGGTTCGTTCGGTGCCGGTCTTTCGGTCGATCGTCACACTTTCCCCGTTGAAGCAGGAAAGCCAAAATGCCGCATCTGCACTGCCTCGTTTGCTCGACACATACCGTTCGAAGGATCCGAACCAACCCGATAGTTCGTCGCGGTGCAGCAGCACGCCCCGCTAGTTACCACGCAGAATGGGAACCAATGACTCGACCGTCGCGTCACCAACAATGACTCGTTTTGCGGCAGGTGCGATCGGCTTCTCCGGCGGCTTTTCGCTTTCTCCCGTGTTCTTCTTCCAAGCCGTCATCTGACGTTCGTAGTACGCCATCTCAATGTCGTATTCCTGCATCGCTAACTCATGCTGACGCAGCAAAGACCGCTGCAACGTGTTTAC
>CAIPEB010000484.1 GCA_903863885.1 uncultured Planctomycetaceae bacterium | reverse complement strand
GCACACCGCCGACTCCGGACTTCCACATCGGCATGACGTACATCAGCGTCTGGTTGTTCATCGCCGCCTCGACGTGAACGCCGTCGCCGATGTTGACCTGATTGGTGCTGGTCACTTCGCCGCGTTCGTCGATCGTGGTGCCGTACGGGACCATCGACAGCGACAGCAGGTTGCCCGATACCGAGCCTCGCTTATCCTCGCCGATGCCCTCCCTCGACCGCAGATAAACGTTGCCCAGGGACTGTACGGTCGTCGCGCCGGCCAGGTTGACCTGATTAGTCTCTACAATCTTCAGGCTGGGATCCGGATCGGACAGGCCCGGCATCAGCGAGATCGTCGTGATCTGCGCGTCGGCGGCGCCGCCCAGTATGTTCATGATGCCCTGCTTGTCGACGCCCGACAGCAGTTGCACCGTGCCGCCCTTGATCGAGGCGCCGGTGGCCGTGATCCGATTCTCGGCATTGACCACCCCCGTCGCCGTCGCGCCGGAAATGCCGGACAGCGCGGAGGCCGCGAAGAGGCTGGCGCCCGGCTTGGCCGACGAATTGGTCCGGGTCGTCACGTAGATGTTGCCGCTGATGTTCTCCAGCGTGGCGCCGTCGAGATCCACCGCGGAAGTCGTGAAAAGGTCAATCAAGGATTCTGCGCTGGAACACCCGAACCCGCTGATTCCCTCGACGCGCACGTTGTCCACCGCATCGATGTCGGTGAGTGCCGAGATCACGATCTCGCCGGGATTCGCTTCGTTGCCGTTGGCCGCCAACGTGGCATTCGACCCGACGATGACCGCGGCCGCGTATCGGTCCGTGCTTGTCCCGACCGTCGTTTCGCTCGTCAGCGTGCTCACGTTGATTGCGCCCGCCGAACCCGAACGCAGGTTCGCATCATTGGCGTACCTGTTCTTCGTCGCCTTGTTGATCGCGCTGACAATGATCGAGTCGGCATTCACGATCGAGCCCGCGCCGATGTTGACGACCGCGTCGCCGCTGAGCGTAACTTCGACCGAAGCGCCGGTCCCGGCCTTGAGTCCGAGAGCCTTGGCGTCTGCCTTCCCGTCAACGCTCGGACTGTGCGTCGCGCGGATCTCGAAAGTTGTCACGTCGATGGTGCTGTTCGCACCCAGTGCGGATCCGACGGAACGAGAGTCCGTCACCGTCGAATCGGTGCCCGCCTCGCCGGCCAGAATTGCGCCGCTGCCGGCCTGGCTCTGCGCCAGCGCTGACTCGGTTCCTTCCGCCGTAATGTGTACATCGGCGGCCGTTAACTGCACGTTGCTTCCCACCAGAGCGGTCACAGTCCCGCCCATCGCCACCTCCGACGACGACGCTCCAACGGACACACCCGTAGCGACGCTGAGGCCGATCGCGTTGGTACTTCCGCTGAGACCACCTTCGGCCTTCACGTTCACCGTCTTGGCCGCGATGCCGGACTCTTCAATCGTTGCGGAGACCGTCGGGTTCAACGTCGCTTTGCTCACCGAACCGGCGGAAGCCGCGGAAATCAGCCCGAGGCTTGCCGCAGTCGCGAGCACGTCGTTGTCGATCGCCGCGCTGTTGTCGGCATGCACGGTCAGCACGCCGCCCGCGATGACGGTGCTCT
>CAIPEB010000483.1 GCA_903863885.1 uncultured Planctomycetaceae bacterium | reverse complement strand
GCCGCGACGTGGAACTCATGGCCAAGCGGCTGAAGTGGCGGGAGACGCTGAACACGCGCGGGCCGTTGATTCGGGAACGCGACGAGATCGGCAAGAAGATCGCCAAGGCCGACAAGGTGCTCGAGGAAGCCGAGCGGAAGCATGAAGAGATGGTGCAGCCGTTCGTATCGCGGTTGTTCTCGATCAAGCAGGGTCTGCGTGACGCCGACGAAGCGGAGCAGCGACTGAGGGACACGTCCCTAGACAAAGCCGTGCTGACCGAAATCGCCGACGTTTCGCGCCGGGCGACTGACGCCAGTAAGCGCCGGTCCGAACTGGAGGACGAGATTCGCTCGCTGAGGGCGTGGTCGGAGTCCGACGCGGTCGGAGCGGAGCAAGCTCCGTATCCCGGACACGCCGAGGAACTTCGCGAGCGATCCGTGCAGCGGAAGCAGCGGGCGGACAGCCTCCAACCGAAGCTGACCGAAGTCGAAACGACGCTGGCGGACCTGCGGCAACGCGAGCAGTCGCTTCGGGAACGCCTGCTGCAGCCGTGAGCGTGCGGCATGTCACCTGGGAGCAAAAACGGGCCAGTTCCCGATGTGGCAATCTTGCCACCTCGGGAAAACGGCAGCGGTCTGCCATCGCGGTGTGGCCTGTGACGAGGCGGGGCTTGGAGATTCCAGCCCGCGAACCGCTCTTTGACAATTGGGTTGAATGATCGTGAACCGCCGGGCTGGCAACCCGGCGGTTCGTCTCCGACCGCTCTCGTCTGGCGTTTTCCACGCGACGTTCGGCCAGCCGTGATCCGAGTCTCGACGGAATTGAGAAACGCCAGTGGGCTATTCAACGCAACAATGGCCGCGGTTGCCACATTGTAATGTTCATCGTCTCTGCGACGTACGGAATTGAGACGACCAGTCGTCGTGTCATACGCGAACCTCGATGATAACTTCCCCCCCAGCAATAAGCGGCCAGAGCTAGCATCAGCACCACAGTTTCACAGCTTCATGACTCCAGATTCTGCAATCGCGTTCGTTTCCGCTGTTGTGGTACGATGCTGCAGGGCAAAATCGCCGTAGAACCATACGGCACGAATGACGCGAGGGGCATGACGGATCAAGATGCTGGTCGGGTACACATGGAAGGAAAACCAATGCACCATGTCGCAGTTACCCTGTCCGCGTGTTTGGCTGTGGCGGGACTTGGCGAGTTGCTCGGATCCACGCTTGCCGAGGAAACCACGACCGTCAGCGCGAGCAGCCTGTACACGGGTGTCGTGATGGAACTCTCCGGCGCGCCGGCGGTCGATTGCCGGGTTTGGCTGATTCGTCATTCCGAGCCCAACTCCAGCGACGTTGTCGAGGAAGTCCGAACCGACCGTGAAGGCCGGTTCAGACTGAATACGCCACGGTCCGAATCGCAGTGGCCAAAGAAGGGAGAACTTGTTTTTGTGGTGGCACGAGACTCACAGGGCCGCTTCGATAATGTAAACTGGTGCAAGCTGACTGATGATGCGTCCGGATCCGATGTTGAACCCAGGCTTCTGTTGCTCGAGCTTTCCGACTACCACGGTCGACTTGTCGACAGTGGCGGCAAGGCAATCGCTGGGGCTGTGATTGAGCCGTTGTTTCTGGGTTTGGAACTTCCGCGGTGCGTCGCTGCCGAAATGGGCACTGCAACAGCATCCGACGGGACTTTCGCACTGAAGGTCGCCCCAATTCGGTTTGGCAACAAGACATTCGTCGCCGCCGAGATCGCGGCAGGGGAATTTGGTCGCGTTACGGCCAATTGGAACTTCGATAAGCCTGTCACGCTCCAACTCGAAAAGCCTGGCTGCGTATGCGGGTCGCTGGCCTGCGACTGGAACCCGACCGCTGTTGCGTGTATCACGCTCGACCTCGTTGCGATTGAATCGGAGACGGCTGACGATCGTGACTATTCCTTCTACTATCACGGTCGGGCAGTTACGCAACCGGACGGCAAGTTCCGCTTCGACGGCGTGGTTCCGGGCAAGTACAAAATGGCGATCGTGACGGACGATCGGTTTCCGTACTACCTCGATTTAAAAACGCCGTTCGAGGTCAAGTCGGGTCAGACAGTTTCCGAACTCGCTGTGCCGATGAAGCAGAAACTGAAACTGCGGGGCACGGTCGTCGATGCGGCAACGGGTGCGGGAATCCGCGACGCACAAATCTCGGTTGACCAGATAGACGCGGCTTTGACAGTCCGTGCGGGACGATCTCCGCGAACTGATGAACCGGGTTCTTTTGTCGCATACGTGTGTCCAGGGAAGATCAACATCAACCTCGACGAGGTGCCGGATGAGTACCGTTGGTCAGCGGCGCGTCAGGACTTCCGAGAAATCGACGTGACTACGGACACGACATTGCCACCCGTGCGACTCGAGCGGACGCCGGTCATCGAGGGCGAGGTCGTGGACGAAACCGGCCGACCGGTGCCGCACGCCCGCGTCTGGATGATCGCGGAAACGCCTGAACCCTTACCATTGAGTGAATCGAAATTCCTGACCGACGCAAAGGGAAAATTCCGACTCGCGGGACTGTTCATCAAGGAGCGATTCTCCTTGCGTGTTTCGGCTGCGGCGGCCGCTACGATCGGCCCGCTCATGTTCGATCCCGCAGACAAGATCCGTGTCGTGATCTCGCCCAAGAACGCGTTCGCAATCCGCGGTGTGGTCCTTGATGACCATGGACAGCCACTTGAGTTTGCCGACGTCTATCTGCACGTTGTTGGGAAGACTGCTTCCGGTTCAACGGACGCCTGTTTGACAAGTACAATTTCCGACAGGGACGGGAAGTTCGAGTTCCTTGGCCTGTGTCCCGGCGATCGCTACAGCATCACGGTGAATTCGGAAGGCTACGACTCCATCGAGACGCCGCAAGTCACGGGCGAAGCCGGCAAGACGCACGACTTCGGCCAATTGAAGATGACGATCACATCGCGATCCGTCGTGGGAAAGGCGCTGCGATCGGCCGGCAAGGCACTGACTTGGCTCGCCGAAGCCATTCATTCAGCCGGCAGCGGAGACAATCCGGAACTGCAGTAGGCCAAACTGCAGGCGTTCTCGCAGCAACCACGGACTCGGTCAACTCGCTCACCGACGCGTCGCCCCATGGGCGTCTCGGTCCGCCTCGATCACTCGTTTCACTCCGTTCTCGCTCGACCGGCCGCTTTCCACACGGCGTCCCGCCAGCCCGCCTGTGAACACCGACGTACCGCCGCCTCCATCATACACCCGCAGCCGCCCGCACGCTGTCGGCGAGTTTCCGTCGAGAGAGGTCAAGCAACGTGCGGGCAAAGCCGCTACCCGGCACTGGGCAAGACGAACTTCTGAGTGTCGGCCAGCTACTACAGTCGGGGACGTCACCCGCAAGGTTCCCTCCGCTAGGTTTCCGCTGTTCGGTTAGTTCGTAGCATCCCCCGTTCCTGACCTTCTTGACGCAAGCTGGGCCCCTTCACCTCGGAGAACTATGGCGCTGAAATGCAACCTACTTCTTGGCGCCCAATTCCACCAGAAGGTTGTACATCGCGCGATTTTGAGCCCCCTTCTCCCCTGGCAACGCGATCCCAGGAACGAAACTCAGCGGGAGTCGACCGAAATCGGTTGGTTCATTCACATCTGCCCCCGCCTCGACGAACCTCTTCACAAGGTCGGGGCGCCGATTCTGAACCGCCATGTAAATCGTCCGTGAAACGCTTGCTCCCCTTGCAATGCAGGCCTCAATCATCGGCAGGTTGCCATACTTGATCGCCTCGCAGACGATAGTCATCCGGTTCTTGCCTGTCGCATCGATCGAGTTTCCCTCGGCCAGATAGGCTACCAAGTCGTTCTCCGTTCCGCGCTCTCCAAGCTCTTCGATTCGGCAATAGGGCTCCGGAATCTCCACCAACATGCCAAGGAACTCCGCAAACGAACCCGCAAGTGGGAAGAGTCTAGCAGAGACAGCAACGTAATTCTCATACCCGTACCGCACGAACCACACCGTGCCGATCTCGACTCGAAAGTCCAGGCAAATATCTTCCTGGTTTTGGGTCATTGTGATGG
>CAIPEB010000482.1 GCA_903863885.1 uncultured Planctomycetaceae bacterium | reverse complement strand
TGGGCATGCACCTGGTCGCCGTGAAATGACCAGACGAGAACTTTGATGGTTCGATTCTGAGCTCTAATGCGTTCCACAAACTCCAGACCATTATCGTCGGGCCGTTGCATGTCCATCACGATGATGTCGGGACGGCGGGACTCCAGCATGTTCGCCGCCTCGCTTGCATCGGCCGCTTCGCCGCACACCGCCATGTCGGGCTCGGTACCGATGATCGCCGCCAGCCCCATACGGACTGCGGGATGATCATCAACGATCAGGACCTGCGTTGGCATCAGGCTGTCCTTATCGAGCGGGTTCATGAGTCTACCCATCCGCCAGAGTTTTTGGTTCGCCCGAGCAGCTCGGAGCTCCATCGACAAAAGCGTAATCCGTCCGCCGATCGGGTCACAAAACCTCGCAGCGTCAGTACGCTGCACGTACGCCGCTGCCGGAAGGCACTGAAGTTCACCGCATGCGCCATTGCCGATCGCTGGGACGGTCAACGTCACGAGACGGCTCAGAAATCCGATTTCTCCATGCTAAACGGTACGATGGTCAGCCTATGACCAACGTGACGCGTGTACATCAATACCTCACCCTGGCCGACACGGTTCACACGGTCGCCAGCCGCATGCTCGCCAATCTCCAGCCGCTCCATCCATGTAGCAGCGTAATGTCCTGGGAGTTATGTGATTCGGACGTATCGAGACGGCGGAGAGAATTTCCGCACCAGAATGGAGCGGATTATTGATTGGGCGAGCCTGGAACCGTGGCCGAGACTATTCCAGAACCTGGGGTGGCACCCGCCAGACGGAATTAAAGGAGGTATTCCATTCTCATGTGGTACGCAAGTGGATGGGCAACAGCCGGAAGGTGGCCAACAAGCACTACCTTCAGGTCACCGAAGACCACATGAAAAGAGCGGCGCAAAATCCAGCGCAGTACACGTCCGTTTCGGCCTGTACACGTCCTCAGGATTTTCCAGAAAACCCTGAAAATACGTGTCTGCAGGGAGGTGTGCGTGTGTTTAGGCATTTGGGGAGTCACTTACGAGCTTGGCGAGACGGAAAGACAGGCCCGCCACTTGACTCAATCGTACGCGACGGGGAAATCGCCATCGTCCACTGCGGAGCCTCCCTGACTGCACAGCGGCGGCTTGCCTGATGTACATACGTCACGTTGGTCAGGGGTTGACCATGGCATCGCCTAAGATAGCAAAGTCCGTTTTCTGAATTGCCTCGTGGCATCCGCCGCTTCAAGCTTGCGCAAGAAGGCTGCTGCCCGCCTTTTGAGAACATCATGCGTCGGTTCCAGCGAACAGCGGCAAGACCGGCACGGAAGCCTCCGCATGGTCCGTGCATCCGCCGTTCCATAAGACAGCGATCGAAACCATGAGGTCCTGCCGATGCCCACTCAAGTCTTGATCGTCGACGATCATCCCGTGTTGCGTGAAGGTTTGACGGTCTACATCAATACGCAGCCGGATTTGGCGGTGTGCGGCCAGGCAGCCGATACGTGCCAGGCGATGAAGATGTTGGAGGCCAACCGCCCCGACGTGGTGGTTGTGGATATCCAACTGACTGACGGCAACGGCCTGGATCTCGCCGAGCGAATCAAGGCACACGATAAGACCATCCAAGTGCTGGTGTATTCCAATTATCACGACAGACTGTACACCCAGCGTGCCCTGCAGGCCGGGGCTTCTGGCTACATTAACAAGCGTCACGAGGCCAGTCGCCTTGTGGAAGCCATCCGTCGTGTACTTCACGGCGGGATCTTTCTGAGCGAAGAGACTGCCGACCTATTGCTGACGTCGGCAGTCGGCGGTCGCAGGCAGCTTCGGGCCTGCGGCATTGCGGGGCTAACGAACCGCGAACTGGATATCTTCCGCCTTGTCGGACAGGGACTGACGACTTCGCGGATCGCTGAGACGCTGCAGCGCAGCGTGCACACTGTCGAGGCCCACCGCACGAACATCAAGGAGAAACTCGGACTGAAGACCGCCGCCGAATTAAGCCGCTCTGCCGTGCAGTGGGTGCTGGAATACGGTTAACGCACTCTCTCTTCGGTTCCATGATTGCCGTTTCCGCTCAGATCGACCACATGGCCCTGATTTGCCGCCGAACCGTCGTAAATGAGAATCGCGGGGCTCGGATGGTCTAGCGGGTCGGCCGAGAACGACTCCTCCGGCCGAAAATCCTGGGCATATCTTATTCCGCGACTTATCCGCACGGAGCGAACATGGCCCGTGAAAAACAACCGGTAGTGGTACTCACCGAGGTTTCCAAGCACGAAACGTGCCCGGTGAGCAGGCGGTTCCGTCGCCGGACCCATGCCGACCTTCTTGCCATTCAGGAAAAGCACGGTTTCACCGGTGCCGAAGGCAGCGGCCAAGTGTGTCCATTTCCGAGGCGGAATGGGTAGGGCGACGTCGTAGCCTCCCGGGATCGTTTCCACGATAGGCGTGTTGCCATTGATACCGATTCCTATCCCGCAACGGCCGGGGAAATCACTGCCGACTATGTACTGTTCACGTTTGTCGCCCGTCGTCTTGATCCACGCTTCCAACGTGCAAGGCGCGAACGACTCGAGTGGAGTGATGATGCGGTTCCGGCCGTCGAATGAAAACACGCCGGATTCTGCCGCGGGGTCGATCGCTCGGGGCGAACCCGTGCTGAGTAACATCATCCAGACCGTGGCGATGATTCCAAGAAAAACCGCGCCGACACCAACCGTCAGCCAGCGTGTGGCCGGCGCGAAGTTCCGCCATATGTAATCGCGACGAGCCGCTGTAAGGCGGGTCGCGAGCTCACAATCGGCAGCCGTATTGCGAATGAGCGCCTGCTCGCAAGTTTCATTGTCCGGGGCATTAACAGCGGGGAGGGCTGCACCGGCGGTTGCGGTTTTTGGTTTCGATTCATGTCGACCGAGCAGTGAACGCAGCGGCCACCACTTGAAATCGGTCTTCCGGCAGGATCGCAGTGCGGCAGCCAACTCCGCCGCCGAGTCGAATCGGTCAGCGGGGTGTTTGGCCAGGCAGCGAAGGCAGGTGGCTTCGAGTTGGGCGGAGATCTTGCTGTTGAAGCTCCGAGGCGGGAGCGGCGCTCGGAAAATGATCTGTTCCCTGAGGGCGGCGGCTGTCCGAGCCTGATAAGGCCCGCGACCGGTCAGGAGTTCGAAGAGGACGGTACCCAGTGCATAGATGTCCGTACGGGGGCCGATGAGTTGGACTTCACCGATCAGCTGTTCCGGGGCCATGTATGGCAGGGTACCCGAGCGGGGAACATTGCGATCGGATATCTCCTCCGCGGTCACGGCGATCCCAAAGTCGGTGACCTGCGGCCTGCCCGTCTCATCCATCAGAATGTTCGAGGGCTTAATGTCTTGGTGAACAAAGCCCTGCTCGTGAGCATGTTGGAGAGCGTCGGCAACCTGCGCCACGATGTCGGCCGCTTCACTTGGCGCGAGCTTCCGAGCCAGTTCGGCCAGGCTGCGACCTTCAATCAGATCGGATACAAAGAACCACAAATCTCCGTCCCGACCGACGTCGTGGATCGGCACGATGCCCGGATGCCGCAGCTTGGCGACTCGACGAGCTTCGTCATGCAATTGTGTTGAAGGCGTTGTCGCGCGGGCCTTGGCGACCTTTATCGCAATCGGACGATCCAGTTCGGGATCGAAGCCTCGATAAACCCGACCGAATCCGCCCTCGGCTACAAGTGCATCGATGCGGTAACGGCCGCCGAGGGTCTTCGAGATCAACGGGTCGGAAGCAGAGTGTGGACTTTCCTCGGGTGCGTCAGCATCGATGTCCCGAGTCATCCAGAGCATTTTCTTGAGCATCTGAATCTGAAGACCGAGGCTCGCGACCAGATCTGGACAGTCGGAGCATAGCTGCTCCGCAGGGATATCCTCTCCCTGTTCCCACGCTTCTTCCCAGAGCAGAAGCATTTCTTCCAGTCGGCCATCGGACTCAGTTGGATTCATCGTCAGTCAAGACTTCGTACAGGGCTATGCGTGCGGCCTGCCAGCGGCGCTTCAAGGTTGCAAGCGATACGCCGAGGACTGCAGCTGCATCTGGCTGAGAAAGTCCGTCATACCACAGCAGCCCGACCACATCTCGCTGCTTCTCGGGTAGGTCTTCCACTCTCTTGTGGAACTCCGTCCAAGCTTCAAGAGTCTCCGGCTGCTGCTGTTCAATCGGCACTGCATATGCCGCTCCGCAGCCGTCCGTGTGATGGTGTGTTCCCTGGCCCTCCGCTCCGTAATGGTGCCGAGCCAAGTCAATCAACTCCCGGCGGATTTGCGTCGCCGCCAGACCGTAGAACTGGCTCACTGACTCCGGCTTGAGACTTGCGAGCGCCCTATGCAAACGAAGCATGGCGTTTTGGAGCACGTCGTCGGTTTCCGACCACCGGCGCACCCTTGGGTAAAGTCGCAGCATCTTGCGAGTCAGGCTCCGCAGCCGCTCGCAAGCGTGCGAGATGATCTCGTTGCGAAAGTCGGTGTCCTCGATCCGAGCGAGGTCAAGCCAACCCTGGAGTCTCGTTGTGTGGCCCATCCGCTCGCCAGCTCGCTGTCCGTTGCCGAAATTCGATCGCCCTAATTTACCAGAAGGAACGGACCGACTACATGTGGCTGCCATCCATCCGGACCGGGCTGAATTACAGCAAACACGAGGGGGTGATCCAGGACGTTGGCGGCAGGGTGTTTGATACCGGCCGCACATCTGCGAACGGGGGCTTGGGAGTCGCCGCGATTGGGGCCGGTTCACCGGGTATCTGCACGATCGCACCTGAAGTAAGGGACGACAGGTTCCAGGTGCAGCTCCGCTCCGGTTCGTCGGCGTCAAGCCTGCCGCGGTGAAGCAGGTCATCGACAAACTTGATGTTGCCGTGGACCTTGTTGTTATTTGCGAACACGGAGCGGCAATCCGGCATTGAGACTGCAACGCTGCGGTCAGCCGTTTTCCAACATCCACTGCACGGCGGCGCGGTTCAGTTCGCTGGCTGTCTTTGCACCGAGTTTTTCCTTGATTTTGGTGCGGTGCGATTCGATGGTGTTCACGCTGCGA
>CAIPEB010000481.1 GCA_903863885.1 uncultured Planctomycetaceae bacterium | reverse complement strand
GCCGTTGATGCACCCGCCGGGGCAGGTCATGACTTCGATGAAGTGCAGGTCGCTGCGGCCGGCGCGGATCTCGTCGAGCAGCTTGCAGGCGTTTCCCAGGCCGCTGACCACCGCGACGTTCAGCGTGATACCTTCGACGGTCACGCTGGCCTGTTTCACTCCTTCAAGGCCCCGCACCGCTTCGACGGTGAGAGCGCCCAGTTCCCGGCCGGTTACCATCCAGTGCGCGGTGCGGATAGCGGCTTCCATCACGCCGCCGGTAGCGCCGAACAGTTTGCCCGCTGCAGTCCGTTCGCCAAACGGCGTGTCGGCGCCTTCGGCGGGCACCTCCGAGAGGTCCAGCCCGTGCATGTGCAGCAGCTGGATCAGTTCCCGCGTTGTCAGCACCGCATCGATGTCCGCGACGCCGTTGCGGGACATCTCGGGCCGGGCTGCTTCGAATTTCTTTGCCGTGCACGGCATGATGCTGACGCTGTAGATATTGCGGGGATCGATCCGCTCGCGTTCCGCAAAATAACTCTTGATTACCGCCCCCATCATCTGCTGGGGACTCTTGCACGTAGACAGGTTGCTGATGAAGTCCGGGTAATAAGTCTCGACGAACTTGATCCAGCCCGGCGAGCAGCTGGTCAGCATGGGCAGGCGTCCGCCGTTGTTCAGCCGGTGAACGAGTTCCGAGGCTTCTTCCATGATCGTCAGATCGGCGGTAAAGCTCGTGTCGAACACGCGATCGAAGCCGAGCCGCCGGAGTGCTCCGGTCATGGCGCCCGCGGCGTCCGCACCTGCCGGCATGCCGAAGGCTTCTCCGACCGTGACGGAGACGGCCGGCGCATGCTGCACCACGACTCGCTTGTCGGGATCGCGGAGCGCGGCAAGGACCTCGGGAATGCTGCTGCGTTCCGCCAGAGCGCCCGTGGGACACACCACCACGCACTGGCCGCAGTTGATGCAGCCCGAGACATTCAGGCCGTCGTCGAATGCCGCGCCGATTTTCGCCCGCGAACCGCGCCCGATGAAGTCGATCGCGCCCACGCTCTGCGTTTCCTCGCAAACACGCACGCACTTGCCGCAGAGCACGCACTTGGACGGCTCGCGCACGATCGAAGGGCTGGACATATCCACGAAGTGCCGGCTCTTTTCTCCGGCGTATCGACGCTGGCGCACACCGAGCTGCTGTGCCAGTTCCTGCAGCTGACAGTCGTTGTTCCGCACGCAGTACAGGCAATCGTCCGGATGATTGGCCAGCAGCAGTTCGACAATCGTCCGGCGGGCAAGCACGGCTCGAGGCGAGTGCGTGCGGACCTTGATCGGCTGGGTGACCGGGAAAGCACAGCTGGGAATCAGTCCTCGCTGGCCTTCGATTTCGACCACGCACATCCGGCAGGCACCGCTGGGGAGCAGGCCTTCCATGTGGCAGAGCGTGGGGACCTGGATTCCGGCCCGCCGCAAAGAATACAGCAGCATTTCACCCGGCTGGGCCTCGACCGATCGGCCGTTGACTTCAATCGTGACCATGCAAGTTCCTCTCTGGCAGCAGTGCCTTCTTCCGATCTTCGTTTCGCGAATCCGGCTGGCAGCGGAGTCTTCTTTCGGTCAAGCCGCAGAACCTCGAGGTAGGTGCGGAACCTCGAGGCATGTGCGGCACTCTCATGCTTTCATAACGGCTTGGGGCCGGCAGACATCCATACACGTTCCGCAACCGATGCACTTCTCGGCAACGATGTAATGCGGCATTTTCGGCGTGCCGACGATGGCTTGCGTCGGGCATTTCTTTGCGCACAGTGCGCATCCCTTGCACTTCTCGGCGTCGATCGTGTACGTGACCAGTTCGCTGCAGACGCCGGCCGGGCAGCGTCGCTCGAAGATGTGCGTCTCATACTCGTGTCGAAAGAACCGCAGCGTGCTGAGCACGGGGTTCGGAGCGGTCATGCCGAGTCCGCAGAGGCTGGCGTCGCGGATCGTCTCGGCCAGGTCCTGCAGATGCAGCACGCTGTGGAATCGCTCGAGTGCATCGATGCCCTGTTCCCGCCGCCGCCCGCGTGTGATCCTCTGCAGAATTTCGAGCATTCGGCGCGTGCCTTCCCGGCACGGTATGCACTTGCCGCAGCTTTCCCGCTGGATGAAGTCCATGAAGAACTTGGCCACGTCCACCATGCAGTTGTCTTCGTCCATCACCACGAGGCCGCCGGAGCCCATCATCGCTCCCACCGTCTTGAGCGACTCGTAGTCGATGTCGATATCGAGATGCTGTTCGGGAATGCAGCCGCCCGACGGTCCGCCGATCTGCACGGCCTTGTAGTGCCGGCCGTTGGCGATGCCGCCGCCGATATCGAACACGATCTGCCGCACCGTCGTGCCCATGGCGACTTCGACGAGGCCCGTGCGGCTGACTTTGCCCGAAAGCGCGAATACCTTGGTTCCCTTGCTCGTGGACGTGCCCACGGCGCTGAACCATTCCGCGCCGCGATCGACCAGCGAGGGGACGTTGGCCAGCGTTTCCACGTTGTTGATGATTGTCGGCTTCTTGAACAGACCGCTCACCGCGGGAAACGGAGGACGCGGCCGGGGCATGCCGCGGCGGCCCTCGATACTGTGGATCAGCGCCGTCTCTTCGCCGCAGACAAACGCGCCTGCGCCCATCTTGATCACGATTTCCAGGCTGAAATCGGTGCCCAGGATGTTCTGGCCGAGCAGGCGGTTTGCTTCGGCCTGCGACAGCGCGGCTTTCAGTCGCTTGATCGCCAGCGGATATTCGGCACGGATGTAGACGTAGGCTTTGGTGGCGCCGATCGCGTAAGCGGCAAGCACCATGCCTTCGACGAGGCGGTGAGGATCGCTTTCGATCACCGCTCGATCCATGAACGCGCCGGGATCGCCTTCGTCGGCGTTGCAGATCAGATACTTGTGGTCGCCCTTTGCCTGGCGCGCGAACTTCCACTTTTTGCCCGTGGGGAAGCCGCCGCCGCCACGGCCCCGCAGGCCGCTCGCCTCGACCAGATCACAGACCTGATCCGGCGTGTACTGTCTCACGGCTTTCGCCAAGGCCTGATAACCGCCGTGCGCGATGTACTCGTCAATCTGCGACGGATCGATCAGGCCGCAATTGACCAGCACCCAGCGCGTCTGCGGACCAAAGAACGGATGCTCGTCGAGAAACGGCACATCCTCCCAGGGCTCCAGCGTGGCGTGGCGATGCTGTGCGAGTACCTGCTTGTCGGGTATCCGGCCCGCGAGCACCGAGTCGAGCAGGCCGCTCACTTTGTCCTTGGTGATCTGCTGGAACGTGACGCGGGTGCGTCCGGGCAGTTGAATCTCGACGAGCGGTTCCGACGAACACAACCCGATGCAGCCCACTTTGACCACATCGGCCTTGATCTCGTTCTGGTCGAGATAGGCTCGGATCGCGTCGAGGGTCTCCTGAGCACCGGCTCCCAGGCCGCACGTGCCCATGCCCACGAAGATCGCCGGACGCACAAGGCGATCGCGCCGCAGTTCGGCCACGCGATCCTGGCGCTGCTTGCGCACCGCATCGTCCTGCGGAGCGTCGGCGTCCATCAACCAGGTCAACAATTCCGGGTAGGTGGCAAAGGCCGCGGTATTCGATGTCGCCGGATGCGCGGGTGCAACAGGCCTATCAAGCAGCTTCGTCGTCATTCTTGGCGGCCTTTCTGCGATAGGTGTCCAGAATCTTCACGACCGATTTGGTCGTAACGCTGGCGTGAAACACGCCGTTGACACAGATCACCGGAGCCAAGCCGCAAGCCCCGATACAGGCGACCACTTCGAGGCTGAAAAGCCCGTCGCGACTCGTTTGCCCCGCGTCGATCTTCAGCTCGCGTTTCACGGCTTCGAAGACCGCGGCCGATCCCTTCACATGGCAAGCCGTGCCGCGGCAAACCTGAATGTGATAACGGCCCTGCGGCTGAAAACGGAATTGGTTGTAAAACGTGGCGACGCCGTAGATCTTGCTCGCCGGCAGCGACAGATACTGGCTGATCCGCGCGATCGCCCCGCGCGACAGGTAGCCGTGCTTTTCCTGGACATCCTGAAGCAAAGGAATCAGCGATTCCCGCTTGGCCTGCGGATAGCTGGCCAGGATCGCCTCGATGTCCGGCACAGGCGTAAATTGTTCCGGCACAGGTGTGACTTGCGGAAGGATTGCTGTCACCGGGAGCCTCCACATACTTGGGATGCAATGGCGTTTGGCAGTACGGTTGACCGTCGCTGGCCGCACGCGACCCGAACGGCAGGGCAGTCACACCCCATCATGCGGAGCCGCTCGCGATTGCCGCGCGACCAAACCGAGTGGGCAGTGTCGCAAGCCTCATGCCACAACGTGCGGCGTCGGACAATTGTCCGGGCGAGAATCGCCTTGCCGTGAATTTCTGCCGTAATTCTGCGGCAAACAGCCGCTCGGAACGCGTTTCGCAGCATGCCGGCGAATCGTCGGCGCAGAAAGCGCACGTTGCGAATGTAGGTCCTGAGGTGTATTGTTCTTTCATACACTGTATGACGCGGGGTGGAGTTTCTCCTCCGCCTGGAAGGTTGCCCGTTTCGATGACCATACGACTCAAACTGACCATCCTGTCGATCGCCGGTATTCTCGTCGCGAACGCTCTGATCTCGCTGGCGGTCTTCTCGTACCTGGAATCCGTCTGGCTGCAGGAGGTGCAGCAGCGGGTGCAGCGGAATCTGCGTGCGGCGGAAGCCATGTACGAAGCACGCATGCAGATGCTCGAAGGGTGCCTGCAGGTCGCCGCATTGAGCCACGAGTTTTCCACGGCCGGCGCCGCTTCAGCGGGATCGGGAGGGCGGATGCCGGCAATGCTGACGAAGGTCCGGCACGCCGGCTCGATGGACTTCGTCACGCTGTTGGACAATCGCGGGCGCATTGCCGTGCGAGCGGATTCGGAAGGAACGCAAGACGGCGACTTGTCGGAAAATGCGCTCGTGCGCGCGGCTCTCAGCACGAAAAAAACCGTGACCGGCACCGAGCGTGTGTCCGGCGCATCGCTCGCCCGGATCAGCCAGCGGTTGGCCGGTCGGGCGCGAATTGACCTGCTGCCGACTCCCGAGGCGAAGCCGCTGCTCGAGACGTCGTGCACGGACGGTCTGATCTCGGGCACCGCCGTTCCGCTGCTCGACGAACATGGAGCTGTGCGCGGAGTGCTCTACGGAGGTGATCTGCTGAACCAGCGCGAGGATCTGGTCGATTCCATCCGCGATGCGATCCTCAACCCTCCGGTCCGGGATGTTCCGTCGCAGGATACCGTAACGGTTTTTCTGGGAGACGTTCGGATCGCCACCAACGTGCGAAAAACCGACGGCCATCGCGCGGTGGGCACTCGAATGAGCCAGCAGGTGGCCGAACAGGTTCTGGAACGGGGCGAAATCTGGGCGGCATCGGCTTTCGTCGTCAACGATCGATACGTCACGGCGTACGAGCCGATTCGGGATCCCCAGCAGCAGGTCGTGGGCGCGCTCTACGTGGGACTGCTTCAATCGCCGTTTGTGCACAAGCGGAATACTCTGGGCGGCGTATTGCTCGTCATGGTCCTTTCGGGAACGTTGTCCTGCTTCCTCCTGATTTACTTCATGAACTACCTCGTGCTTCGCCCCGCCGAAAAAGTGATCGCGATGTCGCGCCGTTTCATCGGCGGCGACCTGACCGCGCGGGTTCACATCCGGCCCCCGGGAGAAATCGGCCTGCTTTGTCAGGCCGTGGACCAGATGGCGGAGGCCGTGGTCGAACGCGAGCAGCAGCTGAAGATCGCCACCAGCAAACAGTTGCACCACAGCGAGAAACTGTCATCACTGGGACGATTGGCCGCCGGCGTGGCGCACGAGATCAACAACCCCCTCACCGGCGTTCTGACCTTTGCGCACTTGATGCGGGAAAAACCCAACATGGATGATCAGGACCGCCAGGACCTGGACCTGATCATCCACGAGACTTCGCGAGCCGCCGAAATTGTGCGCGGATTGCTGGACTTTGCGCGTGAACGGGCGGTGAACAAAGAGCCGATGAACCTGAACGAGGCCGTCGTCCGCACAACTCGATTGATCCGCAACCAGAAGTTGTTCGATCGCATCGTGATCGACGAGGACCTGGCGGGCGATTTGCCGGCTATCGACGGCGATATGAACCAACTGCAGCAGGTGCTGCTGAACCTGTCGCTGAATGCCTGCGAAGCCATGTCGTCGGGAGGCACTCTGACAATCAGCACGCGGACGCAGGGGGCGGGCGTCGTCGTGAAGATCTCGGACACGGGATGCGGAATCAAGCCTGAGCATCTCGAACGCATCTTTGAGCCGTTCTTCACAACGAAGCCGGTCGGCAAAGGCACAGGATTGGGGTTGAGCGTCAGCTACGGTATCGTGCAGCAGCACGGCGGGAACATCGAACTCGACAGCGAAGTCGGACGCGGGACCACGTTCACCATCGTCTTCCCGCTCTCCGGACACGGACCCGTCGCTGAGACGCCCGACTCGGTCCCGCGACAGCATCCGTTCCTGGCGCCGGCCGGAGAGAGGAGAGAGTAGTCTGGAGTCTGGAGTCTGGAGTCTGGAGTCCGGAGCAAGACAAATATCTGTGCCACCTCCGTTCCGGGTGGCACGGGTGGCTTGTCCAGCCGTGTGTTGCTGATGGACGTTAAGCGAACATCTATCGTTTCGGAAGGAAAAGTACGACCTCGCACGTTAAGTCATTACCCGTGAGATGTGCGTGATACGAATGAAGCAAGTGCGGAAATGGGGCAGGTTCGAACACGGGTGGAGCGACGTGAAGTGTCGATGGTCGTGTTCAGGGCAGAAACAACATGCAGCAACGCATTCTGGTCATCGACGATGAAGTTGTCGTCGGCTTGAGCATTCAGCGGACGCTGGCTGCCGCCGGCCACGCGGTCGACATCTACCAGGACCCTCAAGCCGGTCTGCAGGCGGCCTTGGCCGGCGGATACGACGTGATTTTTCTGGACCTGATGCTGCCGGGCGCCAACGGGCTGGATCTGCTTGCGCGAATCAAAGCTGCGGACGTTTCGTCGGAAGTCGTGATCATCACGGGGCATTCGACGGTCGAGAACGCCGTGGAAGCGATGAAGCAGGGTGCTTCGGATTATCTTCCCAAGCCTTTTTCCCCGAATCAGTTGCGCGTAATCCTCACCAAGGTCTGGGAACACTCGACCCTGATTCGCGAAAACGCGGCGTTGCGTCAGGAACTGGAATTGAATCGGGGGTTCGAGGGCATTATCGGCGGAAGCCGTGCCATGGAGCAGGTTTTCACGCTGATTAAGCGGGTGGCTCCCACCGACGGCACGGTCCTCGTGACGGGAGAGAGCGGCACCGGCAAGGAAATGCTGGTGCGTGCCATCCATCGTTTGAGCCGCCGCAAAGACGCGGCGCTGTTGGCATGCGACTGCAGCGCGCTGGCGCCGACGTTGTTGGAAAGCGAACTTTTCGGCCACGTCAAAGGTTCCTTTTCCGGCGCCGTCGCCACCAAGCAGGGCCTGTTCGAGGCTGCGACCAAGGGAACACTTTTCCTCGATGAAGTCGCCAATCTCACGATGGAAACTCAGGGCAAGCTGCTGCGCGTGCTGGAGAGCAAACGCGTGCGGAAGGTCGGTGACACGGCCGAACGTGAAATTGACATTCGTTTGATCGGCGCGACCAACCGCGACTTGCATGAACTGGTCCGCGACGGGTCGTTTCGCGAGGATCTTTACTATCGGTTGAATGTCGTTCCCATCTATCTGCCGCCGTTGCGCGAGCGGCACGGCGATATTCCGCTGCTGGCCGGGATCTTTCTCGACCGATTCTGCAAGAAGCTGGAAACGCCCGTGAAGGGCTTCACCCAGGAAGCCATGGCCCGCATGGAGAGTTACGGCTGGCCCGGCAACGTCCGCGAACTGCGCAACATCGTCGAACGCATGGCCATTTTGTGCGAGGGCCAGCGGATTGAACTCCGGCACCTTCCCGCCGAAATCCGGGAAGCGGCCCCGGTCGCCACTGTCGTTACGCTGCCTCAGTCATGGGAGGAATTCCGAAAACTGAAGCAGCAGGTTCGTGACTCGGTTGTCGAGGATCTCGAGCGGCGGTTCCTCACCGAAGTCTTGCGGCGCAACGAAGGCAATGTCAGCCGCGCGGCCGAAGAGATCGGTATTCAACGCACGAATCTGCACGCACTCATGCGCAAATACAAACTCTGATCTGCCGCTTCGCAATGGTCGCCGCCCGCTCCGCCAGAGGGCTCTTGGAGTGCGGCGGCTCTCCGACGAGGGAAATGCAATGACCCTGGCGCAGCCGCCGGATCGGCAGCCACAGAGGGGGGGCGGCAGTCCGGTGTATGAGGTTTTGCCGGCTGGCGCGTATACAGTGTACGAACCTGACATACGCTCGCGGCGGCTTGGAAGCCGGCTTTTTTGCCCTCTTTCGGCTGGTAAAGGCTGACATTGGCTGCAGAGTCTGCGATTTGGCCGCAACTTCCTCATTAATTCCCGTAATCGGGCGTGTTTCTCAAAGATCTTGCGGCGTTCTTCGACTTCGGCACGCTTGTTGCCTTGGTAGGTCTCCAACAAACGGCCACCAACCTACCAATGCTTGCCAGGGAGTTGAGTCATGTCCGGAGATCAAAGACTGCTTGTCGTGGACGATGAAGAAGCGATTTGCGAAGGTTGCCGCCGCATCTTCACTCGCCAGGGCTTCGAAGTAGAAAAAACGAGCGATGCTCAGCTCGGCCTGCAAATGGCCCGGGAGAATGACTTCGCCGCGATCTTGCTGGACATCAAGATGCCGAACATGACCGGCATCGAATTCCTGGAACAGCTTCGGGACAAGCGCCCCAATGTCCCGGTAATCCTGATGACGGGTTATCCGAGCGTGCCGAATGCCATCTCGGCGATCCGCTTGGGAGCGGCCGGCTATGTGACCAAGCCCTTCACGCCGGAAGAGATCTCGAGCGCCGTGCAGAAGCATGTGGGCAAGGGAACGACGGAACCGGCCGGGGAGGCCGCGTCCGCCGACGATACCTGGACGCCTTGCGCCGAGTGGTATCTGTTCCTGCAGGATGCCTGGGTTCAATGCGGCGAGGACGGAACGGCGCGGGCGGGCGTATTGACTCCGAGATCGCAGGCGGCCGGCATTCAATCCGTGCGTCTGCCGAAGATCGGCGAAGTCGTCTATCAGGGCCTGCCGATGGCCGCGATCGTACACGAAGACTCGACGACGAGAACCGTGGTGGCACCTCTGTCCGGCGTGATCGCCGCGGTGAATGAGCGGCTGGCCAAGGATCCTTCGGCTCTTTGGGAGGATCCGTGCGGCAGTGGCTGGATCGCTGCGATTTCTCCGACGCGATACGGCGAGGAAACCGAGTTGTGCCGGCGCCGCCGCGTACTGCTCGTGAACGCGGATTCCGCCAGCGCCTCGGCTCAGCAGGCGAAGATGACGGCGTTGGGATATCACGTTCGCATTGCGAAGGACACAAAGGAACTCGGCGCGGCATTGCAGGACAACGGTGTCGGCGCGATCCTGGTCGATACCGCCTCCTTCGGCCAGGACGGGCCGGCGCTGATTGCTCGCATCAACGCCGCGGCTCCCGAAAAGAAGATCATTCTGATCGGAACGGGCGACGCTTCGATGGAAGCCGCATACCGCTCGTACCGCATCTTCTACTATGCGGTCGAGCCGTTCGCGGACAACGAGATCATCGACATCCTGCAGGCGGCGTTCCGCAGCAGCGCATCGCCGGCCGGCAAGAGCGATGCGGCGAAGTCGGGCGAGCACATTGCCGTGCTGAGCATCGTGAACCGCGACGGCCGCAAGGTGCGACTGATGTCCGAGGCCGGACTGCTGCCGGGCCACGGCGGTCTTGGGTCGCTTGTGCGCCAGCGGTTGCTCGACCGATTGCTGCCCGTCGAGACCACGTTCGGCGAAAAGGTCGTCACGCCGAACAGCATCGCCAAGGTCGCGCAGGCCTGCGACCGCGTCGTGGTGCTGATGGCCCGCGATATCAACCGGCTGCCCGGCAGTTTGCTCCGCGACATGCAGTCTGCCCAGCCCGGGGTGAATCTCGACAACGTAACGACGCTTGTCGTTCAACCCACCGGTCAGGAAGAAGGTCTGAAGGGCCTGGAGGAAGCGACCCTCGCGGCGCTGGCCGACCACATCGTCCATGAACTGACCTCGCATCCGTCGATGTGGGCGAGTCAGACGAAAGCAGACGGCAGCGCCGAGAGCTAACGCCTTGGCGCAACGGTGCGAGAACCGGCTCCCGTGCAACTCGCGACCTGGCGTCGCGTCTTGGAAACCCCGCCATGACCCACAACCTTGACCTCAATTCCGTCGAAGAACTGGCCCACACCCGCGTGCACGACTGCTACCAGTGCGGAAAATGTTCCGCGGGCTGTCCGGTTGTGGAGCGAATGGACATCCTGCCGAACCAACTGCTGCGTCTGCTGCAGTTGGGACGGCTGGAGAAAGCGATGGCGGCGGGAGCCATCTGGGAATGCGTTTCCTGCATGACATGCACGACACGATGTCCGAAGTCGGTGGACTGCGCCGGAATTCTGGATGCTCTGCGGCAGCTCTCCATCGAGCACGATGTCGCATCGCCGGCGCAGCGCCGCACGATCCTGTTTCAACAGACCTTCCTGGACAACATCCGCCGCAATGGTCGTCTGGCCGAGCTGGATCTGGTGCGGAAATTCAAGACGCAGGGATTTCTCGATGATCTGAGCGTCCCGCAACTGTTCAAAGACGCGCTGCTCGGACCGCAGATGCTGCGGCGGGGAAAACTGCATCTGCGTTCCCGCCGCGTCAAAGATCGGAAGCTGGTTGGCAGGATTTTTGCTCGTTGCATGGCTGACAACGGGCGGGGCAACGGTCACGGAGGCATCCAAGGAGAACTGGAGGCATAACCCCACGGGCCAATCGCTTCCTCCCGGCACAGGCTCAGCCTTCGCGGAACTCGACCATGGAAATCGGCTACTATCCCGGTTGTGCGTTGCACGGATCGTCGAACGACTACGAGATGTCGGTGCGCGCGTGCCTGTCGACGCTGGGCGTGCACTTGCGGGAATTGGACGACTGGATCTGCTGCGGCGCGACCGCGGCTCATTCCTTGAACCGCAAGCTGGCCGTCGCATTGCCCGCACGAAACCTAGGGCTTGCGGAACGCGACGGTATGGACGAGCTGCTTGCCCCGTGTCCGATGTGCTCCGCGCAGCTGATGAAGGCCCGCTGCGTCCTGGCGGAGGATCAGGCGTTTCGCAGCGAGATCTCCGAGATCGTCGAGTTGAAGGTCCGCGGCACGACGCGAGTCTGCAACCTCATTCAGATCTTTCAGCGAGTCGGTTACGAGTCGATTCAGAAAATTGCGGTTCAGCGGCTCGAGGGGTTCCGTCCGGCCTGCTATTACGGATGTCTTCTCACGCGTCCGCCCGGCGTTGTGCAGTTCGACGACTGCGAACATCCCAGTTCCATGGAAACGTTGCTGAAGGGACTTGGGGCCGGGCCGGTCGAATGGAACTACAAGACCGAATGCTGCGGTGCGGGCATGACGATGTCCAACGAGTCCACGGTTCTGGAACTCGGGCACCGCATCCTGAGCAACGCCGCGGCGCACGGTGCCAACTGTATGGTTGTGGCGTGCCCGATGTGCCACGTGAATCTCGACATGAAGCAGTCGGCCATCAACCAGCGTTACTCGGCGGCGCACGACATGGTGGTCTATTACCTTTCGGATCTGGTGGGGCTGGCGCTGGGCATCTCGCCGGACGCCCTGGGCATCCCGCGGCACTTCGTAGTCAGGAAGTAGGTCAGCCATGCCTCGGATTGGCGTATTTACCTGCTGGTGCGGCGAGAACATCGCCCGCAATGTCGATGTGCAGAGCGTGTCGGAGCAGGCCGCGCAGCTGCCCGGCGTGCGCTGTTCGCAGACCTGCAAGTACATGTGCTCGGATCCCGGCCAGAAGCTGATTCGCGACACGATTGCCGCCGAGCAGCTCGACGGCGTCGTCATCGCATCCTGCTCGCCGCACATGCATCTGAAGACTTTCCGGAAGGCGGCGGCCCAGGCCGGATTGAATCCCTATCTCATCGAGATGGCGAACATCCGCGAGCATTGCTCGTGGGTTCACCCCGACAAGGCGCGGGCCACGGCCAAGGCCGTCGATCTGATCCGCATGGCCGCGGCCAAGGTCCGGCACAACCGGGCACTCGAGCCGATCAAGGTCCCCGTCACTCGCAAGGCGCTGGTGGTCGGCGGAGGCGTTGCGGGAATCCAGGCCGCGCTCGATCTGGCCGATGCGGGCATTCCTGTGGCGCTGGTCGAACGCGAGCCGTCAATCGGCGGCAAGATGGCCGGCCTGTCCGAGACGTTTCCCACGCTCGATTGCTCGCAGTGCATTCTCACGCCGCGAATGGTCGAAGTGGCGCAGCACCCGAACATCACGCTGTATACCTGCTCGGAAGTCGAACAGGTCGAAGGCTACGTCGGCAACTTCCAGGTCACGATCCGAAAACGGGCCCGCTACATCGATATCGACAAGTGCACGGGCTGCGGGCAGTGCTGGAACGTCTGCCCTTCGAAGAAGACGCCGAGCGAATTCGACTACGGCATGGGCAACCGCACGGCCATCTACGTGCCCTTTCCTCAGGCTGTTCCCGCACGACCGGTGATCGATCGCGACGCGTGTCTGCGTTTGACAAAAGGCCGTTGCGGTCTGTGTGCCAAGAAGTGCCAGGCCGGCGCGATCCGCTTTGAAGACCAGGACGAACTGGTGCGTGAGGATGTCGGGGCAGTCATCGTGGCAACCGGTTACCAGTTGTACGAGATCGGCCGACGCGGCGAACAGGACCGCTTGTCCGGATACGGCGAGTACGGCTACGGGCAATATCCCGACGTGATCAGTTCGCTGCAGTTCGAACGACTGCTCTCAGCCTCCGGCCCCACGGGCGGCGAGCTGCGGCGCCCTTCGGACGGCACCATTCCGAAAACCGTGGTGTTCATCAGTTGCGTCGGATCCCGCGACAACGCCAAGGGCATGTCGTACTGTTCGAAGATCTGCTGCATGGTCAACGCCAAGCACACCATGCTCTACAAGCACAAGGTGCACGACGGCCAGGCGCACGTCTTTTATATGGACATCCGGGCCGGCGGAAAGAACTACGACGAGTTCGTGCGCCGGGCGATTGAGCAGGACGGGGCGCACTATCATCGAGGACGGGTTTCCAAGATCACGCAGGAAGACGGCCGGCTGATCGTGCGCGGCGTTGATACGCTGGCCGGCGAACCGCTGACGATCGTGGCGGATCTGGTCGTGCTCGCCTCGGCGATGCGTCCCGCCGCGGGAGTCGAGGAACTTGCGCAGAAAGTCAACGTCGGCTACGACGAGTTCGGCTTCCTGTGCGAATCGCATCCCAAGCTGCGGCCGGTCGAAACCAATGCGGCCGGAGTCTTCGTGTGCGGCGCGTGCCACGGCCCCAAGGACATTCCGGAATCTGTCGCTCAGGCATCGGCCGCGGCGGGCAAAGTGCTGTTGATGTTCAGCCGGGATCAGCTGCATCGCGAACCGGAAATCGCCCACATCCAGGAGTCCCACTGCGCGGGCTGCTTTGCCTGCCGCAGAGGCTGCCCTTATCACGCGATCGATGCCGCGGAGATCCGCGATCGCCAGGGACTGCTGGTCCGGCGCGTCGCACGCGTGAATCCGGGCCTGTGCATGGGCTGCGGCACGTGCGTTGCTCTCTGTCCGTCCAAGAGCGCCGACCTGGAAGGTTTTTCCGAGCAACAGGTGTACGCGATGGTGGAGTGCCTGCGATGAATGCCCACGCTGCCGAGACATCCTCTAACGGATTCGAGCCGAAGATCGTCGCCTATGTCTGCAATTGGTGCACGTATCTGGGCGCCGATCTGGCGGGCACGAACCGCCTGGAGTATCCGACCAACGTGCGTATCGTGAGGCTGCCGTGCACGGGGCGGATCGACTTTAATCTGATCGTCAAAGCGTTCGAGATCGGGGCGGATGCAGTCGTTGTTTCGGGTTGCCACCCCGGCGACTGCCACTACACGAGCGGCAACTATCACGCGCGACGTCGCTGGATGCTGTTCCGCGAACTGCTCGCGACGCTGGGAATCGATACCGACCGGGTCCACTTCGCCTGGATTTCCGCGGCCGAGGGCAAGAAGTTCCAGCAGGTGATTTCCGAGATCACCGCCAAGACACGCGAGATGGGACCCTACCGCGCTTACCGAGAGATCTGCGAGGCCTGAGCCATGCTGCAACCGCTCCGCGAAGCATGCCGTCGACTCCTGGAGGAGGGAACGGTCAAGGTCGTGATCGGGTACGGACAAGCCGTGCGGGCGGTCGAGCCGTATCCGGTGTTCATCACGGATCCGGACGATGTCGGCCTGTTGGTATGGAACGAACAGTGCCGGACCAACCTGGTGAAATACCTGTTGCGCAAGGAAATCAAGGCACTCGGCAAGCCGGCCATTGTCGTAAAGGGCTGCGACGAGCGGGCGCTGGTCGTGCTCGAGCAGGAGTCGCAGATCGACCGATCCGAGGTTGTTGTTATCGGCATGGCATGCGCGGGAATGGGCGAGCCTCGCTGCGAAGTCTGCGATGCGCACCAGCCGCGTTTCTCGGATGTGACGCTCGGCGAGGCGAAGAACCTGGAGCAATCCGCCGAGCGGCGCTACGCACACCTGTGCGAATTCATGGAGCAGTCGCCGGCCGAACGGATGGAGTACTGGAAAGCGGAACTGCAACGCTGCGTGAAGTGCTATGCCTGCCGCCAGGCTTGCCCGCTGTGCTACTGCGAGCGGTGCATTGTCGACAAGAACCGGCCTGCATGCCTCGATACGTCGGCCACGCTCAAAGGCAATTTCGCGTGGCAGATCGTCCGCGCCTTTCATCTTGCCGGCCGCTGCGTGGGCTGCGACCAGTGTTCGCGCGTCTGTCCGGAAGGAATCGATCTGCGGCTGCTGAATCTGTCGATGGCCCAGGCCGCGGAAACGAACTTCGGCTATCGATCGGGCACTGATCGCAATGCCGACCTGATCATGGGCCATTACTCGCAGCAGGACCAGGAAGACTTTATTCGCTGAGCGGAGGCGATATTCGCATGAGCCAGATCATCTCGAAACCCGCGCTCCGCAGCCTCGTCGATTCGCTGCTTCGCCAGGGCAGGCGAGTCATCGCTCCGGTGCAGATCCGGCCGAATCTGGTCAGTTACCAGCCGGTCCGCGATTCGCAGCAGGTGTTGCTCGAAGGGTTCGTGCGGCCCTTGAACTCGATCAAGGAGATCGTCTTCCCGCGGCACGAAGAGCTGTTCCAATACCGTGTGCGCGGCAGGCAGATCGATCTGTTGCCGACCCCGATGCCCGCGACCGAACAGGTTGTTCTGGCCGCCCGGCCCTGTGATGCGGCTGCCCTGCCGATTCTCGATCACGTGTTCAACTGGGACTTCCGTGACGCCGCGTACAACCGTCGGCGCGAACTTACGACGGTCGTCACGCTGGCCTGCAGCGAGCACGATGCACACTGCTTCTGCACTTCGGTGGGTTCAGCGCCGGATGATACGCGGGGCAGCGATGCGCTGCTGCTCGACCTGGGCGACGGCCATCTCGAGGTCCGCTGCGTGAGCGACAAGGGGCAGAGTCTGTTTGCCGGTCAGACCGCAGCCTCGAATCGCACGGGTTCCGCCGGGCCGGGTCCCGAGCCGAGAGCCGATCTGGGGCGAGTCGGTTCGCTTCTGGAGCAGGCCTTCGATCGGACCGAATGGCCCGCATGGACGAACCGCTGCATGGGTTGCGGAGCCTGCGCGTTCGGGTGTCCGACCTGCCATTGCTTTGACATGGTGGATGAAGGCGGTCCGACCAGCGGATCGCGGGTGCGCAACTGGGACTCGTGCCAGTTCGGACACTTCACGCTGCACGCATCGGGCCACAACCCCCGCGACGTTCAGCCTCAGCGACAGAGGCAGCGGATCTATCACAAGTTTCATGTATATCCCAAGAAGTTCGGCGAACTTCTCTGCACAGGCTGCGGCAACTGTACTCGCAACTGCCCCGTGAGCCTCGGCGTCCTGCCCGTGCTCGAGGCTCTGCAATCGGCCGGTGTGTGAGTGGTTTTTGTCTCGCGAACGAGTGCGGCGCCACGGGCGTCGCTCCGAGAAACCGGTACACGACAATGACGAACATCTACCAACCCGACCTGATGGAAGTCCTGGAAGTGCGACAGCAGACGGCCGACGTGAAGTCGGTGCGATTGCGTTTTCGCGACGAGGGACGCGGCCGCGACTTTCATTTCCGCGTGGGCCAGTTCGGCATGTTTTCGCTGTTCGGCTACGGCGAGTCCACGTTCAACATCTGCTCGAGTTCCAACTGGAAAGACTTCATCGAGTTCTGTTTCCGCCGCACGGGACGCGTGACGGAAGCCCTCTGGGCACTGGAGAAGAACGACACGATCGGCTTCCGGGGGCCCTACGGCAACTGCTATCCGATGGACCGGTGGGTGGGCAAGAACCTGATCTTCATCGGCGGAGGGATCGCAATGCCTCCGCTGCGATGTGCGATCTGGTATGCGCTGGAGAACCGCGAACAGTTCGGCGACATCACGATCGTTTACGGCGCGCGAAAAGTCCAGGATCTCGTGTATCGCCAGGAACTGGACCGCTGGGCAGAGTACGACGGAGTACGGGTTGTCCGCTGTGTCGATCCGGGAGGCGAGACGCCCGACTGGAACGGGGAAGTCGGCTTCGTTCCGGCTGTAGCCGAGCGAGCTCAGATTCCTGCCGACAACTCCGTGGCACTGGTGATCGGCCCGCCGATCATGATCAAATTCACATTGCCTGTGCTGGCCAAGATGGGCCTGGCGGACCGCGATATCTACACGAGTCTCGAGAATCGCATGAAGTGCGGCGTCGGCAAATGCGGCCGCTGCAATTGCGGTCCCGTCTACGTCTGCAAAGAAGGCCCCGTGTTCACTCTCGATCAACTCAAGTCGCTGCCCAACGACTATTGAGTTCGCGTGCAAAGCAGTGAAAGCCGTGGGTTGAACCTGCGTCTAACTTCAGTCGTCGCTGCGCGACTGCAGAGTGGGTGGTGCTTGGCTTCAGCCTCCTTCTTATCCGTGCAGATCCGTGCAGATCCGTGTAGATCCGTGTAGATCCGTGGCCTCCGGCCCTCTGCCTGCCGTGTCGCCGGACTTGACATGCGGAGGCGGCTGGTGAAAAACGGCGTGCTGGGTGTCGCGCTGAATGAACTTGCCCGCTCGAATTGGCACTGTTGTACGTATGACCCGCCTTCCAAAAACGGATCCCGACGATTCCTTGCCCGCATACCTCTGGGATGCATTGTCTCTTGGAGAGGACAAACGCCGGTCGTCGTCGCGGGATGTCGATCGCATCCTGCAGGATCTTGGCAAGGCCGATGAACTGGATGCTTCGGGGCATGTCGTGCGGATCCGGGTCGAGCGGGAGCAGATCGAGTCTCTGCTTCTTCCGCTGGCGCTGTCGGTCCTCCAGCTTGCCGAATCAAAATCGCGTCGCGTGCTCGTCGGGATCACGGGCGGCGCGGGCACGGGGAAGACGATTCTCAGCATGCTGCTCTGCCGCGTGCTGAATTTGCTTTCGGGACGTGAGATCGCTGCTGCTCTAACCGCGGATGCATATCATTTCCCCAACGCGTTCCTCGATACGCACGTCGGCATGGAACTTGGCGAAGAGGTTCCGCTGCGACAGATCAAGGGTCGGCCGCCGACATTCGATGTCGCAGCGATGGTCGCGGACCTGCGCCGCTTGCGGGCTTCTGCTGATCAGGAGATTCAGCTGCCCGTCTACGATCGCCGGCGACACGATCCGGTGCCGCAATCGATTTCGGTGAATCCGCAGCATCGCATCGTCATCGTCGAGGGGCTTCACCTGCTTCGTGTCGAACACGGTTGGCAGGAAGCCCGCGACTGCTTTGATTTCTGCATGCTGCTTGAATTGCCGCTGGAAACTTGTCGCCGCAGGGTCGCCGTTCGCAAGATCGCAGGCGGGCGTCACCCGGCCGATGTGGACGCTCATTTCGACCGAGTCGATCGTCCGACGCTCGAGGAACTTCAAGATCCGGCTTTGCGTTCGCGTGCGGACCTCGTGATTCAACTGGAGGAAGTGGAGGCTCTCGGCGCCGAACCGCGAACATGCCTGCGGGGCTGCGAACAACGCGCGAGTTCGCTGGAGGCATTGGATCTTCGCGAGATCCCGCGGGGCTCGATCGAGTTGCTTGCCGTCGGATTGAATCCGGCGCTGCAGAAGACGCTCGTCTTCGACCGCCTTGTACGCGGCCAGGTCAACCGTGCCCGGGAGATACTCACTTCGGTGGGTGGAAAAGGCCAGCAATTCTCGCGGGCTGCCAACCACTTGATCCCAGGGATGGTCACGCTGTCGCAGTTTCTCGGCGGCGAAAACGGCGAGCGACTCGGCCGCATGATCGAACATGCCGGAGTGAAGCAGATCACGGTAGTGTCGTCGGGTGAGACCCGCTGCTGCATTACGGCAATTGACGCGAGCACCGGCGATGCCACGGAGTTGATCGAACCTTCGGCAGCGATCCTTCCAGGTGAAGCCGGGAAGCTTCTCGCGAGCACTCTGCAATTCCTGGCTGAAGGCAAAGCGTCTGGCCTTGCACTCTGCGGCACCTGGCCGCCCGGAGTCGACGAGACGTTCTACGTGGCGCTGGCCCAAGCCAAAGGCAACGCGATCCTGATGCTGGATAGTTATCGGGATATTTCAGCTGTCCTCGCGACCGGGCAAGTCGACATCTTGAAATTGAACGCGAGTGAATTACGGAGTCTCGCGGCCGCGATCCGAGGAAAGCAAGCGGGAGAAGACGACAGAGAACTCACCTCGATCCCCGAGATGGCTCGTTCGGTTTTCGAGACTTACAAGCTCCGGTGGCTGGCCGTAACCGCGGGTCCCGATACCGCCTGGCTGTTCGAAAGTCCGATCGCGGGTTCCGAGCCGAGCAGGGCGTGCGTTTGGCGATTCTACGAGTTCCGACTGCCCGCGATCGAAGGAGTGGTGAATCCGATCGGCGCCGGGGATACGGTTGGCGCGGTCTTTCTCGCTCAGCTCACGGCAGGATCACCGGCTCCTACGGCTTTCGCCTGCGGTCTTGCGGCGGGCAGTGCCTCATGCCGGCAACTCGGCGGCGCCGACTTTGCAATCGAAGACCTGCTGGAGATTCTCGCGCAGATTCGTGTGGGTCGCGTAACTCGAAGGTGGACGATGGATGGCGCATCCCCTGTCCATGAATGAGACAATTCGTCCCGGCCACCCGCGCCGGCAGCATTCAAGCGGCGCAACAGCTGTGAACTGGCGCCGCGTCGACTGCCGCAAACGCGGGCATCCGGGAACGAGAGTGTCATTCAACGAGTGAAGATCAGGTGAGCTCAGCCGGATTTCTTGGCCGGTTCACACTTGCAGGGCTTCTCGCACTTGCATTCGCCCGGCTTGCACTTGTCGCAGCAGGCCTTGGCGGCGCAGCAGCACTTGCATTCGGCTGCCTTGGGCGGTCCGCACTTGCAGGGCTTCTCGCACTTACACTCGCCCGGCTTGCACTTGTCGCAGCAGGCCTTGGCGGCGCAGCAGCACTTGCACTCGGCCGCCTTGGCCGGTTCGCACTTGCAGGGCTTCTCGCACTTGCACTCGCCGGGCTTGCACTTGTCGCAGCAGGCCTTGGCGGCGCAGCAGCACTTGCATTCGGCCGCCTTGGCCGGCTCGCACTTGCAGGGTTTCTCACACTTGCACTCGCCGGCCGGGCACTTATCGCAACACGCCTTTGCGGCGCAGCAGCATGCGGGTGCCGTGCTCGGAGCATCGGCCGAAACAAACGAAGCAACCACCAGAATTAGATGAGCAAACATCTTGGAATCTCCTTCAGATCGCAGACAATCAAACAGTTGAATAGAAACTGAACAAGAGGTGCCGGCATTCAACTGCTGATCAAATGATCCAGATACAGAAGAGGCTTTGCAGCCTGCGCCCGGGCGAAATTGCTCCTGGCGGTCTGGATTCAAAGCGGCATTCACTTTGGAGAAGTGCGACCGAGATTACCGGTGCATGTGGTTCGCACATCGCCGGCGTCGGATCGTTGTTTGGGCGGACAGGATCTTTCGGCGTCGTCGCATCCGGATTCTTGCCGGCATAGCACTGGCAAGGCTTCGGGGCCGGTCCATTCTCTTTGTGTTTGCAGCAGGAACGAGTCTTGATAGCCTTGTGAGCACAGCAGCACGACGACTTGATTGCGGCAACAGCATCGCCGCCACAGCACCCGGCCGCCGGGGCACAACGGCATGTCGAGAAAAAGCCCGCGCCAGCCAGCAACTGGACGAGCATTATCCCGCAGAAAACCGGTGTCAGCAGAAGTCGTCCCATGGAGAGTGCCAGCAACCGCGCTTAACTGATATCGAACGTCCCAAGTGCCGAACGCACCGGATACCGACTGTGCCAAATATCGGACGCAGCACTTTCGGTCTTTGGCGAAATTATAGCGGCACTGTGTGAATTGGCCACGTCGAAAAAATCAGATTCGCACCCGGCCAAGGGGATCGCTGCGGTGAGACTTCGGCACGTGAGTTGACGGCCCTCTGTTCGGGGAAATTCGGCCGAAATGGAGCGTTAACCTGAAGCCTCGTTGCCACATATTGCGATTGCCTCGTCGCGTCGCGGCTTGGCTCATGGGGAGTATCCCACTCGTCGAAACGAAAACCGCACAATAATAAAATGCTAAGCTGGGTGTTGGCAATCAGCACAGCGATTGGTGAGTCGGCTCGGATCGTCCAGTGCACGGCCCAGTTGAGGGGGGGTGCGAGGATCGCGTGCAGCCATCGCGGGCGTCGGACTTGAGTCAAGTGCAGTTGAGGAATGATTGAATGGTCTCAATGGACTCAGGCGAATCTCGGGAAATGTGCGAGGCAGCTGTTGACCAGTCGAACAGCGATGCCATACGCATTCTGGAGGTCTTTTCTCGGGCCGCAGGTGTCGAGTTTGATCGCGCCCTCGCATCGCGCACGCTCAGCGAGGCCCAGCGGGCCATCCCCGGCACGGGCAGCCAAGTCTGGTCGCGACGCCTGGAAGAGGTCGCCGAGAGCCTGCACCTGAGAGTGATTACGCTGGAGTCGAAGCTGGCGGAATCGCTCGTGATCGTGCGTCAAGGCACGCCTGTGGCGACCTATGTCGAACATTCGGACGGGCGCAGCGAGTGGTTCATCCTGACCGAAGCCGGCACGCGACGTGTGCGACTCGCGTCGATCGACCCGGCCGCCGAGGATCGTTGGCTGTCGGCTTCCAAGCTGCCTCGAACGCTCGGTATCGCGAACCGGAAAACGCCACTGCGCTGGATTGTCGGCCAGCAGGCGCTTCCCTGCGATTCGGGTGCCAATCATCACGAAGGGCACTCGGCGGATCACGAGCCGTCTGCGCTTGCACGGCTCGCGCGGCTGATGCGTCCCGAGTGGAAGGACATCCGGGTGATTCTGGTGTTTTCGTTCGTGGTGGGACTGCTGAACCTCGCCGTGCCGATTACCGTCGAATCACTCGTCAATACCGTGGCGTTCGGACGCTATGTCCAGCCGATCATCGTTCTGGCCATCATCCTGTTCACCTTTCTCGTGTTCGCTGCCGCGATGCGGGGGTTGCTGGCGTTCATCGGCGAAGTGATTCAGCGCCGGCTGTTCATCCGCGCGGTCGAAGATCTTGCGTACCGTCTGCCGCGGACAAAACAGACGGCTTTCGACGAGTTGCACGGTCCGGAATTGGTCAACCGCTTCTTTGACATCGTGACGCTGCAAAAAGTGGTCGCCATGCTCCTGCTGGATGGCATCGGGATTGTCCTGCAGACAACGGTCGGGATGTTGGTTCTGGCCTTTTACCACCCGTTTCTGCTCGGCTTCGACGTCGTGCTGCTCGCGCTCATTGCCTTTGTTATTTTTGGCCTTGGCCGCGGCGCTGTGACGACGGCCGTGCAGGAATCGAGAGCAAAGTACGCCGTGGCGGCCTGGCTGCAGGAATTGGTCCGGCATCCGACGGCATTCAAGATGCACGGCGGCGCGCAATTCGGTATGGATCGAGCCGACCATCTGGCCGTCGACTGGCTGCAGGCTCGCCGCGCTCACTTCCACGTCGTGATGCGGCAAATCCTGTTCGCACTCGGAGTTCAGGCGGTTGCCGCCACGGTGCTGCTGGGATTGGGTGGCTGGCTTGTGGTCAAGGGCCAGCTGACCCTGGGCCAATTGGTCGCCGCCGAGTTGATCGTCATGTTGATCGTCAGCTCGTTCGCCAAGCTGGGCAAGTACATGGAAAGCTTCTACGACATGCTGGCTTCCGTGGAAAAACTCGGCATTATCTTCGATCTGCCCATCGAAGAGCATGACAAGTTGTTTCATCTGCGCGACGGATCGCCGGCCAGGCTGGCACTGCGCCAAGTAGCCTATCAATTCGGCGAGGAGCCGACCCTGCGGAATGTCAGCCTGCAGTTGCAGTCCGGCGAGCGAGTCGCTTTGGTCGGCCCGCCAGGCTGCGGCAAGAGCACGTTGCTCGACCTGCTCTGCGGTATGCGCCAACCGGCGTCGGGCTATATCGAACTCGACGGCATCGATCTGCGTGAACTGCGTCCCGATTCGTTGCGGGAGCACGTGGCACTGACCCGCGGGCCGGAGATTTTCCACGGGACGATTGACGAAAACGTGCACCTGAATCGCCCCCGCATCAGCGCGTTGGATGTGAGGGATGCCATCAGCGCGGTGGGGCTCCTGGACGAGGTCATGCAATTGCCCGACGGCTTGAATACGGCGCTGTTGACCGATGGTGCGCCACTGTCGGCCAGCCAGTCGTTGCGACTGATGCTGGCCCGCGCCATCGTCGACCGTCCTCGATTGCTGCTGATCGACGGCACACTCGATGGGTTGCCGGACGACGTACTGGAGAAAGTGCTAGCTGGCCTCGCACGCCCCGGATCGCCGTGGACTCTCCTGGTAGCCACGGGGCGACAGTCGGTAATCGATGCCTGCCAGCGGGTTGTGTCGCTTGCGGAGGGGGAATGCCACGAGGGAATGAGTCGGCGGGACTAACGGTTGGGGCGAATGTAACGTTCTTGCCGTCTGCGGCCGATACAGAATAAGGAGATGGCGAGTGGTTGGCACAAAGACTGCGGACCGCCGGGTTCTGCCCGCATTGCAGTTGGTTCAATCTTCACGCGCCGCTCAAGTGCTGGCAAATGTCTTGTTGGCGCTATTGGGTTTGTCGCTGTGCGCCATGGCTGTGCTTCCGTGGCAACAATCGGCGCGCGGCGGCGGCAAGGTGGTTGCCTTTGTGCCGCAGGAACGCGAGCAGACGGTCACCTCGCCCGTGAAGGGGGTTGTTGATCGGCTGGGCGAAGGTCTGGTCGAGGGGGCTCATGTGAAGCGGGGCCAATTCATCCTCGAGATTGAGCCGAGCGCGGCCAATCTGGTGGAGCAATTGCAGGCTCAGCTGAAGGACTTGAAGGCGAAACTCGATACGTCGAATGCCAAGGCCGAAATCTACGCTGCGAACGTCAGAGATTTCGGCGAAGTCCGGAACTTCGCGATCAGCGCCGCGGAAGAGATGGTACAGGCGGCCAAGGCGAAGCTCGACGCCAAGCAAAAACTGGTACCGGCCTATGAGGCCAAGGAACTGCAGGCGAGGTTGAACTACGAGCGGCAGAAGAGCCTGCTGGAAAAGGGAGTCAAATCCGAGAAGGAGGTGGAGTACCTCAAGAAGGACTGGGACGTTGCCAAGGCGGAGTTGGAATCGGCGCGTCTTGAGGCGACTGCGGCCGAGCAGGAATGGGACGCGAAGATCCACGAGCGGGAACAGAAGGATCGCGAGGCCCAGACCAAAGTCGATTATGCTCGAGCCATGCGCGAAGATGCATTGGGGCAGGCCGCGGCGGCCAAGAAGGAAATCCGAGATGTGGAGGTCAAGCTGTCGGAAATGGACCGGCTTGTGATCACCGCACCGCGGGACGGCACGATCTTTCGGATGCCGGTCTCTGAGCGCGGCCAGATGCTCAAGGAAGGCGATACTTTGTTCACCATTGTTCCGGAAACGACAGAGCGGGCCGTGGAACTGTGGATTTCCGGCAACGACATGCCATTGGTTCGCGTGAACGACCATGTGCGACTGCAGTTTGAAGGCTGGCCGGCAGTGCAGTTCGCGGGCTGGCCGTCGGTAGCTGTGGGGACCTTTGGGGGCAGAATCGTCGCCACCGACGCTACCGATGATGGAGCCGGCAAGTTCCGGGTATTGGTGAAGCAGGACGGCGACAAAGCGTGGCCGTCCGAGCGGTACTTGCGACAGGGCGTGCGTGTCAACGGTTGGGTCATGCTCAGTCAAGTGCGACTGGGATATGAAATCTGGCGCCAGTTGAACGGATTCCCGCCAGTTGTGGCAAAGGACGAACCGGGCGGCGGCAAGGGAGATAAAGCGAAGGTCAAACTGCCCAAATGAGAGACCAAGGAAGGCTTCTCTGGATCCTGCTGGCTGCGGCACTGCTGCCGTACGGCTGTCGGCTACCGTCCGTCGTCGGGCGAACCGCCAGTTCGAATGCGGCGGCGCTCTCGGAGCCCTTGCGGCCCGTCGAATCCGCGGATGCCCCGCTGCAGCTTTTCCAGGCGGGGGAGCAGCCGGCGTCGTCCATCAAATCGGAGCTCGCGCCCGATCCGTCGATTCGTCAGGTCGAATACATCTCCGATGATCCTGCGGATGTGCCGCCTGACAATCAGGCCGGCGAAACGACTGACGGAATGTCCGCAGCGAACGAGGACGCGCCGGCGGAGGTGGTACCCGCCGCGCCTGTGCCCGCGTCCCCTGCGACCCTGATACTGCGCGACGTCGTCATGTCGGTCTTCACTTCGTATCCCCTGTTGGAAATCGACCGTCTTGAAGGGCAGGTTACCGAGGGAAAGGAACTGGCCGCGTGGGGCGAGTTCGACACAAGCCTGAAGGGGTTCACTCTCTCCCAACCCATGGGCTACTACCAGAACTATCGCAATGGCGTCGTGCTGAACCAGCCGATGCTCGGAGGCGGATACGCGTACAGCGGATACAAGATCGGCCGTGGGGATATCGAGCCCTGGTACAAGGAGCGGGAAACCAACAAGGCCGGCGAATTCGCGGTCGGAGTGGGCATGCCGCTGCTTAAGGACCGGGCGATCGACAAACGCCGCAGCGCCGTCTCGCAGGCCGCTCTGGGGAGAGAAGCCGTTGACCCCGAGGTTCAGGCTCAATTACTGAACTACGTGCGGCTGGCATCGCAAATCTACTGGTCCTGGGTCGCGGCGGGCGAGGCTCTGGAAGCACAGCGGGAGTTGCTGCGACTGGCCCAGTCCCGCGTCAACCAGATTGAAGAACGAGTCAAGATCGGCGATTTGGAACGGATCGTAAGACTGAACAACCGCCAGTTGATCGCCTCGCGCGAAGCCAAGGTCATTGAAGCGGATCGCAAGCTGCAGGCCGCCGCGATCAAACTGTCGCTGTTCTATCGCACGCCGCAGGGCGAACCGCTGGTGGTGGATGCCCGACGGCTGCCCGGCGGATTCCCCTCACCCACGCTGCCCGATTCCCAGCGTGTGGACGACGATGTCGCCGCCGCTCTGCAGGCCCGCCCGGAATTCCGTGCCCTGGATCTGCTCGCCGAACAGCTGTCGATCGAACTGACACAGTCCGAAAACAGCCTGCTGCCCAAACTCGATGCCACGTTGTTCGCTGCCAAGGACGTGGGAGCCTGGGCCGACGCCAAGGGCGACAAGACACCGTTTCAACTGGAAGCCGGTCTGTACGGCGAGGTTCCGCTGCAGCGTCGCGAGGCGGCTGGCAAGATCATGGCGACTCGAGGCAAACTCGATCAGGTCCGGACCAAACGCGAGTACCTCGGCAACAAAGTCGCGGCCGAAGTTCAGGACGCGGTCTCGGCAATGCACGCGGCCGCCGAGCGGATGGAACGGGCCAAGGAAAACCTCGATCTGGCCGGACAAACGCTGGCGCTTGGGCAGTTGGCCTTCAACTCCGGGGACATCGACTTGATCTCGCTGAACATCTACGAACAGACTCGCACCGACGCCCAGTTCCAGTGGATCGAGGCGCAGGTCGACTTCTTCATCGCGCAGGCAGACTACCACGCGGCCATGGGGCTGGACCCGCTCTCCGAATAGTCACCTCTTGATCCGCCCGCTCCAGCCACACGATCCCAGGGCCGAACCGCAGCGCCGAGTCTGAATCGCCAGTCGGGACCGCTGGAGCAACCGGTCGCCCTCGCGGCGGCCTTCGCAGGCGGACGACTGCCCCTTCCGTGACTTGTTCGGCCGGTTTCCCGGGCTATATTCAGCGCTGCTTCTCGGAAGATGCCACGGATGGGCACAAATATGCGCGGATGAGATATGCTCCCGCGACTCAATGCGGACTCGACACGCACGACGGAGGTGACAACTTGTATCCGTTCACCGGCCTGAACCGAACCATGGTTGTTGCGATTGTCAGTTCGGTCTGCGCGGTCTCGGCCTGTCTTTCCGCCGAACCGGCGTCGTGGAAAGCCGGAGTGGCGAAAGAGTCGATCACGCCCCGGGAGCCCGTCTGGATGGCTGGTTTTGCCGCCCGTAACGGACCGTCGGACGGGCAGTTGACCGAACTCTATGCCAGGGCACTGGCGCTGAGCGACGCACAAAACAACCGGCTCGTGGTGGTCACGCTGGATCTGATTGAGATTCCCGAGGCGTTACGAGACATGATCGCGGGCTTGGCGCGAAAACGCCACGGCTTGAAGCCCGAAGAACTGCTCGTGAACGTCTCGCACACCCACGGCGGGCCGATGGTGTCGAGCAAGACGGTCGCTGAATGGGGCCTCGATCCGGTCTGGGGAAAACGGGCGGACGATTACGTGGCATTCCTGTTGAAACGGATCGACGCCGTAATCGGCAATGCGATATCGAGCCAGTCGCCGGCGACGGTCGGCTATGCCGGCGCGCGGTGTGATGTTGCGATGAACCGGAGGCTGCCGACCGCCGAGGGCATGCGTCTTGCGCCGAACCCGGACGGGCCTGTGGATCATGACGTGCCCATATTACGGATTGAGTCGGCCGAAAAGAAACTCGTCGGACTGGTGTTCGGATATGCCTGCCATAACACGGCTATGGGACCCACGCGGCAGCTGAACGGGGATTACGCCGGCTTTGCTCAGCAGAAACTCGAAAAAGACCATCCGGATACGGTCGCTATATTCTTGTCCGGTTGCGGTGGCGACCAGAATCCGGCAAGGCGGCGAAACGAAGAGGATGCCGTTCAGAACGGGCTGGCCCTCGCAAAAGCGGTCGAGTCGGGACTGGCCGCGACTCCCATCGTGCTGGACGCCAGCTTGGCCATCCGCCTTGCGACCTGTCCGTTGGCCTTTGCGCCGCTGCCGCCCCGTGCCGAGTTGGAGGCCAGGGCTAATTCGCCCGACGGATACGTCTCGCGTCACGCCCGCTGGGTGCTGCGCGAATGGCCCAATCCGGGCGACCAGCCTGCCGACTACCCGCTTCCGATACAGGTGGTGGAACTGGGCGGAAAACTGACGCTCGTGGCATTGGGCGGCGAACCGGTTGTGGATTATTCGATCCGTCTCAAACGAGAGCTTGCCGCGGAAGGACAATCGGTGTGGGTCGCCGGATATTCCAATCTGGTACACGCCTATGTCCCCACGCGCCGCGTATTGCAGGAAGGCGGATACGAGGGCACCGAGGCTGTGATTTACCAGGCCTTGCCCGGACCTTTCCGGATGGATATCGAAGATCGGATCGTCGATTGCATTCGCCGGGAAGTGGCTGCAGTGCGAACCAAGCGTCAGGCTCCCTGAACGCACGTTTGTGACGAGATCATCGCTGACAAATCGTCGTGCCGCAGGCAGCACGTTTGCGGTATCGCGTTATCGCTTGGTAAGTTGTTGGTTCCTTGCGGCGGTGTTGGTCGAAACCGGGCCCCAAGCCGGGGCTGCACGATTTATTTGGGAGGCGAAGACGTGAGCATAATCAAGCTGTCTTGGCGATACCGGCTGGCTGCCGTGGTCGCGGTTCCTTTTCTGGCATGGCTCTCGCTGCGAGTTGCAGTTGCTGAAACGGCCGAGGAAAAGCCGGCCGCGACCGCAGTGCATGACGGATCGCACGAAGCTCAGCCGATTGCAGAAGGGCAGCGTGCCGAGGGCGCGTTTCGGGAACTCCGCGAGCGTGCGGCTGTCGTTGAGCGTGAATTGAAAGAGCTGGGGGACGGTCACCCCGAAAAAGCCGAGGCACTGAAGCGGGAGCTGATCGGGATTCGCGAACGAATGCAGCAACTGCGTCCGCGCTCGGGGGCTGAAGGACTGCAGCGACTCAAGGCCGCGATGCGGGAACTCAAAGAGAAGATTGGCGCGGGCGAGCGGGCGCTGCACGAGTTGGGCGACGGCCAGGCAGAGAAGGCCGAGGCGCTCAAACGCGAACTGAACGCAATGCGCGAGAAGATGCAGCAACTGCGGCGACAGGCCGAGGCATCGGAAAAAGAACGCGTCGAGGGGGCCGCACAGGAACTGCACGAGCGAGCGGCCGCGATCGAGCGGCAACTGCACGAGTTGGGCGACAGCCACCCGGATAAGGCCGAGGCGCTGAAGCGCGAACTGAACGAAATCCGCGAGCGATTGCAGCAACTGCGAAAGAACCAGGAAGCAGCCAACCGCTATGCTCCCGGCGAATTCCGCGAACTGCGCGAACGCGCGGCTGCCCTCGAACGCGAATTGAAGGAACTAGGCGAAAATCATCCGGACCGTGCCGAAGCGATCAAGCGCGAGATCTCGGCAATCCATGAGAAAGCACAACGACTGTACAAGGAGACCGGGCGGCCCGTTCCGCAACCGGCGGCCAGCGTTCCGCAGCGACGCGCCGAGGAATCTGCGGCGATGACGCGAGAAATCGCTGAATTGCGAGGTCAAGTGCGCGAAATGCGGGAGGAAATGGAGAAATTGCGGGCGGAGATTCACAAACTGCTCGAGCGGGAAGCGAATGAAAAAGACTGAGAAGGCGTTTCATAAAACCGCCTTTTAATACGGAAGTCCCATAAGGACGGCGCAGGGTCGCCACGTTGTGGTTGTCCTTCGTTTGGGCCGTGTACCCCTGACGAGCCACATTTTCACGAGGCGAGCGACGTGATCGAAGTCGAAGGCTTACAGAAGAAGTACGGAGATCTGCTCGCGGTTGACGACGTCAGCTTCATCGCTCGGCCGGGGGAGATCTTCGGACTCCTGGGCCCCAACGGAGCGGGCAAGACCACGACGATCAGCTGCATTTCGGGCCTGCTGACTCCCGGCGCCGGAAGAATTCGCGTGCAGGGGCACGATGTGGCGCGCGACGGTTTCCGCGCCAAGCAGATTCTGGGCGTTGTGCCGCAGGAATTGGCTTTGTATGACGATCTTTCGGCGGCGGAGAACCTGTCCTTCTGGGCAGGGGCCTACGGGATGCGAGGCCGCAAGATGCGCGAGCAGGTTCAGGATGTGCTCGCCGCCATCGGACTTCTCGACCGCGCGAAGGATCCGGTCCGCTGCTTCAGCGGCGGCATGAAGCGGCGGCTTAACTTCGGCTGTGGCATCGTCCATCGCCCTCAGGTCCTGCTGCTGGACGAACCGACGGTGGGCGTCGACCCGCAGTCACGAGTGCGATTGCTCGAACTTGTGCGCGAGCAGGTGCGGCAGGGGACGACCGTGCTGTACACAACACACTATCTGGAAGAAGCCGAAGACCTCTGCAATCAACTGGCGATTGTCGATCACGGCCGGATCATCGCTCAAGGCACGCTCGCCGAACTTCGAGCCATGGTCGCCGAGCGCGATGTGCTGGAACTCCATGGCAGATTTGACCCGGCGAGTTGCCGCCTCGCACTTGAGAAGATCGAGGGCATGGAAATCGTCCTGGTCGACGATCGCTCGCTCCGTCTGGCCATACACGGCGCTACTCGCAGGCTGCCGGAGATTTTTGCTGCAGTAACCGGGGCCGGCGCCGAGATCCGCGACACCACTCTTACCCAGCCCAGCCTAGAGAGTCTTTTCATCAAACTCACCGGGAAGAGACTGCGGGAGTGAATCATGGGCGGGATTTTCACAGCGGCGGGCAAGGACTTACGCCGGTACCTGCGCGATTGGAATGGGATGCTTCTGTGGCTGGGCATCCCGCTGGTAATGGGTTCGATGCTGATCCTGGCGACCGGCGGACACTCTGGTCCAAAGCCGCAGGCCTTGCTCCTCGTAGCTGATGAGGACGACAGCTTTCTCAGCAGGTTTCTATTGGCCGCGATGAACCAGGGCAGCGTCAACGGCGTGATCCGAGTCGAGAAAGTGCTCCAGGAGGCGGGCCGGCAGCGCATCGGGCACGACGAAACCTCGGCTTTGCTGGTAATCCCCGAGGGCTTCTCCGACGCCGTTGTCAAGGAAAAACCGACCCGCCTGCTGCTGGTCACCAATCCAACCCAGCGGATTCTCCCCGGGATTGTCGAAGAACTGCTCAGCATCGCGGTTGATGGTGCGTTCTACCTTCATCGAGTTGCCGGACCCGAACTGCGCGATCTGGTCGCGCTTCCGGCCGGCGGACGGAACACTCCATCCGACGCGGATATCGCGAGCAGGGCGGTTTCAGTCAACCAGATAATCCACAAGTTGGAACGAAGCGCGTTTCCGCCGGTGATCGAACTGCAGACAACCGTCGTAAAGCCGGACTCGGGCGATGATTCGTCCAAGCGTCCGCTGGCATTCCTCTTCCTGCCGGGGATCCTCGTTCTCGGGGTGCTGTTTGCCGCGCAAGGTCTGAGCGGCGACGTCTGGCTGGAGCGCGAATCGGGCGTACTCCGCCGCGTAATGACCACGCCGCTTGGAATTCCCCGTCTCCTGATCGGGAAACTCATTGCGATAACGGTCATGGTCACACTGGTCGGACTGGTCGTATTGGCGTCGGGAATGGCCTATCTCGGCCTGCCCTGGCAACGATTCCCGCTGGCCCTGACGTGCGCGGCGGCAATCGGCGTCATGTTGACTTCAATGATGCTCGCGGTCCAGGTATGCGCTGCGACGCGCCGTGGCGCCACGCTGCTCGCTTATGCCGTCGTGATGCCGTTGATGATGTTCGGCGGCTGCATGTTCCCGTCGGAGATCATGCCGCGCTGGATGGCCGCGCTGGGGCGGTTCACGCCCAACGGTTGGGGAATCGAACACCTCAAGGCGATCCTCCTGGGAAGCGGCGGTCCCTCGTTTTCGATGGGCGCGCTTGCACTCATGCTGGTGCTTTCTGCGGTATTCCTGACCGCTGCCGCGATGCGATTGAACCGGGGCTTTGCCAGGAGCTAGGGATGCTCGGCCGAATCTACTTCATTGCCCGCTCCGAAACCGCGTTCTTTTTTCGCACCCGCGAAACGTATGTTTGGGCATTTGTCATGCCCGTGCTCTTCATGTACTTCATCGGTACGGTCACAAGCCAGTTCGGCGGCGGCACGGATATCGGTTCCAAGGACCGAATCGTGGTCTCCGTGCCGTCGGATGCCGGCTTTCTTGCCGAGCAACTGTGCGCCCGCCTGGAACAGAACGGGCTGGCCATCGAACGGGAAGGTGCACCGGGCGTTTCCAGCAACCCATCACGACGACTCATCATCCCGGCACACTTCACTGACTCGGCGCTGCACGGCGACAGGACCGTGGTGCAATTCGTCCGCCGCGACGAAGGGCTCTCGAACGAGTTTGACCAGTTTCGTGTTGCCCGCGCCGTCTACACGGTACTGGCCGACCTGATCGTCTGCGACGCATCGGGGAACCCGCCCGGTTCGGCCGCATTCGACCGGATTCACAGCGTGCCGCGGACACTGACGCTCGATGTGCAGTCGGCCGGACGGCGGCCTCAGCCTCCCACCGGATTCTCTCAGGCAGTGCCCGGTATCATGATCATGTTCACGATGCTCTCGCTTCTATCCAGCGGCACCGGAACCCTCGTGATCGAACGGCAACAGGGCAGACTGAAGCGACTGGCCTCAACGCCGATCTCGCGAGGAGAATTGCTTATCGGCAAGTGGGCCGGCCGTATGATCCTCGGAGTTGCGCAGATCATCTACGCGATGATTGTGGGCAGCGTCCTGTTTGGAATGGACTGGGGCCCGGCGCTGCCGATGGTCTCGCTGGTCCTATTCGCTTTTGCGGCTCTGTGTGGTTGTCTGAGCATACTGCTGGCGAATCTGGCTCGGAGTGAAGCTCAGGCGATCGGTCTGGGCGTGCTCATCACGAACGTAATCGCCGCGCTCGGAGGGTTATGGTGGCCGATCGAAATCTGCCCTCGCTGGATGCAACTGCTCGCCAACAGTCTTCCCACCGGCTGGGCGATGTTTGCAATGCACCAGCTGGTGAACTTCCGCGCCGGCGCATCCGCCGCTTTGGCGCCGCTCGCGGCACTAGTGACCAGCGCCGTGATTATTGGATTGCTCGCCGTGCGCACGTTCCGGTATCAGTAATTGCCTGTTGCCTTTCGTGAAAGACGACTTTGGAGTGTGGCGGCTCAACGCGGCTTTCTTTCTCAATCGACCGCGACTCTGCAGCGCCGCGCCATGCCACATGCCGTCTTCGATGGAATGGATTCTATTACATTCCTCGCGGTCGGCGGTTCGACTTGCGGTTCGACTCGACGTCTCAACCCAGCCGACTTTGCGGCTTGATCACTTCGTCTGCACGCATTCGATCTTCGGCATGGAAACGTAGAGGATAGGCATCTCGCCGTCTTCGGAAGTGAAGTACGGAATGTGATAGATGCCGCATTCGAGTTTGCCTCCGCCGGTGGGATCGACCTGCTGCCAGCCTTTGCCCTCGCGATAGTACTCGGCCCAGATGTGGCCTTCGCTGCAGTAAAGCCAACCGCCGACCTGACGGCTCGGCACGCCCGCGGCACGGGCCAGTGCGACGAAGCAGTCGGAGAAATCCCAGCATCGGCCAAATTTCTGTTCGAGTACCTTAGCCGCGGTCCAGCGTGAACCTGTTTGACCGGCGTACTTGATATTCTGCCCCGGTGTCAGCCATTCCAAGATCGCCTTGGCCTTGGCTTCATGGGTTGTCTTGCCCGCGGTGATCTGGCGCGCCAACGAGATTACCTTAGGGTCATCGGCCGGCCAAAACGGTGTTGCGGCGGTCAGTTTCTTTGACGGAACGGCTTCGCTCGTACGGAAACCTGTCGCATCCACGGTAACGTCGATGGTGGCGGTCACGTAGGGAACGCCGTGCCTCGCCGGCAGTTGGGTGAAGGAATAGACGATGCTTACCCCCGCGTCTTTCGCCTCCGTCGGCGACGGCTTGAACAGATGGACTGCAGCGCCGTTGTCCAGCTTCGGATTGCGAAGCGCCAGGACGCGGCCAAACTGGAATTTCGCGGAGAGATCGCTGATCTGCTGGATCATCGCCTGATCGGTGCCGCCTTTCAGCGCGAGGAACTTCCCGAATAGAGGAGTGCAGGACATGTAGTCCGCCTTGTCCACAGTTGCCAACTCGGCAATAACCCGATAACGGACGCTCGCAGGCTTCGGTACCAAACAGAGTTCGTAAGAAGTCTTGGTGGCCAATGCCGCGTCGATGTCCTTGCCGACATATTCCACGACGACGCGTCCCCGCCGGATGCAGAAAGCGGGATGCGACTTCGACTTGGCAATCGCCGCGTGAATTGCCTTTGCGCTCGATTCGTCCGTCGCAGTGATCGTGTTGACCTGGATCGGCCGGCCGTGCACCCGAATCATCGAGTTCTCGAGGCGCTCCAGTTCGCCGCCCAGCTTCTGGCCAATGGCCTTTGTCTGTGCCGGCGGGACCACCGTGGTGCTGTCCAGGAAAACGCCCGGCGGCAGATTCCGCAACAGGGAGTCGGCGGCGCTGGCCGAGTAACTCATCAATATACCGGCCATTGCGAATACGCTGGCAAGCAGGCAAGTCGGAACTTGTTTCATGGTGTGCTCCCGAAACTCAAACGCATCGGCTGCCGCAAGTGACGACGATCAGAAATCCTCCGTGTCCCGTACGAAAGTCCGTTGTCGCACAGCGACGGCATGAAGGTGGACGTGGGTTTCAACCCACGGCATCCGTCGTTCTCATCCTGCGTGGCGAAACCCCTTCATGTCAACTCCGTGGTGATTTTGTCCCTGAACTGCGAGAACGCGCAAGATCTCGCGGTGTTACGCTCCGGGGCCGGCAGGGTGGACCTCAAGTTCTATGTCCCGCGCGGCGAGGCTACATTGGACCACTTGCGGGTTCGTCTGCGAAGCATGTGTGCCGTTTCCTGGAGGGCAGATCGTCGTGATCAGAGTCAAGCGGTTACTGGGCGTGAGTCTGCTCGTGTCTTTGTCTTGTTCCGGGATACGGGGCCTGGCGGCCGAGAGTTCAATTGCTCTCGGGCCGTTGGATTCGCTCGAGGCCGTGCGCAGCCACGTTCGGATCGGCGCCGAGATCTTTCTCGATCCGGGCTTCACTCGCGACGAAATCCAGATGCACTTCCGGAGGATGAAAGAAACCGGACTCTCCGTGGCGCGGCTCTTCGTCATCTGGGATCACATCGAGCGACAGCCGGGGCAGTGGCAGTTCGAACTCTATGACCAGGCCTACGACGCGGCGGCTGCAAACGGAATTTCGATTCTAACGACGCTGTGTCCCGAGGACCCGCCGGGCTGGACGCGACAGACGGCCTTCTACCACGCGAAACTGCCGCTCGTCACACCCGAGATGCGTGAGCGAGGCGCCGAGTATGTGCGACGTGTCGTCAGCCGGTACAAGGATCATCCGGCGCAGGGGCCGTGGTCGCTGCAGAATGAGCCGGCCGGGCTGGCGGAGTCCTTCGATGCTCCGACGCTGCAACTCTTTGGCCAGTGGCTCCAGCGGAAGTACGGTTCGGTGGACCGGTTGAACCAGCGCTGGTTTCGCCCGACGGAGAGCTTTGAGAAGGTGAGTTTCGGGCCTGAACTGCTCCGGGGACATTGGATCGACTATGTTGCTGCCGTCGATTGGAAATCGTTTCGCATCCAGTTGCAGACGGACTATCTGGCATGGGTTCGCGATCAGGTGCGGCTGTATGACACGCGTCATCCGACGCACGCGAATCCTTCCGCGCTGGCCTATAGAACCTGATAACGTCAGGTGTGAGGCCATCACATCGTTGCTTTTGAAACGGGAAACACGGAACCGCGGAACGTTTGCGTCAGGCCGCACATGAAAATGCAACAGGCGATGAGGCTGCGGATGGGCGCGGATGAAACACGGATCTGCGACTCTCCGGCATCCCGCTATCGGCTCGACTGCTTGTCGAAGCGGAATTCACTTGCGTTGCCATCGCGGCCCTCGAACCTCAACGATTGAACCTCGAGGCCCGCGCCGCTCTGCGGTGTGTGGATGCGCACGTGAATGATGCGGGAGTTCTCGGGCAGCGTTACACGAACTTCCCGCCACTCGGCGCCGGCGGCCCAGTCAAAGCCGGCGGACTGGCGCGACGTGAAACTCTCCTCCCGCGTGCGCCACGCAATGCGCGCCGCTCCTCCGGACTCGGCGCGCAGACGCAATGTCGCGGCAACTGGACCGGCGAGGTCAAGACGGCTGTGGGCCAGGAATGGAGCCTGGCTCGCATTGTGGTCGGGCGTGATGACGAGAACGCCGTCTTTCAAGCTGAGTTGGCCATTGCGGCAGAGCCAGCCCTGGATGGTCGCGGCGTCGTCCGTCGCGGACGCTGCCGTGCCGCGGCCCTTCGGCCGCATGGGTTCCGACTTCGCGACATGGGCTGCGTAGAAGGAGTTGTCCTGGTCGTGGTTTGCCTCGGGCGGCCCCGGCGGTTGGAGCGTCTTGCACCAGGCCGCGAGCTTTGCTTCGAGGCGCGCGGCGATCTCGGGCTGGCCGGCAAGCTGATTGTTGGCCGCTGTCTCGGCGCCGGGTTCCGCGACGTTGAACAGATATTTGTCATGGTCGCCGAGATGGATGAGTTTCCACGGAAACTCCAGCACGGCGGCCTGCGAGCGCCAACGCCAGTAAAGCGTGTCGTGCGGTGCGTCCTGGTTGCGGCCCGTGAGGAAAGGCACGAGGTTCACGCCGTCGAGCCGGTCGTCGTGCGGCAGTCCGGCAATCGCCGCGGCCGTGGCGGCCACGTCGAGACTGATGACGGGGTGCTCGAACTTCGCTCCGGCCGGCAGCGTGCCTGGCCAGGCGGCGACGAACGGAGTGCGGATGCCGCCATCGGTGAGCATCCCTTTTTCGCCGATGAGCGGTTCGTTGAGCGAACCGTCCCACGCGCCGGGTTTCACCGGCGCTCCGTTGTCGCCGATGAAGAAGATCAGCGTGTTCTGGTCCTGCCCCATCGCCTTGAGTTTGGCGCGGATCTGGCCGACGCCTTCGTCCATCGCCGCAATCATGGCCAGCGCCTGGCGGCGTTCCCTGGGCAGATGCGCCGGGGTTCTCGAGAACCACGGTTCCGGCGACTCGAGCGGCACGTGCGGTGCGTACCAGGCGAGGTAAAGAAACCACGGCTGGCCCGGCTTCGCAGCGCGGCGGTCGAGGAAGGAAAGTGCGGCCTCGGTCTGCACGACCACGCGGAAGCGGTTGTCCGCGACGCGGCGCGGCGCATCGGGAAAGGGAGTGCCGTCGAGCGCGTGCGAGGCGTAATACTCGCGCAACTCGCCCCGCCAGTACTCATCGAAGCCCTGATGATGCGGCATGTGCTCCGGCATCAGCCTCAGGCTCTTGGGTATCTTTTCGGCTCCGCCGATGTCGAGATGGCACTTGCCCACGAAACCGCTGATGTAGCCGGCGGGCTTGAGCCGTTCGGCAATGGTTGTCTCCGCAAGCGGGAGCGGCCCTTTGTTGTTGTCCTCCACGCCGAACCGCTGTTGATAACGGCCTGTGATCACGCCCGCGCGCGACGGCACGCACTGCGGCGCGGAAACGTACCCGCGCGTGCAAAGCACGCCGTCGCGCGCGAGTTGATCGATATTCGGAGTGCGGATGTCCTTGTTCACGCCCTGAGCGCCAAGGTCCGCCCAGCCGTGGTCGTCGGTATAAATCAGCAGGATATTCGGCCCGTTCGCGGCCGCCGGATCCGCGCAGGGAATCATCAGCAGCGCAAGAAAAAATGGAGCAAGGCAGCGGATCATGGCATCGAACTCCGTTGCAGATAGACCTGTCCCGCCGAGGATCCTCGTCGCAGGTTTCCGAGAATGCGGCTCAAAACAGTCGGTCCTGCGCAGCTGGTGCTGTCATCGCGGGATCTGCGGTTGTTTCACGGTTTTTCCAGCGTCACACAGTCCAGACCAATCAGGTACTTGATTCCACGGGCCGCCGGGTTGGCGCCGGCGACTTCGACGCGGAGGACGAACTGTCCGTTGCGCGGCGCAAACACGCCCAGTGGAAATGCCGGAGCGGGTTGTACGCTTTCCGCAAAACCGTCGAGAATCGCGGCGACCGGCTGACCGTTGACCTGGAACTTCAACATGGCATAGTCCGGGGCCTGAGTTGCGTACAGCACCAGTCGGCGCGGCTGGGCATCCGGCGCGGGGAACGCGATCTCCACAAAGTCGCCTGGTCCGGCGGTCTTGCCGAGCAGGTGAATGCCGCTGCTCCATCGCTCGCCGCCGAATGGATCCATATCCTGCTCGCTGACGGTCACCTCGTTCGACTTGGCCAGGACTTTCATGGTCTCGCACTCGATGGCGCCCGGTCTGCGCTTGGGTGCGTTGGCCGCCACCGCCTCGGCAAGAGTGGGAATCGGCAGAGCCGCTTCACGCGGTTGCGGAGCGACATTCGAAGTTGCTCCGGGAAATGCGTACCAGTAGGTTGTCGCGGCGTAAGTAAGCGTCGTCGATCTCCATGAAATCAGTTCGATGTCGAACTGCAGTGAACGGTGAAAAGGAATGGTATCGAGATTGCGAGTCCGCGTCGAAGTGCTGTGTCCCTGCGTCATAGGCTGGTCGAGGCGGGGCTCGCCGCAGAACGGCGTCTGATGAACGGGCTTCGGCGCGTAAGAATAGCCGTAGTAGTCCTCGGTGCCTGTGCCCACGTGGGACGGGAACGACTCGCCATCCACGCGGATTTTCTCGTCGCCTTCGCCGTACCACGTGGCGATGGGGTTGAACAGCGCCAGTGTGTCGCCGACATAGACGCCCCGGCCGGCGATCTTGACGAAATTCCAATCGCGCGGCGGCGGCGTCTTGAGGTCCGATTCGTATCGCCACACGGCGTGAAAATGCATGGAACGGTCATCCCAGGCCCACGAATCAACGGTGGCTCGAACAGTCACGTTGATCGCCTGCGGGGCCAGGTTCAGCAGTGTGATCCGCGCTGCATCTCGATAAGGCATCACCCATCGGCATACCAGCGTGCCGTCGGTCGCCACGCTGCGATACCAGCTCCGGACTTGATTGAGCCCGACTCCGCTGCCGAAAAAATCGCTCGCCGGACACCAGACCGAAGGCTCGCCGTCGAAGTCGATTCGCACGATGAGAGAACGCAGCTGCCGTTCCGGAGCTGAAGGCGGATCCTTCGGCACGCGCAGTTCCAGTCGGCGCACGGCGGCCGGCCCTCGCGGCAAATCCAGTGCAGACTCGCCGCCCGCCGCTACTTCCATCTCTTTCGCAACCGACCGTCCGGCAATATCGTCCGGCGGTTCGGCCAGAATCCTGTTGGTCCGCTCAATCGTTGGACGCGATGCCTCCAGCGCCTCGCGAGTAAAGGTGTGAACGACTGTGCCGGGCATGTAAGTGCGGTAGTTGATCTGATAGTAACGCGAACTCTGGCCGGCTTCTTCCCAGGTGACCTTGCAGTGACTGGCGTAAGGGATCGGGAGATAGAAGTTGTTGCCGCCGTTCGCGTCCGGACGATATTCAGGATGCGGCTGCGCCAGCGGCGCTCCGATCCGCAAGTCGCCGCTGAGCAGATCGTAGGCCGGAAAAATCAGGGCCGGTTCCGCAGCGCCATCGAAATAGAAACGCATCGTGCCTTGCTTGTTTCGATCGGTCGTCAGCCAGAATCGCACGATGCATCCCGGACCGTCTGCATCGAGCACCACTTTCTCGGTGCGCCCGGCGTTGGTCTCGACACGCACAAACTGATTCTGGTCGCTGTTGGCAAACCAACCGGGTTGGTCCGGCGCTACCGTGCCCCGGTCGTAGCTGCTCGCCTGCCGACAGGTGTATTCGGGCTGCGGCCAGCGGGCCGAGGCATCCGGATTTGTCAACTCGGCAAGCAACGATTCGAGCGTGACATCCGCCGACGCAGCGACGGCGGGAAGGCTGTGCGAAGTCCAAACCAATGCGAGTGTCAAAGACAGCCAACGGTGCACGTGTGTGGTTCTTTCGGGAGCAATCGGAATGATAAGAGAATCGCTATTTCGCGGCTTTGCCGTCTTCGCTCGGGTTCTCCGACCGGTCGCTCGGCGGTTCGTTCGGTCCTTCCTCCGACTTCGGCAAATCGAGAAACGGTGCAAGGAAAATGGTGCCTCTACCATGCGGGAACTTCGTCTCCAAGGCCACCAGCAGCATGAGAACGGCGGCGTCTCTCGTGGTCAGCGTGCCCTTTGCTTCAAAGTACTTGAGAAGTCCCGTCAGTGCCTTCTTCTCCGCATCGCCGTCAGCGAGCGCGCTGATTTCATTTTGCAGGTAAGAGATCACGCTCGGGGGGCCGTCCTTGATTTCGAGCGAGAATGCCGTGTAGTACTTAACCAGCACTCGCGTCCCCAATTGAACATCCACCACGTCGCATGCGTCTTTGAGCTTCTGCAGGTCCTTCTGGTCTACGGCCGAAATCACGCCGTCGATTTGCTCCTTGATCTGTTGGGTGTTCGGAAGGGCCTGTGCCTGCTCCTTGACCTTTTGAACAATCCCGGTCGCCTGCTTTTCCATCTCGTTTCGAAGTGCGTCGGTATTGCGGTTGCAGGACAGACAGCAAGGCATCAGAAGGACGCACACCCATATCGGCGTACTCTTCATGCGGCACCTCGAAATATGGCAGCGAAGCTCTCGTTACTCGAGACCGACCGGAACCTCGTGGTCATTCCGCTCGCCTTGCGCGGCGACGAAACGCATTGTACCATCCGCTTCACGTCCAAATAGATCTCAGCGATGTAGCTCGAAGCTGCACGATCGTGGCTTGGCCGCCGGTAACGAAAACTCGCACGAGATCTTCTTTCGGATCAGGCAGGAACCATTTTGTCAACGACGCGTCGCCCTGATCGACGAACACTTCAAGCGAGGTGCGATCGATCAGCATGCGCAGGCGGATGCGGTTGTCTCTCAGCGCAATCGGCGCGGCTGAGTCGAGGAAGATCAGCTTCTTTTCGGCGGCGACTATGCGCAGACGGCTCTGCCGGATTTCGAATATGACCTCCGGGGCGGAGCCCATGTCGATGTCGGCTTCGATATCGAACAATTGCCCACGTAGGTCGGCAACCGGGCTGTTCTCAGGCGTCAGTGCGACTTTCGTCCACCTGTGGGTCCCATCGTGAAGTCCGGCGATCTCGCGAATCGGTTGACGGCACATCCGCACTCCGTCGGAACATGTCTTCAAAGCAAGCTCGCAAGGGAATGTCAGTTGTTGACTGAACGGCATATCCGGCGCGTGCCCTGCGGGGTGCATCCAGGCCACATGGATCGTGCGGCCATCGCTCTGCGGAATGTTGGCCCAGGTTTGCGACGCGTAGATGCTCCCGTGGTCCATTCGATACGGCCCTTGCTCGATCGCGAACCGCGAGCCGTCAAACGTCCCGATGTAGTAGTTCGCGTTGCCGACGTTGAAGACCCACTTTCGACGGTTGGGGTCGCCATCGACGGACATCTCGTAGATGTCGGGGCATTCGCTGGACTCGAGTTTCAGCGTGGACTCGAGCTTCCACTGTTTCAAATCCGGGGAACTGAAGAAACGAAACGTGAAGCGGTCGTCCGGCCACAGAAACGTGATGAGAATCCACCGTTTGGTCGGTTCGTGCCAGAAGACCTTGGGATCCGCCATTTGCAGCAGCGGCGGGTCGTAGTTGTAATCCTTCCAGGTTTCGGCCGCGTCATTCGAATAAGAGACCTGCAGACGGCCGTCGTGACCGCGAAAGGCGAGCATCGTCGGACGGCAACCCGTTGCGAGACGCGCTGTGTCGTGCGTATCGACGACCATCGTGCCCGAAGCCGATCGCGGAAACACACCGGCCTTCTGCTTCCAATGCACCAGATCGGTGCTCACAGCGTGCCCCCAGCAGGGTCCCGATGGCGGTTTCATGTCCCAGGGGGCCAGGAGGCTGCGCGGGTTTTGCTGAAAGAATAGATGGTACGTCCCCTCGTAAAAGACAAGTCCGTTCGGATCGTTCATCCAGTATCTGCAGGAAGTGAAATGGAACTGAGGCCGATACGCTTCGTGGTAGTATCCATCGAGCGATGGCGGAACAGCCTCGGCAATCCACTCTTCGTCGCTCTTGTCCGGTGGACTCGGCGCACCTGCTGGTTCAGCGCTCATGGCGAGTCGCCCGATCATGAGGCCCGCTGCCGCAGCACCGCCTCGCAGGAATCCGCGGCGCGAAAAGCGATGTCCGCAGTTATTCATCATGAAACCTCCCAACCAGCGCTGGCTGGCTGCATGGCGTGGCAGACGCGGGGGAGTGCCAAAAATCGGCTCCGCCCACAGTGGCAAGTGTAGCACGCAGCGTGCGCGATTCATCCTCGGAGCTTGTTTCGCTCAGGAGACTTCCCGGCTCTTGTCGCCGCGTGCTGAACTGCCAGCCGCCTGCAGCCAGGCGACCAGGGCCTCGACTTCGCTTTTGCTGTTTGCTCCAACGATCGTGAAATGCCGATCTGCCACGTGACACGACACGGCGAGATACTCACCGGTCTGCGCGACTTCGCAGCGTGTCGTTCCGCATTGCATATTGGTGCAGCGAAGGCCGCTCATCCAATCGGGGTGCTCGACGGCGCCGTGTTCAAAAATGGCGACGTGACCGCCCGACTGGCGTCGGAGGACAACCTGCGAACACTCGCAGCAGGCCATCTTCATCGCGTATGCCTGCTGAAACGCATAACCGTCGGGCGGTTGACTCGCTGCGGTCGCAGTGTAGTAAGCGGAATTCGAGAGTTCTTCCTTGCCCACCGCCCGGCTTTCATAGCTTGCCAGCAGCAATTGCTGGGCACTCTCGGGGTCGTCCGGAAAGCTGCGAGCGAACTGCGCAAACCGGCCGGCTTCTCCGGAGTGTTCGGAATGCATGCGCCGATTCGACCAGAGCATGATTCCTGTCAGCAACAGTACCGCTGCTGCGAGCAAGCCGACAATCGAGTACGTGCGCCGCGCGTCACGCATGAGCCAGGCTGTTCTCGAACGAGGCGTGGCTGCTTCAAGTTCCTGACTTAACCGGGGCCAAATATCAGGCGGGGCGACGGGGTGCGGAAGTTGCTTAGCCAAAACTGCGATCGCGGAGAATAACGCCAACTCCTCGCCGCACGAGGCGCACTCCTGTGCGTGGCGACGAACGCCCTCGCGTAGTTCGTGCGACAACTCGCCATCCAGGAATGCGGAAAGCAGTTCCTTTGTTTCGGAGCAATTCATTGCGGTAGCTCCCAACCAAGATCACTCAGCAACGTTCGGAGTTCACGCCGTGCTCGATTCAACCGGGAAGCCACGGTGCCTTCCGGTACCTTGAGTACTTCGGCGATCTCCTGATAAGACAAGCCTTCAACTTCCCGCAACAGAAAGATCGACCGCAATTCGACATCGAGTTGCCCGATTGCATCCTCCAGCAGTTGCTTCGACTCCTCCGAGTCCGTGTGACTGCTTCGCTGGTCGGCCGGCTCCAGTTCAAGCGGTCGGTGCTTCCATCGTTTCTCGCGCCGCAGATACTGGTACGCTTCGTTGGCCGCCAGGCGGAACAGCCATGTCTCGAAGCGTGCCAGGCCTCGAAAGGTATTGATCTTCTCGAATACTCGCAGGAAGACCTGCTGCGTGACATCGGCGGCATGTTGCACGCCGACCATGCGAACCATGTGCCGGTAGACGCGATCAGCACAGAGCATGTATAGACTCCGCCGCGCAGCAGTGTCACCTGCCTGGCATTGCTCGACGGCGGTTTCCAGATTCATCATGTCACCGGCACGGGCTCGCGACTCGTTTCCTGGCCGACCATCGTAACAGAAGAAACCGTCAATTGTTCATGCTTGCCGGGGTAAGAAGGGCGCCGGCGTTCTCCGTAACGGCCGCCCGTTTCGGGCAGCATTCGCTTCGCTTGATGCAGCAAAAGGCATGCTTGAAGCAGCATGCGTTGGGACCACCGGACGCATTAACCGGCCCCGAGAACGACGCGAACGACATCATCAGGGCGACCACAAGACCCAGCATCAAAGACCAGCGGGCGAACATGGCAACTCTCCGAAAGAAGAAGTGTGGAACAGGGCGCCCGGACACTTCCGGGCATTTTTCCTGTTGTTCTGCATTGTTCGATGCGCGCTGAATCGGGTTTCTTCTTGGTCAAACGAGATTTTCCGTGGATGATGACTCCGCGGAAGGAGAATCTGCCTTGGAGAGAGCACGGATCAGTTCACACTCTGGCATCCGGTATCCGCCAACTTGACAACGAATTCTGCCGGAAAGACGAATACTACAATGAGAGCGCCGCGTGGCGGGAGGCATCATTCGTTTTCTGGTTCCGCCACGTTCGGTTCGACCTGCGAGTCAGCCGTCATAAACGGCAATGATCGGAGAGCAAGGACATGATCGCACGAAAATGGGGAATGATGAAGCCTGTTCGTATGTTCTTTGCCGCATTGATCTTCGCGATGCCGGGTGCGGTGCAGGCTGCTGTGCCCATACAAACCGGCCCGCCCCAATTGCCGCCTTTGCAGGAGAGAGCGGTGGATCATTCAAAGGTCTTCTGGTTTGAGGCGGAAGACTACTCCGAACAACGAGGCTCGCTCGCTGCGAAGTTCGACATGCCCAGTGCCTCGGGGCACGCATGCGTGGACAACGACTGGGGCGGGCGCAAGGGGGATTTCCTTCGCTTCAAACTGAAACTGCCCGCCGAATATCATCCCTTGCACGTGGCGTTACGGTATGCGCGCCAGACGGCGGGCGAGTCCTTGGTGCGAGTGACGATTGACGGCAAGGATGATCTGTCGGGAACCGTAATACTGCCAAGCACCGGCGATTGGGGGTTCAAGAGAGAAGGGTGGAAGTATGCAATGCTGCGCCTTCCCGAATGCGCTTCCGGCGAACACACGCTGGAGATTCTGTCACTGGCAGACAGTAACAACGTCAACTTCGACGGGGTCTATCTGAGCGAGGAACGCTTGGACCCGAGTCGCGCGGTCGCGGAACCGCCGTCCGGGCCAGAAGAACTTGCGTCGCTCGGTGCCGGTCTTTTTGCGCTGCCTTGCCAGACGCCGGTGGCGTTGCCTTACTCGCGTCGCAAAGCACTCGTTGCCGGCAGCGGACTCGTACAATCGCTGCTCTCGAGCCCCGCACTGAACGGTATCGGCCAAAACGTCGCCGGCCCGAGTCTGCATGTGAAGCTAACAGGTCACGGCCCTTGGCAGCAGGTCGAGCAGACTCTGGTCAATTCGCCCGTGCCGACCGTCGTAACGCGGATGAAATGGCCGACGGTCGATGTGCAGCAGGCTGTGTTTGCCGGCGCGCCGGAAGAGTCGGGTTACTTCGTGCGGGTGACCGTGAAGAATACCGCGGCGACAGAAAACGCGTTCGAACTGGTGAGTCTGGTCTGCAATGCCGACGATGCGCAGATTACGGACGGACCGCGGCTCATGGCAGGCAGACAAGCCTTGCTGCGAATGTTGCCGTCAACTGTAGTCTCTGTGACTGCGGAGCGAATCGCATTGCCCGGGCCGCTTGGAAGTGAATCCTTTTTGCGGCATCAGCTCAAATTGCCGGGCGGTGCCTCGGCGAGTTTCGACCTGCAGTTTCTCGGCGACGCCCCTTCGCGCGACGAGGCTTTTGCCGCCGCCACCAGGTTCTGGGAGCAAAAGCTCCGCGAGGCAACTCCCGTTCGGTTGCCGAATCCTAAAATGCAATTCGCCTATGACGCATCGCTTCGACAGATGCTCATGCTTATCGAATCGCGACCGGATCACGCGCGCAGCCTCAAAGGCCTGCGGCATTATTACGGGGCAAATCCCTACGACACATTCCAAGTCAGCCGCGCGCTGGATGCCGTTGGCCTGAAGGGGGACGCGGAGGAACTGCTCCGCCACCAGCTCCGGCATTTGAAGGCCGACGGCATCTTCGAGATGTGGGAAACCGGAGATCTGCAACGGCAGGGTGCCGATCAGTGGATCGTGCAGGGGCTTGCCGCCACTGCGCTTTGGGAACACTACGAGCGGTGGCGCGACGAGGGATGGTTGCGTGACATTGCACCGATTCTGATCAAAGCGGCGCAAGCGACGCTCGCCGCGCGTCGCAGTCACGCGGGAATTCACAAGCAGGGTGCGATCGAAATCGAGGGGTGGCTGCCTCCCGGCTTCGGCGACGGTGGTCTGGAGGCCGGTTATCACTGGTCCCAAAACGCCGGTCCGCTCAACGGGGTGCGAGTCGCAGCAGAAGCCGCGCAGATCTTGAATTTGCCGGAAGCTGAGGCGCTGCGGGCCGGCTGGCTTGATTATCAGCAGGCCTTCGACAAGGTTCGCGAGCGATCAGCCGCGGCCGATCCAGAGAATTTGTTGTCGTCCTTTCCCGGTGCCGAAGGCGCGCAGCGTATGCGCCCGCTCTGGGGCGTGGTGATGAGCGTGAGCGCCTTCGATGCCGTTGCCCCGAATGATGCTGCGGCGGTCAAGACATTGCGGTTCCTGCAAAAGAACCTGCATGGTGGTCTGCATTTGAACCTCGGTTATTCTCGCGGCGTATGGCCGTACCTCAGCGCCGAGGTCGCCCAATGGCATTTACGACTAGGCGAAACCGACGAGGCGTGGCGCATCTTGAACGCGATCGTGGACCGAGCCAGTTCGACAGTGTGTTGGTATGAAGAGATCGATCACGATCCGCCCCGCGGCTTTGGCGATCCGGCCGACGTATGGGCAGCGGCGGAGGTGGTTTACCTGACTCATACACTGCTGCTCGCCGCAAAAGCGAAGGAATCTCAGAAGTGATCAAAGCGACGACAAATCGGGCTGATCTCTGAGCGGAAGAATGAAAGCAATAGACAATGACCAGATCAGGGCCGGCGGCCACTAACCCTTGTTTCCCGTAAGCACTTCGAGCATGAAGTTGTCGTCCCATCCGCATGCGCGGCGTTTCATGGCGACGCTGTCTTT